>JAUSLQ010000229.1 GCA_030645675.1 Actinomycetota bacterium | reverse complement strand
GTCGGCAGGCTGAGCGCCTCGTCGTACCCGTTGGTGTGCAGGCTCTGCGTGCCGCCCATCACGGCCGCCATGCTCTGCACGGCCACGCGCACGATGTTGTTCTCCGGCTGCTGGGCCGTCAGCGTGCTGCCGCCCACCTGGGTGTGGAAGCGCAGCAGCTTGCTGGCTTCCTTCTTCGCACCGAAGCGCTCGCTCATCAGCTTGTACCAGATGCGCCGCGAGGCACGGAACTTGGCGACCTCTTCGAAGAAGTTGTTGTGGGCGTTCCAGAAGAAGCTGAGCCGGGGTGCGAACGCATCGACGTCGAGGCCTGCGGCCATCGCAGCCTCCACGTAGGCGATGCCGTTGGCGATGGTGAACGCGATCTCCTGCACGGCCGTGCTGCCGGCCTCGCGGATGTGGTAGCCGCTGATGCTGATCGTGTTCCACTTCGGCACGTGCTGCGCGCAGTACTCGAAGATGTTGGTGATGACCCGCATGGAGGGCTTCGGCGGGTACACGTAGGTGCCGCGGGCGATGTACTCCTTCAGCAGGTCGTTCTGGATGGTGCCGCTGATCGCGCTGGCAGGCACGCCCTGCTCCTCCGCGACCAGCTCGTACATGAGCAGCAGGATGGCGCCGGTGGAGTTGATCGTCATCGACGTGCTGACCTTGTCGAGCGGTAGGTCGGCCAGCAGCTGGCGCATGTCGGCCATGCACGAGATGGCCACGCCCACCTTGCCGACTTCGCCTTCGGCGCGCGGGTGGTCGCTGTCGTAGCCCATCTGCGTCGGCAGGTCGAACGCGCAGGAGAGGCCGGTCTGGCCGGCCTGCAGCAGGAACTTGAACCGCTCGTTGGTGCTGGCAGCGGTGCCGAAGCCGGCGTACTGCCGCATCGTCCACAGCTTGCCGCGGTACATCGTGGGGTACACGCCGCGGGTGTACGGGGGCTTGCCCGGCGCACCGAGCTGGGCGGCAGCGTCCCAGCCGGCGAGATCCGAGGCGTCGTACAACGCCTTGATCTCGATACCACTGTCGTTACGGATCTCGTCGCTCATCGCCTTGCAGCGTATGCCGCGGAGGCAGCCGGCGAGGCATCCGACAGCGGCTCCGGGGACGTCCGCGAGTGCACCCCACGTCACCCAGCCCCGCTTGTGATCCGAGTGGAAGACGTACGTCACGGATGCCGTGACCACCGTCTTCCACCGGAGGAGGCCCCAACCCGCGCCCCGCTCCGCCGCGCCAGCGGGGGTCACATTGCGGCGATGAGGGCGATCTCCAGCTTCCACTCGGGGCGGGCCAGCGCAGGCACGGTCACCAGCGTGCTGGCGGCCTTGTGGCCACCGAGGGCCTTGTCGCGGGCGGCCATCACCGCCGGCAGCGCGGCCAGGTGCTCGACCACCACGTAGGTCGTGATGCTGACCACGTTGTGGGCCTCCATGCCGGCCTGCCGGAGGATGGAGAGCAGGTTCGCCCACACCACCTCTGCTTGCTGCTCGATGGGCTTGGGCACCGTGCCGTCGGGCCGCGTGGGCACGATGCCACTGGTGTGCAGCCACTTCATGGTGTGCTCACTGACCACCGCGTGCGCGTAGTTGGCGGCGGGCGGGGCGATGTCGGTGGGGGCGACGATGCGGTTCACGGTGGCAGTCTCGCAGGCCCGGCCGTCGGCCGGCAGGCTCGTATGCGCACCCACGGGCCGCCGCCGGCGCGCTCGCTGAACGGCACGGCCCAGGTCCTCCGGCTCTCACCGAACGGACAGGCGGCGTAACCTGGCGCCCATGTCCGTCACCGATTCCGGCGCCCGCATGATCGACGGGGTCGAGCTGACCCCCAAAGAAGTCAGCCTCGAACTGCCCGTCACGTTCGCCACCGTCGAGGAAGAGCGGCTGCACCGCAAGCAGAAGCTGGCCGGCGCACTGCGCATCTTCGGCCGGTTGGGGTTCGGCGAGGGCGTGGCCGGGCACATCACCGTGCGCGACCCCGAGTTCCCCGAGTACTTCTGGGTCAACCCGTTCGCGATCAGCTTCCGCCACGCGAAGGTCAGCGACCTCATCCTGGTCGACCATGCGGGCAGCGTCATCTACGGCAAGCACCCGGTGAACCGGGCGGCGTTCATCATCCACTCGGCGGTGCACGAGGCCCGGCCCGACATCGTCGCCGCCGCCCACAGCCACAGCGTGCACGGCAAGGCATTCAGCTCGCTGGGCATCCCGCTCGCGCCCATCACCCAGGACGCATGCATCTTCTACGACGACCACACGGTCATCAGCGCGCAGGGTGGCCGGGTGCAGTTCGACGCCGCCGATGGTCGCGAGCTGGTCAGCCACTTCGGCACCGGCAAGGCCGCGATCCATCAGAACCACGGCCTGTTCACCGTGGGCCAGACGGTCGACGAAGCGGTGTTCTGGTTCCTCAGCATGGACCGCAGCTGCCAGGCGCAGTTGCTGGCGATGGCAGCGGGCACGCCGAAGCCGATCCCCCACGAGTCGGCGGTGTACACCCGCGACCAGACCGGCTTCCCGCTGGCCGGGTGGCTCAGCTTCCAGCCGTTGTGGCAGGAGATCTGCCGCACCGACCCCGAGCTGTTCGACTGAGCCGGCCTCGCCCGGCCCCACATGCGAACTCCCAGCGCGTTCTTCCGCACCGCCTCGCCCGAGGCGCTGTTCGTCATCTCCGGTATCTCGCAGTACACCGGTGCAGTGGTCGCCGTGAACCTGTTCGACGACCTGCGCCCGGCGACGGTGGCCTGGTTCCGCGTGATGTCGGCGGCAGTGATGGTGCTGGCCCTGTCCTGGCGGCAGCAGCGGCGATGGACCCGTCGCGAGCTGACGGCTGCCGCCGTCTTCGGTGTGGCCACGGCGTTGATGAACCTGTTCTTCTACCTGGGCATCGACCTGTTGCCCCTGGGCAAGAGCGTCGTCATCGAGTTCATCGGGCCGATCACCGTGGCCGCGGCGTTCACCCGCACCCGCCGCAACACGATCGCGCTGGTGCTGGCCGCAGGTGGTGTGGCCGTGCTGTCCGGCGTGGGCGGTGGCGACGTGATGGGCTACGTGTTCATCTTCGCCGCGTCCGCGATGTGGGCGACCTACATCGTGGTCGGGCGGCGCGTAGCAGCGATGGACCGCGGGCTCAGCGGGCTGGGCATCGGGCTGGCCATCGGGTCGCTGGTGCTCACCCCGTTCGGCCTGCGCGGCAGCTCCCACGCGTTCCACAACGGCAACCTGCTGACGCAGCTGCTGGTCGTCGGTGCGCTGTCCAGCGCGGTCGGCTACGCGATCGACCAGGTCGTGATGCGCCGCATACCCACCCGCCGGTTCGCGTTGCTGCTGGCGCTGCTACCCGTGACGGCGATGATCGTCGGCTTCCTGGCGCTCAGCCAGACACCGAGCGTCACCGACATGCTGGGCGCGGCGATGGTGATCTGCGGCGTGGTGATCCAGGACCGTGAGGAGATCAACCAGCCGCTGGAGGAACTGCCGGCATGATGCCCAACGAGGCGGCCACGTTCGGCCGGCGCAGCTTCCACACGAAGCCGTCGTACAGGATGTGCATCGCCCCGAAGAACAGGATGAAGAACGCGTACACGCGCCCTTCGTAGAGGTCGTAGGTGAACACCACGATCGCCGCCACGAACGCGAAGTACGCGGCGTACACACCAGCCCGCCGGCGGGGCGTGCCGGTAACGATGGCGATGGGCGCGCCGTCGCGGCGGGTGCGCAGGCTGCGATGCACGACCGCGAAGTACTCGATCGCGTGTGCGGCCACGTAGCCCGCCACGCCGGCGATGGGGTCGAGCATCACGGCCACCACCAGGCCGAGCGTGCCCAGCGCGTACAGGTGCTTGGCCCGGCTGGCACGCGCCAGCAAGCGCTCGGCCCGCCACCACCGGATGGTCAGCACCACGCTGCCCGCGGCTGCGGCCCAGAACACCACCATCGACGGCACGCGCAACGGGTCGAGCAGCTTCACACCGCGGGTGTTGGTGTCGTCGAGGCCCAGTTTCAGGGCCAGCGTGGGAAGGTGCACGTAGGCACCGATGAATGCGATCGCGGTCAGCAACCACACGATCAGCATCGGCTTCTCCAGCGAGCCGTGGTCGTAGCCCGCCTTGCGCCCGTAGATGCGTAGCAACCCGTAGCGCTGCATGAGCGTGTGCTCGGCGTTCCACAGCACTGCGACCATCGCCACCAGCGTCAGGCTGAGCGACAGGCCGATCGCGATCGCCGCGACGATCACCAACGGCGCCCACGTGTAGAGCCGGCGGTGTGCCGCCCGCTGCACCGGATCCGCGTACACCAGGCCGATGGTGAGCGGTTGGTGGGCGAACGAGACCACGAACACCACGGCCATCATCGTCTGCACCAGCGTCAGGTGCGGTTCGGCGAAGTGCACGACGATCGCCACCGGTACGAAGCACCACCCCAGCGCGGTGTCGAGCACTGGCCCGTGCAGCCACGGCGAGGCATGCACCGGTTGCACGGCTGCATGCGTCTGCATGGCGCGGACTGTAGCCCGTGGCGGCGGATCAGCTGGTCAGTGTCGGCGCAGCTCAGCGGTAGTAGCCGACGACGTCGACGATCACGTTGCTCGACACCGCTCCGCTCAGCCGCACCGCGATGCTGGCGCCCGCGCTGCAGCCCGACGTGGCCGAGTTGGCAACGGTCTGGCCGGCGGCGATCCAGTTGAGGTTCGACGTGCCCACGAACGGCGCAGCGCTGGCCCGCACCGACAAGTTGCCGGCACCCGACTGGTTCACGGCCGTGACGTTCAACAGCACGCCCACGGCATCGGTGGGCACACCGCTGGCGTTCAGCGTGCAGTTCACCACCCGGTCGACGCCGGTGGCGAGCAACGACTTGTCGCCCAGCAGCGGCGGTTGCCCCGGCCGGCTGTCGTACACGCGCACGGCCGTGGGCAGGATGGTGAGCGCACCTGCCGAGCCCGGCGCGACCAGGCGGCGCCAGGTGCCCGGCGTACCCGACTGCACGCAGTACCAGAGCGTGGACAGGTTGCCGCCGTTCTGCGCGACCACGTCGCCGTAGTAGTGCTGCACCAGGTCGGCGGTGGGCGCGGTGCGGCTGGACCCGCCCAACGTCATCTCGGCGAACCCGCTCTCGAACCACGCGCCCCAGCCGGCGGTGCTGAGCCCCTTCACCCCGATCTGGCCGACGCCGGGCGCTTCACCCGCGACCCCGATCGAACCCCCGGAATCAGGGTTGTCGATGTAGCCACCGGTGCCCACCGCCGGGTTGCCGACGTCGCCACTCGCCTTGCCCCACACGCCGGTGCCGTAGGCCGAGAAGCCGAGCGTGCCGTAGCTGGGCCCGTACCCGAACAGCCCCGTGCCCTGCGTGCCGCTGTTGTTGACGGCGCCGAACACCGACTCGAAGATGTCGCCGCCGAGGCTGGCGTGGATGTTGGTCTCGGCGCTGCCGGCGTTGTCGACGTTGAGGAACACCTCGCCGACGGCGGCCACCGGCTGGGCCAGCACCGCGGTCCCGGCAACGGCGCCGACGGCCACGGCGGCGCCCCGCGCAAGCCAGGCGCGGCGTGAGACCGGCGACGGGAGGTCGCCGCCATCGTCGAGGACCCGCCCGGCGGTTGCCCGCGACTCGCGGGCCAACGCTGCGCGCAGGCGCTCGTTCTCTGCCTCCAAGCGGTCGAGCCGCTCGGACAGCCTCGCCAGCAGTTCGTGTTCCATGCCGCGCCCCCTCACTGAACGTATGGGCGAATTGTGCGGCCTGGAGGTATGGGAAGGGAAGTGACGTTCGGCCCGAGTCGACCGGCGAACGGCGAATGGCGACCGGCGAATGGCGAATGGCGAATGGCGCAGGCGAGTGGCGAGTGGCGCAGGCGTCAATGCCGCCCAGCACCCAGCAGCTCAGCGGAAGTAGCCGACGACATCGACGATGACGTTGCTGGAGACCGCTCCGCTCAACCGCACGGCAATGGTGGCACCCGCCCCGCACGCAGAAGTGACGGCGTTGGCGATGGTCTGGGCGGCGGCCGTCCAGTTCAGGTTCGAGGTGCCACTGAACCCCACCCCGTTGGCGCGCACGGACAGGTTGCCCGCGCCCGACTGGTTCACCGCCGTCACGTTCAGCAGCACGCCGGCCGCGTCGGTGGGCACACCGCTGCTGTTCAGCGTGCAGTTCACCACCCGGTCGACTCCGGCGGCCAGCAGCGTCTTGTCGCCCAGCAGCGGCGGTTGGCCCGGCCGGCTGTCGTACACGCGCACAGGCGCCGGCAGCAGGCTGACCGCTCCGGCAGTGGCCGAGCCGCCCAGCCGCCGCCAGGTCCCGGGAGTGCCGGAACCCACGCAGAACCACAGCGTCGCCGTGTTGGCCCCTGTCTGCGCGACCACGTCGCCGTACGAGTGGTACCGCATGTCGGTGGTGGGCGCGCCACGTGTCGGCAGGCCCAGTGTCAGTTCGGCGTACTCGCTGGAGAACCACCCGGCCCAGCCGTCGTTGCTCTCGCCCTTCACACCGATCTGGCCGACGCCATGGGCGAGGCCGTGCACAGCCACCGATCCTTGCGACGCCGGGTTGTCGATGTATCCGCCCACGCCGACTGCCGCGTGGCTGACGTTGCCGCTGGCCTTGCCCCACACGCCGGTGCCGGTGTCGGAGAAGCCGAGCACGCCGTAGTTGTTGCCGTAGCCGTGCAGGCCGGTGCCCTGAGCCCCGGTGTTCACGGCATAGAAGACCGACGACAACACGTCGGTGGCGACCGGTGCGTTGATCCGTGTCGTTGCTGTTCCGGTGTTGGTGACGTTGAGGAGCACCTCGCCGACGGCAGCGGCCGGCTCGGCCAGCAGCGCGGTGCCGGCGACGGCACCCACCGCCACCGCCGCGCCGCGGGCCAGCCAGGTGCGGCGCGACATCGGCGGACGCAGATGCCGGTCGTCGTCCGTCGCGTCGTCGCCGCCAGGAACCACCCGGCCCTGCCCGAGCGCCGCCCGCAGGTGCTCGTTCTCCTCCTCCAAGCGATCCAGTCGCTCGGACAGCTTCGCCAACAGACCCTTCTCCATGACGCGCTCCCTTCAACCGAGGGTACGCGTGCAGTGTGAGCCCCGTTCGGTCGCCCGGCCAGTGGCGTTGGGCCTCACCCCACGCTCCGCGAACTTAAGTTCGCGGGCGGGTGAGCGGCGTGAGGCGCGGTCAGTGGGCGAGGCCGGGGGCGCAGAGGCCCTCGAGCTCTTGCACGATGATGCGGTCGCGGTTGGTGTAGGTGACCTCGTTGGCCGGGTCGGCGCGCAGCTTGAACGTGCGGAAGCTCATGTCGGTGGTGTCCACCGACAGGATGCGGCCGATCAGGCCCTCGCCCAGGCCGAGCAGCAGCTTGATGACCTCCAGCGCCTGGATGCTGCCGATGATGCCGGGCAGCACGCCCAGCACGCCGGCCTCGGCACAGCTGGGGGCCAGTTCAGCGGGTGGCGGCTCGGGCACCATGTCGCGGTAGGTGGGGCCTTCCAGCGGGTGGAACACGCTGACCATGCCCTCGAAGCGGAAGATGCTGCCGTGCACCACGGGGATGCCCAGCTTCACGCTCGCGTCGTTCAGCAGGTAGCGGCTGGGGAAGTTGTCGGCACCGTCGACGATCACGTCGTAGCCGGCGATGATCTCCATGATGTTGCTGGCATCGAGGCGCGTGTCGTAGGTGACGACGTTGACGTCGGGGTTCAGCAGGGTCAGCGTCTTCTTCGCGCTGTCCACCTTGCGGTCGCCGATGCGATCCATGTTGTGCAGGATCTGGCGTTGCAGGTTGCTGGCATCCACCTCGTCCATATCGACGATGCCGATGGTGCCGACACCGGCCGCAGCCAGGTAGAGCGCGGAGGGCGAGCCGAGGCCGCCGGCGCCGAGCATCAGCACCTTGCTCTCCAGCAGCTTGGCCTGGCCGGCCACGCCCACCTCGGGCAGCAACAGGTGGCGCTGGTAGCGGTTGCGCTGCTCGGCCGTGAGGGTGACGGGCAGCTTCCAGGCGCGGCCTTCGTCCTTCCACTTGCCGAAGCCGCCGGCCACCGACAGCACGTCGGTGTAGCCCAGCTCGGCGAGCGTCTTCGCGGCGAATGCGCTGCGCACGCCTCCGGCGCAGTACACGACGACCTGTGCGTGCTTGTCCAGCACCTTGCCCTCGACCTGCGCCTCGAGGTGACCGCGCGGGATGTGGATCGCGCCCGGCAGCGCGCCCTGGTCGTACTCGTCGGGCTCGCGCACATCGAGCACGACCGCACCGTTGGCGATGTGCTCGGCCGCGCTGGCGGTGTCGACTTCGGTGATCTGCGCCTTGGCGGCGGAAAGGAGGTCGCGGAAGGTGGCCATGACGGAAAGCCTACCGTCTAGGTCAGGATTCGTCACGAGCCCGCCGGCACGGCCCCAACGGCCCCAACGGCCCCAAGTCGGCGCTGAGCCAACCCGGGGCGTGGTCTCAACGCCGACATTGCCGTGACACTGCACCGTGGGCCCCCAAGTCGGCGCTGAGCCAACCCAGCGCGTGGCCTCAACGCCGACACTGCCGTGGCAGCGAGGCGGTCACGGGGTGGCGAGGCTGCACAGGGTGGGCAGGATCTCCGCCAGCTGGCCCAACAGCAGCGCGTCGGCGAAGCGGTCCATGCCAGTGGGCTCGCCGTTGGCGATGATCACCTTCGCTCCGACGCTCTTCGCCCGCGGCACCACGTTGGCCGCGGGGAACACCGACAGCGAGCTGCCGGCAGCGATCAGCACGTCGCAGTGTTCGGCGGCGGTCATCGCAGCATCGATCACGTCGGCCACCAGATTCTGGCCGAACAGGATCGTGTCGCTCTTCACCACTCCCCCGCAGATCTCGCACTCCGGGTCGGCCTCGCCGGCGCGCACCCGGTTCAGCATCTGCTCCATCGGGCGCCGGTCGTTGCAGCCCCAGCAGCGGCTGAAGTGCACCGTTCCGTGCAGTTCGATCACGTTGCGCGGGTCGTGGCCCGCCGCCTGGTGCAGACCGTCGACGTTCTGCGTCACCACGGCCAGCAGCTGCTCGCGTTCCTCCAGCGCGGCGAAGGCGAAGTGGCTCGCGTTGGGGCGGGCGCTGAACAGCGGGGCGTCCAGGCGGTTCTGCCAGGCGCGCTTGCGCAGTTCGCCGTCGGCCAGGTAGTGCTGCAGCGTCGAGGCCTTCTCCGCGTCGGGGTTGCGCGTCCACAGCCCGTTCGGGCCCCGGAAGTCGGGGATGCCCGAATCGGTGGAGATGCCTGCGCCCGTCAGCACCACGACGCGACTGGCCGCTCGCACCCATCCTGCGGCCTCGTGCACATCCGACATCCGGGCATTCTTCCGCCGATCTTGCCGAAACGGGCAACTCGCCGTGCCCAGTACAGGTGAGCGACTTCCCCCGCCGTCCGTGCAGCCCGCCGCGCCCGCGCCGCGCCATCACCCGCTGGGGGTCGAACCCATGTCCACCGCACCGTTCACACTCGCTGCCGAACAACCCTGCGTGATGGTGGTGCCGTGGCACGACCCCATCGTCGACGCCGTGGGTTTCGACGTTCGCAGCCAGTACGTGGAGCTGTTCTGGCTGAACGTGCTGGGGCCCACCGCGACGTGGGCCTTGCGCCGCCTCGTGACGGGGCTGGACCGCTACCCACTGGGCTACGAGCTCGACCTCGCGGAGACTGCCAGCATGCTCGGCCTGGCCTACTCGTCGGGCACCTCGAACTCGTTCGCCCGCGCCCTGCAGCGCTGCGTGCTGTTCGGCATGTCGCAGCCCGTGCCCGACGGCCTGGCGGTGCGGCGGCGGGTTCCTCCGGTGGCGGCCCGCCACCTCTCGCGCATGCCCGCCGGGCTGCAGCAGATGCACCGCCAGTGGCAGGTGCGCGAGTGGTCGTTCAACGACCTCGAGCGGGGCCGCGCCCTGGCGGAGACGATGATCGCCGCCGGCGACGACCCCGAGGTGGTGGAACGGCAACTGCTGGCCGTAGGGGTCTCCCCCGCCGCCGCGGCCGAAGCCACCGCGCTGGCGCTGGCCGGCCGCGCATGAGTGGCGAGGGCATTCAGCGGCCTGAGCGCTCGGTGGTGGATGGGGGGTTCGCCCGCCGATCGTGCTCGTGGCGGCACGTTCACTCGCCGGCGGCCGGCACGTA
>JAUSLQ010000215.1 GCA_030645675.1 Actinomycetota bacterium | reverse complement strand
GCCCATGTGCACCGAGCCCTCGATCTGGCCCTCGCACAGCCGCGGGTTGACGGCCTTGCCCACGTCGTGGATGGCGATCACCTTCTCGATCTCGCCCGTACTTCGATCCGCCACCACCACCTGCGCCGCATACCCGAAGGCGGCATGGATGGTGGGGTTGGGCACGGCCGGATCGCCCAGCTTCTGCGTCCAATCCACGACGTGCTCCGCGTAGTGGTCGACATCGGGGGTGCAGCCGGCTGCCAAAGCCACCTGGCAAGCGTTCTGCACGCTGGCGGCCACCATCAGCGTGCCGCGGCTGCCGGTGGTCTGCCCGAACCCCAGCTGACGGGTGGTGTCGACGATGACTTCGATGCGTGCCGGGTCGATGCCGAGTTCGATGACCGCGACCTGAATGGCCACGGTGTGCACGCCCTGCCCCATCTCGGTGAAGCCGTGGCGCACCTCGACCTTGCCGACCGTCTCGCCAGGCGCCGGCGAACGAAAACGCACCACCGCCGCGCACACCTCGCGCAGTCCGTTGCCGAGGCCCGAGTTCTTCAGCCCCAGGCCCATGCCCACGGCCTTGCCGGCGGCGAGCGCGGCATCGATGTGCGGCTTGGCCCGATCGAGGCACTCCTCGGCGCCGGCGCATCCGTCGTCCATGATCTGGCCGGGGCCCCACACCTCGCCGGGGCGGACGACGTTGCGCTTGCGCATCTCCCAGCCGCTGATGCCGACCTGCTCGGCCAGGCGGTCCATCACGCCCTCCATCGCGAACTGCGCCTGGTTGGCGCCGAACCCGCGGAACGCACCGCACACCGGGTTGTTGGTGCGCACGGCGATGCACTCGACGTCGATGTTCGGCACGCGGTACGGCCCGCTGGCGTGGCCGGCGGCACGTTCCAGCACCTTCATGCCCACGCTGGCGTACGAGCCGCTGTCGCCGATGCCCCGCACGTGCAGGGCGGTGAGGCGGCCCTCGGCGTCGCAACCCGCCCGGTACTCCAGGCGGACCGGGTGGCGCTTGGCGTGCACCAGGAAGCTCTCTTCGCGAGAGAGCGTGCACTTCACCGGGCGTTGCAGCAGGTACGCGGCCAGCGCCGTCTGCCCCTGGTTGCTCATGTCTTCCTTGCCGCCGAACGCACCGCCGTTCGACACCAGCTCGACGGTGACGGCATCGATGCCGACACCCAGGAGACTGGCGATCTGGTCGCGGTCGTCCCACACGCCCTGGCCGCCCGAGTACACGTGCAGCCGGACCCCGCCGTCGTCGCCCGCGGAAGACACTGAAGACACGGAGGGCACGGCCAGCGTGCTCTCCGGCTCCAGGAAGGCATGCTCGATGCGCTGCGTCTGGAACACCTCGTGCAGCACGTGGGCGCTGGCGGCCAGGGCCTGCTCCACGTCGCCGCGGGCGTACTTGCTGACCGAGAGCACGTTGTCCTTCGTGCCGTACACCGCGATCTCGGGGTCGCTGATCGCGGCCACGGGGTCGGTGATCGGGCGCAGCACGTCGTACTCGACGTGCACCAGCGCCGCCGCGTCGCGGGCTTGCTGCTTGGTCTCGGCCACCACGATGGCCAGCACGTCACCGGCGTACGAGGTGCGCTGCCCCTCGCCGATGAACACCGGCCAGGCCTTGTAGATGATGCCCTCGTACTGCTCGCCCGGGACGTCGGCGGCAGTGAACACGGCCACCACCCCCGGCGCGGCCAGCGCCGCCGAGGTGTCGATGCGGAGGATGTCGGCCCGCACGTGTGCCGTCAGGTGCAGCGCCCCGTGCAGCATGCCGGGCACACGGATGTCGTCGACGTAGCCGCGGTCGCCCAGGGCCAGCCGGCCCGCTTCGTACTTGGCGCCGCTGGTTCCGATGCCGCCGGGCAGCGCCGGGTCGACCGGCGCGCCCTTGGCGACCGCCTCGATCGCGTCCAGCACCTTCACGTAGCCCGTGCAGCGGCACAGGTGTGCGCCCAGGTGGCGCGCCATGTCGTCGCGCTGCAGCTCGGCGCCCTTCTTGTCCACCTGCGCCTTGGCCCGCATGACGATGCCGGGGATGCAGTAGCCGCACTGCAGCCCACCGCAGGCGGCGAACGCGTCGGCGTAGCGCTGCCGCTCCGCCGCATCCACGCCTTCCAGCGTGACGACGTTGCGACCGGCCGCCTTCGCCACCGAGTAGGTGCACGAGATCTGCACCTTGCCGTCGATCATCACCGTGCAGCACCCGCACTGACCGGAGGGCGAGCAGCCGTCCTTGGGCGACGTGATGTCGAGTTCTTCGCGGAGTGCTGCGAGCAGATGCGGGTGGTCGGCGCGCACCGAAACAGGTGTGCCGTTGACGACGAACTCGACGCTCATGCTTGACACTTTGTCAAAGTCGGCTGGCGAATGCGAACGACGACTCGGCGAACATCGTGTTCACACTCGGCGCGATCCGCTTTCGACGGCAGCCACGGCACTCAGAACTCGGCGAACCGGTACAACGCCTTCGGCAGCTCCGTGCGCTCACCGGACGCCAGGTCGACGGAGAAGATCCGAGGGTCGTCGCCGCGTTCCAGGCCGATCACGATCGCCCCATCGGGTCGAACCGCCATCACCGAATCGAGATCCACGTCCACGACGGCGCCGTCGATCACCAGCAGTGGGTCGCCGGGTGTCACCAGGGTGCAGCCGTCGGGGCGGGCGAGGTACGGCGTGGCATCCAGCTCCAACAGCACGTCGCCGCTGGCAAGGTCGACGAGCTGCACGCCGGCGGCCTCCAGCGCCGGCGTGTAGCCGGGCTGCAGGCCGATGCAGTCGGTGCCGACGGTGACGGGCACCATCGGCTGCTCCTCGCCGGTGGAGGCCGTTCCTGGCGGGAAGGTGGCCACCACCTGGCCGTCGGCGGAGTACAGCAGGCTGCCGTCGTCGCCGGTGACGAACAGCCGGTCGGCGCCGATGGGGAAGGCCTGATCGACTCTGAAGCCGACCACACCGCGGGTGGACGTGACACCGGTGGCCAGATCGATGTCGGTCAGGGCGCCGGCGGGGTCGACCACGAGCGCGTGATCGCCGACCAGCAGGCCGCCTGCCGGCCGCATCGGCACCTGCGCCGGCGAGCCGGCCGCATCGGTGCCCGAATAGCGCTGGATCACGATCTCGTCGTCACCCGAGACGACCAGCGAGTCGCGGTCGCGGACATCGAGCACGGCCCCGGGCACTGTCCAGGCACTCGCCGGCTCCGACACTGGCGCCAGGATCGTGGCCGGGCCGTCGGAGTCGCCGGCACTGAACAACTGCACACCACCGCGTACGCTGGCTGCGAAGCCTTGCTCCAGCCCGGCGACGAGCGGGCGCACGGTGCCGCCCGCGAGGTCGACCACCACAGGGCCCATGTCACCGAACGCGGAGAACAGCACCACCTCGTCGCTGCCGGCGACGAGTGTGGCACCGGCAACGGTGAGGTCGGCCGAGGGCAGCTCGATGGAGGAGACCTCGCCCGTGCTGAGGTCCATGGCCTGCAGCTTGTCGTCGTCGGTGTCGATCAGCCAGTTCCCGGGGGTCCACTGCGGGCCGAGACCCTCCGGTAGGTCGTAGGTGACCGGGTTGGCACCGTCGGCATCGGCCACCACCACCGTGTCGCCGCCCACGGCGCTGGGGTAGGACACCAGGTGATAGCTCGCGCCCACACCGGCCAGGGTGGCATCGTCGTCATCGGAGCCGCCCAGCTGCCACGTCACCACGCCGACCACCAGGGCCAGGGCGGACACGCCGCCGACCAGCAGCGGGAGACGGCCGCCGCCCGACCTGCCGCGAGATGAGTGCAGGTGAGGGGGCGGAACGCTGGGTGGCGCCCACTGATGCGAGGGCTCGTCGTTCATGGCGCGGCAGAATAGCCCGCGCTCGTCCGCGCGGCGCAGACCCCAGATCGCGTACCGGCACTCGCTGGGCCGCCCACCGCCCGCAACGCCAAGGGGCACCCGGCGAGCTCAGCCGCCGGTGATCTCTGCGATGTCGGTGACGTCGGCGGGGTCGGGCAGCTCGATCGGCTCGATGTTGCCCACTGCCGTGACCACGATGTCGGTGGAGATCGACTGCCCCATCAGCTCCATGTCGAACGCCATGCGGCGCAGCTGGTTGTCGGCGGTGACGTACACGTCGTACACGATCTCGTCGGGCATGTCGCCGCCCGCCTGGTCCAGCTGTTCCTGCAACTGCGGCTGCGCCTCCAGCACCTTGGCGATGTCGACCGTGACCTTGTAGTGCTTGACCTCTTCGCCGTTCACGGTGTCGGTGCCCAGGTCTTCCACCTTGTCGGCACTGGCGAACAGGGGTGCGATGTCCAGCGGGTTGTTGCCCGTCGCCGAATCCATCGAGGCGGCCATCTGCGGGTTGTCGGACACGTCGATCGAGACGAATTTGGTGGGCACGTCGGCACCCTGCTCGATCAGCGCAGCCGCGTCCATGTACATGACCTTCGCGGCCATGTCCATGACGGCGCTGATCGAGATGTCCTGGCCGGCGGCCGACGTCTCCATGTCGAACGCCATCCGCTGAGCCTCGGTGTCGATCCGCGAGGTCATCGTGATGTTGCCCAGGGAGCCCATGTCCATCGTCAGCTCGAAGGCGACGCTGGTGGCGGCCTCTGCTTCCGCGGCTGCGGCCTTCAGCGAGAACCGCTCACCTTCGCTGTCGGAGCCGCGAGTGGCCGCGTACACGCCCACGCCGGCGCCGACCACGGCGACAGCGGCAGCGACGGCGATCCTCGGCGTGCGCTTGCGCGGAGCGGGCGACGGGGCGACGTCGATGACGACGCTCTGCGGAGCACCGAACGCCGGTGGCGGCGCCTGGAACGAAGGCGGAGTGGAAGGAACCGGGGGGGTGGGTGGGAGGAACCCGTCCGCTGAATCGCTCATGGGCGCAGAGTAGCGGCCGATGCGGCCCGAAGTCAGCGCGGCAGCACCGCACCGCGCTGGCCGGTGATGCGGCCGTAGACCTCCGGGCGGCGGTAGCGCTCGAAGTCGAACACGGTGTCCTTGTAGCGAGCGCACCAATCGAGGTCGCAGCGGGCGACGATGACCTCGTCGTCGGTGGTCAGCGCCTGTGCCACGATCTGGCCGCTGGGGGCGACGATGATCGACTGGCCCAGGGAGTCGACGCCTTCCTCCACCCCTCCCTTGGCGACGCCGACCACCCACGTGCCGTTCTGGTACGCCCCGGCCTGCATGACCAGTGCGTTGTGGAACCCCTGCAGGATGTCCTGGCTGGGGTCGGGCACGTAGTGGACGGGCGTGTTGTAGCCGCACAGGATCAGCTCCACGCCCTGCAAGCCCATCTCGCGGTAGGTCTCGGGCCAGCGGCGGTCGTTGCAGATCATCATCCCGATGATGCCGCCGAAGGCGCGCCACACGCCGAAGCCCTCGGGGCTGGGCTCGAAGTAGTAGCGCTCGGCGTGCTGGAAGGGGCGATCGGGCTCGTGATGCTCGTGGCCGGGGATGTGGGTCTTCTTGTAGGTGGCCACCACCGAGCCGTCGCGCTCGACCAGCGTCTGCACGTTCCAGCGGTGCAGGTCGCCGTCGGCGCCTTCCTCCAGGTGGGCGTAGCCGAGGCAGAACCCGACACCCAGCCGGCGGGCCTCGTCGAACAACGGCTGTGTGGCCGCGTTCGGCATGCTGCGCTCGTACCAGTGGTCGGCCTCGCTGATGTCATCGACGAACCAGCGCGGGAAGAACGTGGTGAGCGCCAGCTCGGGGAACACGACCAACTCCGCGCCCATCGAGTGCGCGCGCCGCAGCATCGCGATCAGGCGGGCAACCACCTGCTCGCGGGTGTGCTCGCGCTGGACGGGCCCCATCTGGGCGGCGGCGACGGTGAGATGGCGAGACATTGACAAAACGTTAACCGCCAGCCGGTCCGCGCGACCGCAACCGTCCGCCCATCTGGAGTCCACCCTGCAGGCCAGCCCGAGCTGGGACCGCTGCGCCACCCGCTGAACGGGCTGCCCGGATCGACCCACGACCACCGCCGCCACTACGGTGCGGCGCATGGCTGACATCACCATCGAACAGTTCGAGGCCGAGGCCCGCGCCTTCCTCGACGCCCACTCGACGCGCAAGCAGGCGGAGCAGAAGTTCGTGTGGGGTGAGGGACCCGACAAGGTGGCCGTGTTCGAGGAGAAGAGCCGTGAAGCCGAGCTGGCCGACGTGGCCAAGGCGAAGGCGTGGCGCACCGCCAAGTTCGACGCCGGCTTCGGCTGGATCACCGGCCCGCCGGCATACGGCGGCCGCGGGCTCAGCGGTGCGCACGAACGCGCTTATCAGGCGCTGGAAGCGCAGTTCGAGGTACCCAACCAGAGCAGCTTCACCATCAGCCTCGGCATGGTGGCACCGACCATCCTCGCCCATGGCAGCGACGCTGCCCGCGACCTGTACGTGCGCCAGCTGTGGCGCGCCGACCTCATCGCCTGCCAGCTGTTCAGCGAGCCCGGCGCCGGCAGCGACCTGGCCAGCCTGCAGACCAAGGCCGAGCGCGACGGCGACGAATGGGTCATCACCGGCCAGAAGGTGTGGACCACCGGGGCTCAGTACAGCGACATCGGCGAGGTGATCGCCCGCACCGACCCCGACCTGCCCAAGCACAAGGGCCTCACCGGCTTCATCGTCGACATGCGCGCCCCGGGCGTGGAGATTCGTCCGCTGCGTCAGATGACCGGCGGGGCCAGCTTCAACGAGGTGTTCTTCACCGAGGTGCGCGTGCGCGACGACCACCGGCTGGGCGACGTGAACAATGGTTGGAACGTCGCGCTCACCACGCTGATGAACGAGCGGGCCGCCATCGGCGCCGGTGGTGGCGGGGGCGGCGGCGTGAACATGTACGCCCGCATCATCGAGATGGTGCGCCACTACGGGCTCGACACCGACCCGTTGGTGCGCAACGAACTGGCCGATCTGCTGATGCACCAGAAGGTCGCCGGCTACAACAACCAGCGAGCGCTGGACAAGATCAAGAGCGGGCAGATGCCCGGCCCGGAGATGAGCATCGCCAAGCTGGCCGGCACGCAGAACATGCGCCGCATGTGCGACTTCGTCGCCAGGGTGCTGGGGCCCAAGCTCGTGGCCGACAGCGGCGAGTGGGGCACCTACGCGTGGAGCGCGCTCATCCTCGGCGCTCCCGGCGGCCGCATCGCCGGCGGCAGCGACGAGGTGATGCGCAACATCGTCGGCGAGCGCGTACTGGGCCTGCCGAAAGACACGGGAATCGACAGCACCTCTGCGTTCAAAGACCTCAAGGTGGGCACGCAGAAGGCCTGAGCACGGGTCCGCCCTGCGGCCCGGTGCGGCGTGCGAAAATGCGCAGGCATGGGGGCATTCCGGACCGACTGGGACACCGAGGCGAATCCTCGGTACGACGTGTGGACCACCACCAACGGCGGGGAGGTGATCCCCGGCGTGCTCTCGCCGTTCGCGGCCACGCTGTACAACGAGCTGGATGCCCGCTCACTGGTCGAGCTGATGAAACCGTACGCAGCCGGCAAGCGAGTGAAGGTGTTCAAGCCGCCGGTCGGCAACTTCTTCGGTATCACCGCCGGCCGGCTGAGCCTGAACGTCGCTTTCAGCGTCGCTGCGATGAGCTGCCTCGATCACGACATCGCTGCGGCGATGGCCGGCCAGTTCTTCCAGGGCAGCGACGACGCGCTGCGCTATCTGGTCACCGCGCCTGCGCACGAAGTGGCCGAGTCGATGGCCGCGGCCGCGGCACTGCGCGAGACTGCCGAGGCCGACTCGCGCTCGATGCAGGAAGACCTCTACGCGGAGCGACTGAGCGACCAACGGGCCTTCGACCGCGGGCTACCCCTGAAGGCCGCGTGGAAGCGGCTGCACGAGCTGGTCCCGCCGGCACTGGAGCTGCTGAACCGTCACTACGTGGTGTCCACCGCTGCCGGCGAGATGTCGGTGCGCCTGGCCGGGCTGATCGCCGCCGGTGGCGGCGACCCGAGCATGGTGGTGGGCCTGTGCAGTGGTCTCGGTGACGTGGAGAGCGCCAAGCCTGCCCTGCAGCTGTACGAGCTGGCGCAGGTGGCCCGCCGGCACGCGAGCGTGCGCAAGGTGGTGGCGGCCGGCGACACCGCCGCCGTGCTGGCCGCACTGCAATCCCTTCCGGACAAGGGCTGGGTGGCCTTCGCCGACGAGTTCGACGAGTTCATCCACCGTTACGGCTTCCGCGTGCAGGGCGAGGCCGACCCGACCGTGCCCGACTGGGGCGACGACCCGACGTTCGTCATCTCGCAGGTGCGGTCGATGATGCACCTGAAGCCCGCCGACTCGCCCGCGGCACACCTGAAGGCCGCCGCTGCCGCGCGCACGAAACTGGAGAAGGTGGTTCGCGCCTCGCTCGCCACCGAACTGGGCCCCGCCTTCGACACCGCGCTGGCACAGGCCCAACGTTTCACCGCCATGCGCGAACTGACCAAGGCCGTGTGGGTGCTGGGGATTCGGCGCATGCGCCCGCCGCTGCTGGCCACCGCCGACGGCCTGGTCGCAGCCGGGCACGTGAAAAGGACCGACGACGTGCTGTACCTCACGTACGGCGAGGTGGACGCGCTGGTGAAGGGCAAGCCGGTCGACGGCATCGCCGCCAAGGTGGCGCGCCGCAGGAAGCAGCGCACGCAGGCCGAGGACTACACGCTGCCCGACGCCTGGGTGGGTTCGGTCGTACCAACGAAGCGGGCTGCCGTGGCGGCCACCGACCAGCTCGCCGGGCTGGGCGTCAGCGGCGGCACCGCCACGGGCCGGGCGCGCATCATCCTCAACACCGAGGCCGCCTTCGAGCGCGAGATCGAGCCGGGCGACATCCTGGTGGCACCGTTCACCGACACCCCGTGGACGCCCCTGTTCATCCCCGCCGGGGCGGTGGTGGTGGAGACCGGCGGCATGCTGTCGCACGCGGCCACGGTGGCTCGTGAGTTCGGCATTCCTTGTGTGGTGTTGGTGCACGACGCCACCCGCATCATCGGCGAGGGCGACACGGTGACTGTCGATGGCGCTGCCGGCACGGTGACTGTCGTCGCTCGCGTCTGAACCCGCCGGCGCGAGCCCGGCTTCACTGCACGGGCGGCACGCCCGGGTCGTGGCCGGCGAACAGCTGGGCGCGCAGCTGTGGCGCGTCGTCGAGGGTCCACGGGCCACCAGTGGGCGACTCCACTTCGGCGCCGATGTGCCAGCTCTGCCACAGGCTGCACGTGCGGCCGTGCACCTGCAGCACCTGGCCACTGACATCCGAGGCGAGATCGGAGGCCAGCCAGGCCACCACCGCGGCGATGCCCTCCGGGCTCTTCTCCGCCATCGACTCGCGCGGGAACAAGTCCGTGTCCCACAGCTCCTCGGTCATGCGCGTGACGGCCACCGGCGCCACCGCGTTGCAGCGCACTCCGTACGGCGCCAGCTCGCGGGCGAGCGTGATCGTCATCGTCGCAATGCCCGACTTCGCGGCCGCGTAGTTCACGTGACCGGGCACGCCGCCGTTCAGCCCGTTGGGCGAGGAGGTGTTGACGATCGAGGCATTCACTGGGCCGCCCTCCGCCTTGGCCCGGTTGCGCCAGTACTCGCCGGCGAAGCGGCACATCGCGAATGTGCCCTTCAGATGCACGTGGATGACGACGTCCCAGTCCGCCTCCTCGGTGTTGAAGCTCATGCCGGTGCGGATGACGCCGGCGTTGTTCACCAGGATGTCGAGGCCGCCGTAGGTGTCGATGGCCTGCTGCACCAGCGCCTTGGCCCCGCTCCAGTCGCCGACGTCGCCGAAGTTGGCCACCGCCCTGCCACCGGCGGCGACGATCTCCGCCACCACCTCGTCGGCCGGGCGTGCCTCCAGCGTGCCGCCCTGCAGCGACACGCCCAAGTCGTTCACGACCACGCTCGCGCCCTGGGCTGCCAGCTGCAGCGCCTCGGCGCGGCCGATGCCACGCCCTGACCCGGTGACGATGGCCACCTTTCCGTCGAAGATCCCCACAGGTCACTCCCTTGCTCGTGCCGCTGCTCAGCCTGGCGCGCCGGTCAGCTCATCGCCGCATCGAACCGGGGGCGGTGCCCGGCCCACCACTCCCGCCGACGGTCGAAGCGGGCCATCCCGCCACCGGTCTCCCACATCTCGGTGAAGTTCGGGTCGCCGGCGGCGATGCGCCGCAGCAGGAACTGGCCACCGCGCTGCATGGCGCCGTCGACGTGCTGCACCACCTCGGCTCGTCCGGCCGCGTCGAGTCCGTAGGCGTCGGCAACCAATCGCAGCCGCGCCGGCAGGTCGGCCGGCGCCCAGCCGAACCGGGCGCACGACTCATCATCGATCGGCACGCACATGCGAGCGAAGCAGGCCAGGTCGAACAGCGGCCGGCCGGGCGCGGCGAAGTCGAAGTCGAGCAAGGCCACGGCCTGGCCGTCGCGGAACACCACGTTCTCCAGGCACACGTCGTTGTGGCACACCACTGGCCCCCCGGCGGGGTCGGCCATCTCGTCGCTCCAGGTGTCACTTGCTGCCGGCACCAAGACGGCAGCTGACGCGTCGTGGAAGCGGCGCATCAGCCTGGCCACCGAGGCCAGCGCCTCGTCGCTCTGCGCCCATGCCGGGTAGGGCACCAGCGGCACGTCGCCGGCCACGAACTGCAGGCGCTCGCGTCCGTCGGCATCGACCCCCACCGGCACCGACGCTCCGTCGAAGCCGGCGGCCGCCAGCGCGCCGAGGAAGCGATGGATGGACGGCGTGTGCGCGTTCGACGGTCGCAGCACGTGCCCGCCCTGGCGCGTCACCGCCCCGGCGTTGGCCACCCCGCCGTACAGCGGCACCTCCGTCGACACGTCCCAAGTCGGCGTTGGAACCTCGCCCGACGTGGCCCCAACGCCAACATCGCCGTCGCTGTCGGTACCCCACCCCGGTGTCGGCGGTGGGACCACGCCTGACGTGGCCTCAACGCCAACTTGCGGGGGCGGGCCGGGTTCGCCGGGTTCGCCGGCTGCGCCCGCGGCCTCGGCCTCGGCGGCAGGCATCTTCAGAAGCCGTAGACCGGCTGTGGGGTGTACGGCGCCTCCAGATCGCGCACCTCGTCGGCCGTCAGCGCGATGTCGAGCGCGGCGATTGCGTCGTCGAGGTGCTGCATCTTGGTCGCGCCCACGATCGGTGCGGTGACGGCCGGATGCTTCGCCACCCAGGCCAGCGCCACCTGCGCCCGCGACACACCGCGAGCGGCGGCGATGCGAGCAACCGCCTCGATCACACCGTGGTCGGCCGTGCCGTACAACGTCTTGCCGAACTCGTCGGTCTGGCTGCGGGCGCTGCCGCCGGCGGCCACCGGGTCGCGGGTCAGCAGACCGCGGGCGAGCGGGCTCCAGGGGATGACGCCCACACCTTGGTCCATGCACAGGGGCAGCATCTCGCGCTCCTCCTCGCGGTACACCAGGTTGTAGTGGTTCTGCATGGTGGCGAACTTGGTCCAGCCGTGCTGCTCGGCCACGTGCTGAGCTGTTGCGAACTGCCACGCCCACATCGAGGAAGCGCCGATGTGCAGCGCCTTACCCGCCTTGACGACGTCGTGCAGCGCTTCCATCGTCTCCTCGATGGGCGTGCGTGGGTCCCAGCGGTGGATCTGGTAGAGATCGACGTAGTCCGTGCCCAGCCGGCGCAGGCTGGCATCGATCTCGAACATGATCGCCTTGCGCGACAGGCCGCGGCCGTTCGGCCCCTTGCGCATCACACCGTGCACCTTGGTCGCGATCACCACTTCCTCACGCGGCGCGAAGTCGGCCAGCGCCCGACCGACGATCTCCTCGCTGGTGCCGTCGGAGTACACGTTGGCCGTGTCGAAGAAGTTGATGCCCAGCTCCACCGCCCGGCGCAGGAACACCCGGCTGTCGTCCTCACCCATCGTCCACGAGTGCGCTCCCCGCTCGGGGATGCCGTAGCTCATGCAGCCGAGGCACACCCGCGAGACGTCGAGGCCGGTGGAACCCAGTTTCACGTACTTCATCGGGCCACTCTACGAACAGCGGCTGGCCCCGGGCCGACCGTGCTCTCCGACGTGCCGGCGCGCACCGGCTGCCGGCTCCGGCCCAGAACCTCGGCTCAGAGCTTCGGCACGGCTGTGTGCAACCCGTGGTCGTTGGCCCAGCGGCCCACGTCGCGGCCTTCCAGCGCTGCCGCCAGAAGGTCGGGGAACGCGTCGGGGGTACACGCGAACGACGGCACCCCCAGGTCGGCCAGGGCCTGCGCCTGCGCGTGGTCGTACGCCGGAGCGCCTTCGTCGCTGAGCGCGAGCAGCACCATCACGCACACCCCAGCCTGCTGCAGCGCGGCCACGCGCTCGTGCAGCAACTGCGAGTTGCCACCCTCGAACAGGTCGCTGACCAGCACCACCACGGTGTCGGCCGGGCGCGTGACCAGCTGCTGGCAGTAGCCGACCGCCTGAGCGATGTCGGTGCCGCCGCCCAACTGCACCCCGAACAGCACCTCCACCGGGTCGTGCAGCAGCGGGGTGAGATCGGCGACGGCAGTGTCGAACGCCACGACACTGGTGCGCAGCGCGGGCATCGACGCCAGCACCGCACTGAACACCGACGCGTACACCACGCTGTCGGCCATGCTGCCCGACTGGTCGATGGCGACGATCACGTCGCGCGACAGGCTGCGTTGGCGGCGCCCATAGCCCACCAACCGCTCGGGGATGACGGTGCGCAGCTCGGGTTGGTAGTGGCGCAGGTTGAGGTGGATGGTGCGCCCCCAGTCGATGTCGCCGGGGCGCGGCCGGCGGGTGCGCTGCGAACGGGCCAGCGCGCCGTGCACCGCCTGCTTGGTACGCGCCGCCAGTCGCTGCTCGATCTGCGCGACCACCTGCGCAACCAGCTGGCGAGCGGTGGCGCGCGTGGCGTCGGGAAGCAGCTTGTTCAGCTCCACCAACAGAGTGACCAGATGGAGATCGGGCTCGACGGCGCGGAGCATTTCCGGCTCCAGCAGCAACTGCCGCAGCTGCAGGCGTTCGATGGCGTCGCGCTGCAGCACCTGCACCACACTGCTGGGGAAGTACCGGCGGATGTCGCCCAGCCAGCGGGCGACGCCGGGGGCCGACTTGCCGAGCCCCCCGGAGCGCGATGCCCCGCCGCGCTTTCCCGGGCGGGTGTCATACACCGCCGCCAGGGCCGCGTCGATGCGGGCGTCGTGGCCGTCGAGCTGCACCCCGGCCACGCCCTGGCCGCCTGGGTCGGCGTCGTCGCCACCGCCCAGCACCATCCGCCACCGGCGCAGGCGTTCGCCATCGCTGACTCGACCCTGCTCGATGGACGAGGTGCCCGACACCGGCAGTCCGGCCGCGGGTGCGCCGGCCGCGGGCGCGCCCGTCACAGGGTTGCCGCCGATCACGCCGGTACTCCCAACAGGTGACGCACGGTGGCCAATGCCGCGGCCGCCCGCTGGGCATCGACGCCGTCGCCGAAGCCGGTGGCGGTGCTGGCGGCTTGGTCGGCCAGCAGCAGACCCAGCTGGCGACGTTCGGCCGGCTCGAACGAGCCGAACGTTCGCCGCAGCAGGGGCACCGTCGCCACGAACGCGTCGGGAGCCAGCGCCGACACCCAACCGTCGATCACGTCGAGCAACTCGCGGTCGTGCACCAACACGGTGCCGCTGCCCGCTACGAACCCCTCCACGAACGCCGCCCCGCCAGCCGGTGGCGTGCCCACCGACAGCGCCCGCGACACTCGGTTGCCCACCTGTGCCCGATTCCACGTGCCACCGTCGTGCAGCAGCCGGCACGCTCTGCCCTGCACCAGCCCGTGCACGTCGCCGCGCTCGCTGACCAACGTCAGC
Source organism: Actinomycetota bacterium (assembly GCA_030645675.1). Classification (GTDB taxonomy): domain Bacteria; phylum Actinomycetota; class Acidimicrobiia; order Acidimicrobiales; family Ilumatobacteraceae; genus UBA668. The sequence continues at coordinate 392 of JAUSLQ010000215.1, read as the reverse complement.
ACGGCCGGCCACTCACCCCGGCGGGCCGCATGATCGGTGAGGGCCAGCGCGGCCTGCACTCCCGCCAGCCGCTCGACCATTGCGGCCGCAGCCGCGTCGTCGAGCGAGCGGCACGCCATCAGCGCACCGGCCAGCACGCGCACCACCAGCCCGTCGAACACGCGGCGCAGCGCGGACGCATCGGTGCCGCGCACATCGCCGTAGCGAAGCGCGCGCGCCAACGGGCCGAGCGTGTCGATCACCTGCACCACGTCAGGGTCGTGCGCGGCCTGCGCCTCCACCCTGACCACCACCGGCTGCACCACGTCCGGCAGGTCGGCGAGCAGCGCAACGTCGAGCACGTGCACCAGGTCGGCCAGGGCAGTCGCCGCGGCGGCGTGCTCCAGCAGGCG
>JAUSLQ010000205.1 GCA_030645675.1 Actinomycetota bacterium | reverse complement strand
GTCGGCCGCGACGACACGGCGATCCTGATGATCACCGAGTCGGGCTACGGCAAGCGCACCCAGCTCGATCGTTTCAACGTGCAGGGCCGTGGTGGCCAAGGTGTCATCGGCATCCGCCTCACCGGCAAGAAGGGCCAGGTGGTGGCCGCGTTCATGGTCGGCCTCGACGACGAGATCGTCGCCGTGTCCAGCGGTGGCGTCACCATTCGCATGCCAGTGCGCGACATCAGCTCGCAAGGCCGCGATGCCACCGGTGTGCGGTTGATGAGCCTCGACGACGGGCAGAACGTCGCCTCGGTGGCGCCCATCCTGGCCAGCGAGGAAGACGAGTAGTCGACGAAGTAGTACTCGGCCCCTGGGCCCACCTCGCGCTGCGGCGCCACCTTGCGGCCGCGGCCGCCGACACGACGGTTCCTGAGTGGTGGAGGTGGGCGATGCGCGCACGGCGACGTGGCGACCGGGGGCAGGCGGTGGCCCTGCTGCTGGCAGTGGTTGCCCTGGTGGTGGTGATGATGGTGGCCACGGCCCGCTTCGCGGTGCGCGTGCAGGCGCGCGAGCAGGCGCAGGTGGCCGCCGATGCGGCCGCGCTGGCCGGTGTGTCGTACGGCCCGGCCGGCGCGCAGCGGTTGGCAGCGGCCAACGGAGGGGTGGTGGTGTCGTTCGTGGCCACCGGCGACGAGGTGCTGGTGGTGGTGCGGGTGCGTGGCGAGACTGCGTCGGCGCGCGCGACGCGCGCTCCCTGAAGGCGCATTGTTGCCTACACTCCGTCTGTGGACAACGGCGTGCCCCCCACCTCCAAGCGCGTCGCATCGCGACCGGCAGGTAGCGCCACGAAGTCGCGCGCAGCGCAGCCGGGCGATCCGCGCAAGGAGGCGGCCACCGGCGGTCAACCACGCCCCGGCCAGGGGCGCAACGGCCAGGGCAACGGGGCAGGCGCGAACGGCTCGGGCAATGGGTCGGGCACGCGGCAGCCACAGCGCACCTCGAAGCGCCGGTCGGTCTCCAACGCTCCCATCGATCCGCTGTTGCCCCAGCCTGACCACACCGATGGCGCATATCGGCCGGCAACCGCCGACGACAGCGGTGCGCTTCCCCTGCTGACCATCGCCCGCCCCGAGGCCCCCGAGGTCGGCGACACCGACACGGACACCGCCACCACAGGCACCACCGACACCACGACCGACACCACGACCGACACCGACGCAAGAGCCAGGACCGGCGACACCGACGTCAAGCATGCCGCCGACCAGGGCGTGGCAGCGCAGCCGACCGGCACTCGAGGCCACGGCCCAACGGCACCGGCCGTCGCCGGGGCGCTCGCTTCGCTCGTCGTGCAGCCGGCAGACCGCTCGCCGCTGCTGCTACCCCCGATCGTGCCCGCGGAGCCGGAGCACACGTCACCTGCGGCCGAACCCACCACGACGACAGAGGCGATGCCCGCGCCGGCCCCGTTCCCCGAGCTGACACCGACGGTGCAGCCCGACCCGGGCGACACCACCGACACGGGCGCCGGCATCCCCTCCGACACCGACGGCACCGACGGCCTGCCGTCGCTGTTGCGGCCGACGAAGCCGGCGCGTGCACTGCGGGCACCGAAGGTGATGCCGCGGGTGCGGCCGCGGGTGCGGCGAGTCACCCGCGTGGTGCGCCACGTCGATACGTGGAGCGTGTTCAAGGTGGCGCTGGTGTTCAACCTGTTCATCTACGCCGTGTGCCTCACCGCCGGGGTGCTGCTGTGGCGGGTGGCGGTCAGCACCGGCACGGTCGACAACATCGAACGCTTCTTCGAGAGCTTCGGCTGGCAGCACTTCGAGCTGAAGGCGGGCGAGATCTACCACAACGCCTGGGTGGCCGGGCTGTTCCTGGTGGTGGGCTTCACCGGTCTGGCGGTGTTGATGGCGACGATGTTCAACCTGATCACCGACCTGGTCGGCGGCATCCGCATCAGCGTGCTGGAGGAAGAGGTGGTGGTGCGTGCCGAGCGGGCCACCGGTTGGCGCCGCGCCCGCCGCCACCAGCCGTTCCCGCCGCCGCGCCCGCTGCCCCGCGAACCCAAGGCCCGTCGTGGGGCCAAGGGGGCAGCCGAGGATGCCGAACCCGCTTGAGGGTTTTCGCTCGCGCCCGCTAGCCTTGCCTACCGCTACCGGGGCTATAGCTCAGTCGGTTAGAGCGCATCCCTGATAAGGATGAGGTCCACAGTTCGATTCTGTGTAGCCCCACCCCGCACTGCCGGTAGATCACGTGAAGGCCCCCTTGCGGGGGCCTTCGTCGTTCCCGGGCCGCGCTGATCCCCGGCACGCACCCGGTCATATTCTGTTGCCGCGTCAGTTCAGGCGTCGGCCGTGCGCCACATGTGCAGGCTGACCACGATGATCCACAACGCCCAGACCAGGAACGAGATCATGCCGATCACCATGAACGCGCCCGATTCACTCAACGCACCCAGGGTCGACACGACGAAGCCGGCTGCGGCGAGCAGCCCGAGGTAGGCAGTCCACGCTGCGAACATCTTGGTCCTGATCGCCAGCGCGTTGATCGCGAGGAGATGGGTGGCGACGAAGAACCCGGCCACCGTCATCATCGTGATGGACAGCATGTAGAAGAACCCGGCGGCTTCGCCGAGGTCAGCCGAGCGGAAGGCCACCGCGGCCTGGATCGCCGCCGACGTCATCCACGCGACGCCGGATCCCACCAGGCCGGCGAGCGCGACCACCGACAGGCGATGGCGACCACCTTCGGCCGTGGCCATCCGCCGCCAGAGCGAACCGAACCACCACAGCAGCATGATCACCGACACGCCGCCCAGGAACAGGGCGAGCTTGATGCCCGACTCCTTGTCGACGAACCAGTTGAGGATCTTCTCGTTCGGGTCGTCCGACGCCGGCGGCGACCCCATCGCGATCGAACCGATGACGTTGAGCACCACGAACAGGACACCGCCGAGCGCTGCCCACTTCTCCCACTTCTTGTCGTCCATACGACCCCCAGTGTGTGCGAAGGGCCCGTCCCTCGAACCCTGGGGCAAACACTACGCGGCCGCAGTGACGTTCTTGTGCATATGTGAATTCTCGCCGCCGGACGTCAACGCCCAGCACCCCGAGCATTCGTGGCGGGCCTGCGACCGTAGCGCCGGCGGAAGCGGCGGGGAGCACCGCCGCGTGGGCTTGCCGCGGCATAGACGTGGAGGTCGTCGGAGAACCCTGGCCAGTGCGGCAACTCGACCGTCTGGGTGCGCTGCCACTGTGGCTCGACCCCGCACGTGCACGGTGACGACAGCGACCCGTACGCGCAGTGCAGGCACGTGGCAAGCTCGCCGAGGACCGCGTGGAACGTGGCGTCGCCGGTGCGACCACCGGGCCCCTCGCCGACGAAGACGAGGCAACGCCCTCCGGCGTCGTGAAACCTCTGCGCGGCTGTCGCAGCCCAGGTCTCGTCCTTCGTCGGCCAGACGATCAGCAGCGTGCGCTCGGGATGGGCGCTGACCGTGTCGTGGTCGCCCCGGTGCACCGGGTGCCACGGAGGGGTGCCTGCAAACCACGTGTTCTGCGGCGACGGTGCCGGCTCCGGGTCGAACGCGACGACGTCGACACCCCGCTGCTGCAGGAGGTGTGCCCAGTAGCCCGTGCCCGCGCCGATCTCGACGACTCCGGCAGGCGAGTGGTGGCGGATGACTGCGAGCGCAGCCTCGGTGGGAATCGCGAACCCGTAGCGGGCGATCGCCTCGGCCCGCCGCTCGCCGAAGCCTGTCGTTTCGGGGACTGTCGTTTCGGTGACTGTCGTTTCGGTGACTGTCGTGCCGAGCGCCATCGCGTCGCGGAAGGCGTCGAGCAAGGGGTTCCCCACGTCGCCGCCGGCGGGGACCACGAGCGGCTCGTTCGTCGTCGGCTCCTGCATCCCGGGCATGACACGAAGCGTATGCGTGCCACGGGCGACACCTGGCCGCACATGGCCGGCGCCGCTGCGCAACCCGTGCGGCGGGCGACGGTTGCTACGCTCCCCGCCGTGAAGATGCTGCGTCGGGCCCTGGTTGCGTTGTCGTTGGCGGGCACGATCGCCGGCCTGCTGCGCATGCGTGGCAAGGGTGGTGTGCCGCCGCAAGAGGGTGGCTGGCGCGAAGTCGGCGTGCCGCCGCAATGACCACCCCCATCGTCGGGCTGGCCGGGTGCGGTGTCACCGGCAGCCGGGTGCTGCACCACCTCGCCGCGCATCAGGTGCGTGTGGCCGTGTACGACCCATCGCCGGCGCTTGCCCGCAACACCCGTGTGGTTCGGCTGGAGTCGGCCGCCGACCTGATGGCGTGCGATCTGGTGGTGCTGTGCGGCCCCGCGCCCCATGCCCCGCTCACCGAGATGTTGGTGGCCGACGCGACCCCGGTGGTGTCGGTGGGCGACGACCTCGACGACATGCAGGCGCTGCTGGCGCTGCAGCCGCTGGCCGAGCGGCACGGTGTGGCCGCGGTGGTGGGCGCCGGAATGGCACCCGGCTTGTCCGGGCTGCTGGCCCGCTACCTGGCCGCGCAACTGCACACCTTGGACGAGCTGCACGTCGCGGTGCACGGCACGGCCGGGCCGCAGTGCGCCCGGCAACACCACGCCGCGCTGGGCGATGCCGCACTCGGGTGGCACGACGGCGAGTGGATCCAGCCGCCCGGAGGCAGCGGGCGCGACCTGGTGTGGTTCCCCGAGCCGATCGGCGCTCACGACTGCTACCGCGCGGCACTACCAGACCCGCTGTTGCTGCAGCGCGGCTTCCCCACAGCGCAGCGCATCTCGGCCCGGGTCTCGGCCACGCGCCGCGACCGCCTCACCGCCCGACTGCCGATGCTGACGCCACCCCACGCCGCCGGCGACCTGGGCTCGGTGCGGGTGGAGGCGCGTGGTGCAGGCCCGCACGGCGAGCGGGTGTCGGTGATCGCGGGTGTCGCCGGGCCCACCGCCGAGCTGGCGGCGGTGGTGTGCGCTGCCACGGTCGGCCAGCTGCTGCGCCACCCGGTGGCCCCCGGGGTGCATGCCCTCGGCGACGAAGCGCTGGCCGGGCTCGACCTGCTGCACCACGCCACCCAACTGGGCGTGCGCGTGCAGGAGTTCACCGGCGTGGCCAGAGCTACCAGCTGGTAACTTGGCCTCATGGCCGAGCTGATTGCCGCTGCTTCCTCCGCGGTTGCCGCGACCGCCCAGCCCACGTCGACGTCGCCGTCGACGCAGGCCCCGGCACCGGCCCCGGCACCCACCTCGGTCCCAACGGTGGCCGATGGCTACCTGATGCCATGGCTGCCCCCCGGCCACACGATGGTGCTGCCCGGTCGCGGCGAGGTCTTCTACCGCCATCACCAGCACGTCGACCCTGCGGCGCCCACCCTGCTGCTGCTGCACGGGTGGACAGCCAGCGCCGACCTGCAGTTCTTCACCGCCTACCAAGCGCTGGCCGAGCACTACTCGTTCATCGCCATCGACCACCGCGGGCACGGGCGCGGCCTGCGCCAACCCGGCCCGTTCGACCTCGACGACGTGGCCGAGGACGCTGCCCTGCTGGTGCAGGCGCTCGGAGTTCCGCAGGTGGTGACCGTCGGCTACTCGATGGGCGGGCCGATCAGCCTGCTGCTGGCCCACCGCCATCCGGACCTGGTGCGCGGGATGGTGGTGCAGGCCACCGCGCTGGAGTGGCGGGCGCTCTGGCACGAGCGTGTGCGCTGGAAGACCGTGCGCGTGATGGGTCCGCTGATGCGCTCGCACACCTTCCCGCGCTGGATGCGTTGGGCCATCCGCCGGCTGCTGGGCCCGCAGCACCCGATGCAGAAGTACGTGCCGTGGTTCGCGACCGAGTTGCGCCGCAACGACACGTTCAACATCGTGCAAGCCGGCCAATCGCTCAGCCGCTACGACGCCCGCGAGTTCGCTCCCGCGCTGGGCCTTCCTGCGGCCAGCCTGCTGACGACCCGCGACCGACTGGTGAAGCCGTACAAGCAGCGGGCACTGGCCGCGGCGCTGAACGCATTCGTGGTGGAGGTCGCCGACGACCACCTCGTGTCGATCACCTCCCCCGACGAGTTCTCGAAGGTGACGCTGCAACTGGTGCAGCACGTTCTGGCCTGAGGCCGGCGGCGGGCGCCTATCATCGCCGCGGAGCTCCACCGGAGGCTCGACGAGCGAAGGGCGGAACGCGTTGACCAGCCACCGACACAGTCGCGCGATCACCGTGCTGACGGCCACCGTGCTGACGGCGGCCTTGGTCGCCGGCTGCTCCTCCAGCACCAGTGAGCCGGAGCCGAGCAGCACTGTGGCGGCGTCGACCAGCGCTGCCGCGACCACGACCACCTCGACGCTCGCCCCCATCCCGTCGCCGCTGGGCGACGATGCGGTTTCCATCGCTGTCGCTGCGGCGCTCGCGCTGAACACCGGCACAGTTGCCACCGAGGCGGGCACCGCGCAGACCAGGGTCGGCTCGACTCTCACCACCGTGTGGGTTCCGCTGGAAGTGGAGGGTGTGCCGATCGCGTCGCCACCCGTGCGGGTGACGATCGACCACGAGGGCGAGGTGGTCGCCAGCGCATGGGACGCAACCGGTGGGTGGGAGCAGATCACGCGTGTGGCGTCGGCCGGACCCACGCAGGCCGATGTTGCCCTGCTCGCCGGCGAGTGGTTGGCAATGCCCGACATGGTCGTCGAGGCCGGCGAGCGTTTGTGGGTGCCGGTGGGTGCCGAGCTGCGCGAGGGGTGGCGGCTGACGGTCGCCGACACCAGCGGTACGCAACGGTTCGACGTGCTGGTCGACGCGACAACCATGACCGTGGTCTCGGCCACGCCCCTCGCCACGGTGCAGTCCGCCGACGACTGCCCAGAGCCCGACGACGCGCCCTCTGCCTGCGTCGGCGGGCCGTCGCCCGACATCGCCACGCTGGACAGGCCGCTGACGGGTCTCGACGATGAGTCGGGGGCCGGCGGGCTGGTCGGCGACCATGCGCGGGTGGTGCTGGTCCCGGGGGGCAGCGACCTGCCGACGTTCGATCTCGCCGCCGCTTCACCCGCCGACTTCGCCGACCGCAACGGACGTTGGGGCGGCGACTCCGAGGACATCTGGTTCCCGGCGGCGAACGCCTACTACTGGATCACGCGCACCACCAGCCAGTTGGCGGACGACGGCTTCGACGAGCTGGTCAGCGATCCCGTGATGGTCGGCGTCACCCACGCACCACTGGGCGCGAAGGCGTTCGTGTACCCATCGACGAACCACATGTTCTTCGGCAGCCTCGATACCGGTCACGCTGCATCCGACGCGCAGGTCGTGGTGCACGAGCTCGGGCACTGGCTGCTGAACCGCAGCGCTCCCGAGCTCGGCGGCTCACTGTGGGCCGAGTCGACGGCGTTCAACGAGGCGAACGCCGACATCGTCAGCTTTCTGATGACGGTCTCGCTGGATCTGCCCGACCCTGGCTGCTTCTCGCCGTACCTTGGTGCCGACCTGGGCCGCACCTGCCTGCGACGCCTGGACGGCGACGAGACCTACCCGGCGGACGCGCTCGCGACCAACGATCAATACGTGGCCGGCCGGGTGTGGGCGTCGGCGATGTACGACGCGTTCGTTGCCCTCGTCGCCGATGCGGGTGGCACGGTCGATGAGTGCCTACCGGGTAACGCCTGTGCCGGCATCGCGGACCGGCTGCTGCACACCCTGGCCGAAGCGTGGCCGATGATGAACTCTCGCACGCTGACGATGCCCGATGCGGCCGCCGCCGTCCTGGTCGCCAACGACCACCTCGGCCTGCTCGATGCGGCGATCTTGCGTGATGCGCTCAGCGAGCGCGGCCTCGTCGATGCAGACCGTGCCCCGCGGGTGACGCTGACGCTCCAACACCCCGACCCTGCAGCGCTGACTGTGACGATCGACGTCATCGACTCGACCGGATCGGTGCTGTGCCAGGTGGCTGACGGCGTGCCGGGCTCGGCGGTGATCACTGTCGATGCCGCGCCGTGTGTCCGCCTGCTGCCGGCCGCCGGCAGCCAGGTCTGGCGAGCCAGGTTCACGTCGGCGGCAGCGACCGCGCCGGGGCGTGTGCTGGAGTTCGCCATCACCACCGCGGAGGACCGCGGAGCACCCGGGGGCGTGGTGGTTCGGCCTAGCGAGGGCACGCTGAGTGGCCTCGCCGGAGCCACCACCGTGGTCACCATCCCTGACGGAGCAGACACCGACCTCGGTTCTTCGTGGGTGCTCGACGGGGTGCAGTTGCTCTCCGGCATCGGGCTGGACGAGGACGCACAACGCGTGGTGGCCGTGGCTGCCGGTGCCGCGGGCGCAGGCCCGTTGCTGACCGGGTTCGATGCCGCCACCGGCGCGGTGGTGTGGCAGAACTACTACTCCTACGGCTCGGCGTACGAGGGCATGCACGCCGGCTTCGTGATGGCCGACGGGATGGCGATCAGCCTCACCCACCACGACACGCAGGTCGGCGTCGCCGGGTTCGCGCTCGGAGACGGGGCAGAACGCTGGTTCACTGTCGTCGACCAGCCGTTTTCGCTGTCCACGTGTGGGTCCGCGGTGTGCGTGGCGTCGGCCACGGACGGCACCCGGCTGCGCCTGGACCTGGCCTCGGGCGCCGTGCTCGGCCCGGTGGGCGACATCGGTGCCGACGAACTGCCGATCGCCCCCATCGGCGAGGACCTGGTGTCGATGACCGAAGGGTCCACCCCGGTCTTTCGCCGCTGGGACCCCGACACCGGCAGTACCGTCTGGACGTCCACACCCGCTGCCGAACTGGCCGCCGACACTTCGGGCGGGTGGAACACGATGTACCGCGACGACCTCGGCCTGTACATCGCCAGCATCGGCCCGACCAGCGACATCCTCAGCTCGACACCGGGCTACACCGTGGCCTTGGCCGCCGACACGGGCGCCGTGCAGTGGGTGGTGCAGAACGCGTGGGTGCCCGAGAGCTTCCCTGACGTCGGGCCGCTGTACGTGATGACCTACGACGCCGGCTTCGGGCTGGGCTCGCAGGCCTCGGGCATCGCACTCGAGCGGCTCGACCCGCAGACCGGGCGGACGCTGGCGACGGTGAGCCCGGCGATGGGCGACCCGCTGCAATTGACCTACTTGATCGGCCTCGACGGCACGTCGGTGTGGTGGCGCGATCCGGCCGACGGCTCGATCGCCGGTGGCCACGACATGCAGCTGAACCTGCCGCTGGACGGTGCTTCCGCGGGCATCGCGTGGGAGGTGGTGCCCCGCGATGCCATCACCGTCAACGGTACGGAGCGAAACGTGCCCGACGGCTTCCGTGCCATCGATCTTGAGTTGGACGAACCGATCGCCACTCGCCAGCGACCGAGCTGGGTGGGGGTGCGTGGCGCGCGCTGGAGCGCCTTCCTGAACAGCACCGGCGGCCTCAGCGGCGGGCCGGTGTAGCCGTCGGGCTCACTGGTCCTTCGTCCGCTGGGCTTCCATCTCGTCGAGGCGGGCGGTCATCCGCTCGATCGCACCACTGAGCCGGTCTAGGTGGTCGCTGATCTCGCTGCTGGTGGGCACGTCGGCCAGTGACAGGCGCACGCTGGCGATCTCGCGGGCCAGGAACTCGGTGTCCGCCTGGGTGCGCTCGGCCGTCTTGCGATCGTTGTCGGTGGTCATCCGGTCGCGGGTTTCCTGCCGGTTCTGCGCGAGCAGGATGAGGGGCGCGGCGTAGCTGGCCTGCAGGCTGAGCACCAGGGTGAGCAGCACCAGACCACGCTGGTTGGGGTCGAACTGCCACCGCTCGGGCAGGGCGTAGTTCCACGTCACCCACAGGCCGATGACGAAGCTCTGCCACACCAGGAAGCGGGCGGTGCCCAGGTAGCGGGCGATGCTCTCGCTGAACTGGCCGAAGGCATCGGGGTCGTAGTGCACGCCGAGGCGCCGGCGCTGGCGGGGAGTGGTGAGGTCTTCGCGGCGCTTCATCGCGAGACCGTCCCTGCGTTCACCCGCCTGCGCTGCCGCCAACCGGTGGGCAGCGTGCGGTCGAGCACGTCGTCGACCGTGATGGCGCCGAGCAGGCGCCCGGCTTCGTCGCACACACCCAGCGACAGCAGGTTGTAGCTGGCCAGGCGCTCGGCCACCTCGCGCTCGGGGATGTCGGGCGTGATGGTGGGTTCCTGGCTGACGCAGCGGCCGAGCTCCATCGAGGGCGGCTCGCGCAGCAGCCGCTGGAAGTGCACCACGCCCAGGTACTGGCCGGTGGGCGGCTTGAACGGCGGCTGCACCACGAACACCTGGGCGGCGATGCTGACCAGCCAGTCGGGGTCGCGGATCTGGGCCAGCGCCTCGGCCACCGTCGCGTTGGCGCCGAGGATGATGATGTCGGGGGTCATCAGCGCGCCGGCCGTGCCTTCGTCGTAGCTCAGCAGGCGCCGCATGACGTCGGCGTCTTCCTCGTCCATCGCGTCGAGCACGCGGGTGCGCTGCTCGCCGGGCATCTCGGCCAGCAGGTCGGCGAGGTCGTCG
>JAUSLQ010000202.1 GCA_030645675.1 Actinomycetota bacterium | reverse complement strand
GGGTGGTCGCCAACCGATGACATGGCGTTCGTGTCATGCCTCGACTGCGTGGCTTGCTGTTGGGCGATGACATGGTGTTCGTGTCATGCCCCGACCGCATGGGTGGTCGCCAACCGATGACATGGCGTTCGTGTCATGCCTCGACTGCGTGGCTTGCTGTTGGGCGATGACATGGTGTACGTGTCATGCCCCGACCGCATGGGTGGCCGCCAACCGATGACTCGGCGTTCATCTGAGCCGGACCGACCGTGTTGGGGACTTCCTTCTCTGGCGACCGGCGCGATGATGGCGCGACAAGGAAGGCACGGCGACAGACGACCCTCAGGAGGCTGTCCTATGAACATCCACGCCAAGGTCGGCGACGAGATTCTCGTCGACCACATGGAGGTTGGCCACCCACCGCGCAAGGGTGAGGTGCTGGAGGTCATCGGCGACGGCGACGTCCAGCACTACCGCGTGCGCTGGGACGACGGGCACGAGTCGGTGTTCTTCCCCGCATCCACCGCGCACGCGGTGCACCTGGGCAGCGACACGTGATCAGTACAAGGGTTCCGCCGGCGCGTGGTGCGCTCGGCGGCTGACACGACGGAGGTCGATATGAAGCGGAGGCTCACCCTTCTTGCTGCGCTGCCTGCGCTGGCACTGGGCGGCGTGCTGGCGGTGCCCACTGCCCACGCCGACGACTTCACCTACTCGGGCCGCCTCACCGGCGCGATCCCTGGTGCACCCGGTATAGCCGGGGCCCAGGTGGTGGCCACGGCACCCCTGGGCGGCACCGCCGTGGTGGCCACCACCGCTGCCGACGGCAGCTGGAGCTTCACCTCCACCGACGACGAACTGTGGTTGTACTTCGACGCGCCGGCCGACTTCCAGGACGGCTGGTACGACTCGTGCACCCTCGGCGACTACTTGCAGCCGGCGGCGAACTGCACCAACGGCCCGGGGGTCATCCCTGATCTCGCCACCTTCGCCACCTATGCGATGGGTCGCATCCTCGACACGGTCAGCGGCCTCGGCGTGCCGAACGCTGTCGTCGAGGCATACGCGGCCGACGGGGTCACGTTGCTGGGCAGCGACGCAACCGACGCCGCCGGCGCCTACCGCATCGACGGCCTGGCCACCGACGAGATTGGACTGTTCGTGAACGGTGCGCCGGCCAACCACACCAGCGGCTTCTTCGGCTGTGTGGTCGTGGTGCCCACCTTCCCCGAGGCGTGCACGTTCGCACCAGGCCCGCAGGCCGACCGCTCGATCGCCCCGCTGCTGTCCGCACCGAGGGCGGTGATCGGGTTCTCACTGGCCCGTGGCTCGATCACGCTGCTCTTCGTGCGGCCGGCCACCGGCACGCCGACGGGGTACGAGCTCACCTGTACCGGGCCCACCGGCACGACCGTGGTGCGCAACTACTCCGGGCCGCTGCAGACGCGAACCGGCTTCGCCCGAGGGCGCAACGTGTGCACCCTGAGGGCGCTGTCCACCGCCGGCCCCGGCCCGTCGACTGCCCCGTTCACCGTCTACGTGTTCTGACCGGGTCTGCGAGAGCGCTCGAACCCTGCCGTCGCGGGGGCGGCAGGGTTCGTTCGCGTGCCTGGGTCTGCGCACAGGAAGCTGAGGTTGTGTCGTTCTGTGCGCTGACCCAGACGGGCGCGCAGCGGAGGGATCACACCGCGGTGAGATCCACAAGGTAGATGCACGGGCCGGACACGGCCGTGGGTGTCGTGTTGGTGGCTCCGGTCGCGTACGCCAGCCAATGCCCGTCGTCGCTGATGACCACGTCGGTCACTGCGCCGTTGGGTGGGCCACCGTTCCATGTCCGGCTGGTGTTGTGTGGCCGGCCGGTTGCCAGGTCGATCACGACCGCGTCCACCTTGTCGATGGCGATCCACGGCAGGCCGAGGAAGTCGCTGTAACGACGGGCGACCGCCAGGCTGTCGCCCGCACCGTCGAACGACGGCCGCATGTCGGCGAGCAGGTCGGGGCTCTCGAACGGGGTGGTCGCCAGTGGGGTCATGACACCCGTGGCGGTGTCGAGCAGAGTGACCGTCTTGCTGCCGGCGAACAGCACCTTGGTGCCGTTGTCGGAGACGTCGCGAAGCGAGCCCGGCCAGCTGCCGATCGATGTGGAGACGCTACTGGTCACGTTGTAGCGAACCGTGGTGAGCGGCCCGAAGTTCGACGCGGTGAACACCGCGAAGGTGCCGGGGCCGTTCAGCACCCCTGTGTCGACGCTGTAACCAGCGGGAATCGCCGCCGAGGCCAGCGTTGAATCGCCCAGTGCGCGGTTGCGCAGGTACAGGTCGATCAGTTCGTCGCCGTCGGCGCCGGCCAGCGCCGTCGACGTGCGGAACGCGACGAGGTTCCCGTCGTCGCTGATGCCCTCGAGGTCGACGTACGGGTAGAGGTTGCCCGACGAGACGAGTTGCACCAGTGCGTCGGCGACCGAGTACGAGTAGACGTCGGCGATTCCGTTCGTATCGCCGGCGACAAGGGCGGCGGTCGTGGTGAAGGCCAGCGTCGTGCCGTCGCCGCTGAGGGCGATGTCAGAGGCGACCACCCCGGTATCGGCCGTCACCCCCGTGGCGCGGTGCCAGACGTAGACGGGACCAGCGGGGAAGCCCGTCGCGCGATAGGCCACGGTGCCCCCGTCGTCGCTGAGCGCGAGCTGGTTGATCTGGGCGAAGGGCGGCGGGTTCTCGAACACCGCGGTCACCGCCGGAGCGGCCAGCGGGTGCTCGGGGCCGGTGAACCAACCGGCGAGGTCGGCGATGAGGTGCGTCGGCGCCGTCGTGGCCAGGCGCAGCGACCCGTTGTCGCTGATGGTGGCGACACTGCCTGCCGCCACGGCAAAGCCGGCCACCGGGATCGACGTGGTACGGAAGTTGCCGTCGGCCGCAGTCGCCCCGGTGGCCACGTACCCGAGGCCGGTGGCTCCTGCCGACGTGGTGTTGACGAACACCGCGCCGGCGCCGTCGAGGGGTACCCCGAACTGACCTGTCAGCGGAGCATCGACGAAGGATCCCGCCGCCGGCATCGCTGCACCGCGCGTGTCCAGCAATCGGCGCGGCTGCATGCTGGTGAAGTAGCCCTGCTGGCCATGGTCGGCGCCGGCGAAGTACCCGAGGATGTCGATGCGCACGTGCGCAGTGCGGGAGACGTAGATCCGGGCCTTCCCGCCTGTCGCCGCCGAGACGGGGATGAACGTGGTGGCACTGAGCGTCTCACCCACGTCGAAGTTGATGTTCGACGTGCCGACGGCGGTCGTGCCGGGACGGATGACCGCCAGGTTGCCGCGACCACCGACCGGCTCGCTGACTGTCACCGAAACCGCCACGGCGACCGGTGCGTCGGCGGTGTTCATCGCCGGGATGCCCACCTGCGGGTCGAACGACGCATGCGTGCCGGCCAGATCGATGTCGAGGAACGTGCCCGCGGCGATCGGTGCCCCGCTGCACGCGCCACAGTCGTGGGTGTCGTAGGCACGGTAGGGCGTCACACTGACGAACTGCCGGCCGCCGTCGATGAACGCCCCCACGAAGTCGGCGATGATGTGCCCGCCGCCGCTGCTGTAGAAGCTGACCGCGCCACTCACACCGGCGGTGACCACGGCGAAGTTGGCGCGGGTCTGCCCGGCCGCGGTGACGTTGACGTTCGACGTCGCGCCAGGCGCGGCGTAGCCGGTGGGGTAGACCTGCAGGTAGCCGGCAGTGGTTGCGGCCACGATCGCGAGGTTGAACGCGATGGGCGTGCCTTGCGGCTGGCCGGTGTAGATGGTGGTGATCGAGTCGGGCGGGCGAAGACCGATTGGCGCACCGACGGCCTGGCCGTTCACGCCGCGGGTGTCGAGGTACCGCAGCGGGGTGACCGACACGAAGCCGGCCGCCGCCCGTTGGGTGGCGGGGTACTCCGCGAGATCGGGCATGCCCCACCCTTCGATGTTGTTCTTCACCGGCTGGCCCATGCGCTCGATGGAGATGGACCTCAGCCAGGCGACGACCTGTGCCGGTGTGGCCAGGGCGAGCGCGCTCTTGCCGACGGCCCCGAGGGCTGCGGCGACGGGCGCGGCAGCGCTGGTGCCGCCGAAGCCGCTGTCGCGGCACTCTCCGCCGGACCCGTCGATCGACGTGGTGAGGCAACCGAGTGCGCTGATGTCGGGCTTCACCCGGCCGTCGTTGGTGGGGCCGCGGGCGGAGTAGTAGTACATGCTGAGCCCGTTCGCGTACATCGAGCCCACCGAGGCCGCACCGGGGTTCTTGCTGTCGCCGAACGGGATGGCCGCACTGCCGGCGCTGGTCGCGTACTCCAGCCATCCGTGGTTCACCATCACCTCGATCACGTCGCCGGTGGGTGGCGCCACGTTGCGCGTGGTGCGGTACACCCACAGGCTGACGTAGCCGTCGTGGTTGGTGTCGTAGACCGGCCCGTCGGCGGGTGTGTCGTTGCACAGCCAACGCATGTCGTTGCCTTCCAAGGGCGACGCACCCGCCGCCTGGTTGTTGGCCGAGGCCAGCACCTTCACGCCGTTGGTCTTGGTGGTGCCGTTGTAGTCGCTGACATAGAGGTCGTAGTCGGTGCGGAGTGCACCCCAGTCGCTCCAGCGCACGCCCATCAGCGCCCCGCAGAAGACCGACAGCGACTCGTCACTGCCGTAGAAGTTCATCCACCGGTTGCCAGTGGGGTCGTACCAGTTACCGCGCCAGTATCCGCCGGCGTACTTCACGTAGTCGGGGTCCTTGTTCGCGTTCCCGGCCGCGTTGAACCACGCGATGCCCTTCGAGACCGCGTAGTCGACCACTGCGGCGGATGGGCCGGTGCCGTCGCCCGGCCCGTCGAACGGGCCGCCGGCCGAGTGGTTGAGGATCGTTACCCCGTTGGCGGCGAACCAGTCGATGGCCAGCAGGTAGTCGTTCAGGGTGCCCGCCTCGGCGAGGTACAGCATCGCGCCGGGTGCTCCTTCGGAGATCACCTCGGCCACCGAGTTGCCGTGGGTGTAGCCGGGGGCGCCGAACGGACACTCCGCCCCGAGCCAGAAGCACTTGCGCTGCGCGGCGGGCACGTTGTTGATGTCGTCCTGGGCGATCTGGGTGGCCAGCACCGATGGATCGAAGATGTCGATGATGCCCACCTTCACCCCGGTGCCGTTGCCCCGCGACCCCCAGTTGTCCCAGATGTTCTCCGAGGGCACCACGCCGCGCTCGGGCTGCGGGGCCGACAGCAAGGCGCGGCGCAGGTCGACCGGGGTGCGGACCTGCGCAACACCGGTGGTGTCGGCCAGCTGCCGAATCTGAGTGGCGGTCAACGACACCAGCGTGATGCCGCCGACGGACGAGATCGGTGAGGCACCGATCGCAGCGAGTTGCGTCGTGGCATCGGCGGTGGTGGTGATCACCTCGACCGTGGTGCGCTGGTTGCCCTGCGTGCGCCGGAGCTGCTCGGTGAGGGCCGCCTCGATCACCGACGGCTGCACCGTCGCCGGCGCGCCGCCTGCGGAATCGACGGAGGCGACGGGGTTGTCGGGCCGCTCTGCGACTTCGGGCGGTGGTAGCTCCTTGCCGGTGACCGCCCGTGCAGGTTCGGCCTGGACGCCCGTCGGGGCGGGTGCCGCCCAGACGAGCGAGCCGGCCAGGAGTGTTGCCGTGAGCAGTTGCCGCCGCATACCGGCAACCTACTCCTGCGGGCTGTTCCGTGAAAGGGCTCAGGAATCGAGCCGGCGGGCCGGTCAACGCCAGACGCACGACGTACAGGTGATGCAGCTCGAGATCGCGCGAACCAGGGTTGCAGCTACGAGATCGGGCGAGGCACTGCCCTGCGCTCGGTCAGACCGGGCCGGACGGGAGCAGGCTGAGCCGGCCGTCGATCGCGTCGACGGTCAGCGTGTCGCCCTCGCCCACCGAGCCGCCGAGGATCAGCATGGCGGCGGGGTCGGCGATCTCGCGTTGGATCACGCGCTTCAGCGGGCGGGCACCGAACGACGGGTCGTAGCCCTCGTGCGCCAACCAGGCCATCGCGGCCTCGCTGACCGACAGCGTGATGCGCCGCTCGGCCATCCGCTCGCGCAACCGCGACAGCTGGATGGTGACGATGCGCCGCAGGTCGTCCTCGGTGAGCGAACGGAAGCGGATGATGTCGTCGACGCGGTTGATGAACTCCGGCTTGAAGAAGCCCAGTGGGTCGCCCGGCAGGTTCGACGTCATGATCAGCACGACGTTGGTGAAGTCGACCGTGCGGCCCTGGCCGTCGGTGAGCCGGCCGTCGTCGAGCACTTGCAGCAGCACGTTGAACACGTCGGGGTGGGCCTTCTCGATCTCGTCGAGCAGGATCACGCTGTACGGGCGACGGCGCACGGCTTCGGTCAGCTGGCCGCCCTCGTCGTACCCGACGTAGCCGGGGGGCGCACCGATCAGGCGGGTGACGGAGAACTTCTCCATGTACTCGCCCATGTCGATGCGCACCATCGACTTCTCGTCGTCGAACAGGTATTCCGCGACCGCGCGGGCCAGCTCGGTCTTGCCGACGCCGGTGGGCCCGAGGAACATGAACGAGCCGATCGGTCGGTTCGGGTCGGACAGGCCGGCGCGCGACCGCCTGATTGCATTTGCAACAGCAGTGACCGCGTCGTCCTGACCGATGACCCGTTGGTGCAGCTGCTCCTCCAGGTGGATCAGCTTGGCCATCTCGCCTTCCATCAACCGGCTCACGGGCACGCCCGTCCACTTGCTGACGACCTCGGCGATGTCTTCCGCGTCCACCTCTTCCTTCAACATGCGGTTGCCCGTCTGCAGCTCGTCGAGGTGAGTGGTGGCTTCGTCGATGCGGCGCTCGAGCTCGGGGATGCGGCCGTAGCGGATCTCGGCGGCCACTGACAGATCGGTCTCGCGCTCGACCTGGGTGCGGAGCTGCTCGAGCTCTTCCTTCAACGAACGGATGGCATCGATCGCCTGCTTCTCGTTCTCCCAGTGGGCCTTCATCGTGTGCACCTGAGCGTTCAGGGAGGCCAGTTCGTCGACGATCGTCTCCAGCCGCTCCTTGGACGCTGCGTCGGTCTCCTTCTGCAAGGCGACCTCCTCGATCTCCAGCTGCAGCACGCGGCGCTGCACGATGTCGATCTCGGTCGGCAACGAATCGATCTCGATGCGCAGCTTCGACGCGGCTTCGTCCATCAGGTCGATCGCCTTGTCGGGCAGGAAGCGGTTGGTGAGGTAGGGTTCGACAGCACGGCCGCGGACACGAGCGCGCTGTCCTGGATGCGCACACCGTGGTGCACCTCGTAGCGCTCCTTCAGGCCGCGCAGGATGCCGATGGTGTCTTCCACCGTTGGCTCGCCGACGTACACCTG
>JAUSLQ010000195.1 GCA_030645675.1 Actinomycetota bacterium | reverse complement strand
GGCGGTTCGCTGATCATCGAGCACACCGAGGCACTGACGGTCATCGACGTCAACACCGGCAAGAACGTGGGCACCTCCAACCTGGAGGAGACGGTGTTCCGGAACAACCTGGAGGCCGCCGAAGAGGTTGCCAAGCAGCTGCGGCTGCGAGACATCGGCGGCATCGTCGTCATCGACTTCATCGACATGGAGATCAAGGACAACCGCCGCAAGGTCGTGGATGCCTTCCGTTCCGCCCTGGCCCGCGACAAGACCCGTACGCAGGTGTTCGACATCACCGAGCTGGGGCTGGTGGAGATGACCCGCAAGCGCATCGGCGAAGGCCTGCTGGTGAACTTCGCCGATCAGTGCCCCAACTGCGAGGGCCGCGGCATGGTGATCGACCACGCCCTGTTCGAATGACCGCCGTCGCCGGTGGTTCTGCCGGTGAGAGCCGCTAGGATCGAAGGGCTATGTACGCAGTGATCGCATCTGGCGGGAAACAATCCCGCGTCGCCGAGGGCCAGCAGGTCCACGTCGAACTGCTCGACGCCGAGCAGGGCTCTGAAGTGTCCCTCACCCCCGTGTTGGTGGTGGATGGCGAGATCGTTCTCGCCACCCCCGACCAGCTCAAGGGTGCAACCGTCACCGCCAAGGTGGTGGGGTGGGCCAAGGGTCCGAAGATCGACGGTTTCACCTACAAGCGCCGCACCAACCAGCGCCGGCGCTACGGGCACCGTCAGAAGTACCACGTCATCGAAATCACCTCGATCAAGAAGGGCTGAGCTCTCATGTCAAAGACAAAGGGCGGCGGGTCAACCCGCAACGGCCGCGACAGCAATGCCCAGCGCCTCGGCGTGAAGGTGTTCGGCGGCAGCAAGGTCAACGCCGGCACCATCATCGTGCGCCAGCGTGGCACCAAGTTCCACCCCGGTAACAACGTCGGTATCGGTGGCGACGACACCCTCTTCTCGCTGGCCGAAGGCACCGTGCAGTTCGGCGAGCGCAAGGGCCGCAAGGTCGTCGACGTACTGCCGACTGCCTGAGGCGCCCTGTCCGCTGCTTCGGCAGCACCCAGATCTGATGCAACGCCCGGCCGCGAGGCCGGGCGTTCGTCGTTGTCGTTCGTCGTTGCTGGGCTGAGGGTGCGGCTAGGGGTTGGCCACCACCACCCGGCCCGCCTGCACCACCCAGCGGATGCGCTCGCGTAGGCCGGCCAGCTCCAGCGGCAGCCCGCGAGCGATCACCAGGTCGGCGCGCTTGCCGGGTTCCAGCGAGCCGCGGTCGTCGGCCAGGTCCATCAGGTGGGCCGCAGTCCGGGTGGCGGCCACCAGCGCCTGGGCCGGTGACAGGCCGCAGGACACCATCTGTTCCAGCTCGCGCAGGTTCTGCCCGTGCGGCGTGACGCCCGAGTCGGTACCCATCGCCACCTTCACCCCGGCGGCGATGGCGCGGCTGATGCTGTCGCGGTGCACGTCGATCACCATCCTCGTCTTGTCGAGCGCGTACTGCGGCACGTTGACGCCGCGCTCAGCGGCCTCCAGCACCCCCATCGGGGCGATCAGCGTGGGCACCAGGTAGGTGCCGTGCTGCAGCATCATCTCGATCGCCTCGTCGTCGAGGTAGATGCCGTGCTCGATCGAGCGGATGCCGGCACGCACGGCCGACTTGATGCCATCGGTGGCTTGAGCGTGGGCCATCACCCACTTACCGGCGGCGGTGGCCTCGGCCACCAGCACGTCCAGTTCGTCGTCGCGGAAGTGGCCGTGGCGCGGGTCGTCGCGGGGCGACAGCACCCCGCCGCTGGTGCACACCTTGATCACGTCGGCGCCCGCCCGTACCAGCTCGCGCACCTTGCGCCGCATCTCCTCCGGCCCGTCGACGATGTTGTGCGGCTTGCCCGGGTGCTCGACGCCGATCACACCGGGCATGTGCGCGCCACACGGCTGCCACGTGTCGCCGTGGCCGCCGGTCTGGCTGAGGATGGAGATCGCGATCTGCATGTCGGGCCCGGCTGCCAGCCCGCGCTGCTGTGCGGTCTTCACGCCCAGGTCACTGCCGCCTGCCTCGCGCACGGAGGTGACGCCGGTGGCCAGCGTTCGGCCCATGCGCTCGGCGGCGAGGTAGAAGTTCAGCGAGAACGGGGTGTGCACCGCCGCCATCGGGTCGAGGTTGCCGTCGGCCATGAAGTGCACGTGGCAGTCGATGAACCCCGGGTACACGCTGTGGCCGGTGGCGTCGAGCTCGGTGTCGCCGTCGAGACCGAGACCGACCGCGATGATGCGGCCGTGCTCCACCACCACATCGGCCGGGTGCGGCTCGTGGCCGATCCCGTCGAAGACGATGCCACCACGGATCAGCAGTCGGGTCATCGCTCGATCGTAGGCCTCAGACGGGGGTGTCGACGCCCTGGGGGAGGCGCTCGCGCGGCCAGTCGAGCAGGGCGATCGCCTGGCGGCAGGCGAAACGATCGGTCATCCCGCCCACGTAGGCGACGGCAGCGTGCAAGGCCTCGGCGCTGCCGGCGGGCAGCTGCTGAGCATCGGGTAGCAGCTCGGGCCGGTCGGCGAAGTGCTCGACCAGCGCTTGCAGCAAGCTGATCACTGCCGTGGCCTGGTCTTGCGATGCGGGCCGCAGATAGATGTGCTCGTAGTTGAACCGGCGGAATGCGGCCAGTGCCTCGGCCATCGGAGCCGCCATGCCGATCCGGCCCGACGCGACTGCGGCGTCGATCATGCCGTAGACGAACGCACCGAGTTGCTCTCGGCGGGTCTCGCCGCACCGTTCGCGCACCAGCGCCGGCAGCATGTGCGGGGCGACCACGCCGGTGGCCGCGGCATCCTCGAAGTCGTGGCACACGTAGGCGATGCGGTCGGCCCAGCTGACCACCTCACCTTCGGGAGTGCCGGGTGCCGGGCGGCTCCAGGAGTGGTTGCGGATGCCGTCGAGGGTCTGCGCGCACAGGTTCAGTGGCAGCAAGGTGACGTCGGCGCCCCACGGGGCATGGTCGAACCCGCCTGGCACGTACGGGCTGAGCGCGTCTTCGCTGGCGTGGCCGCCCGGGCCGTGCCCGCAGTCGTGCCCGAGCGCGATGGCCTCCGCCAGCGCCACGTTCAAGCCCAGCGCGCGGGCCACGGAGACGGCGATCTGAGCGACCTCCAGTGCGTGAGTCAGCCGGGTGCGCTGGTGGTCGTCGGGGAAGACGAACACCTGCGTCTTACCGGCGAGGCGGCGGAAGGCGGTGGCGTGCAGGATGCGGTCGCGGTCGCGCTCGAAGCAGGTTCGCCACGGGTCGGGTGCCTCCTCGACGGCACGATCGCCGGCCCCGGCCGAGCGGGTGGCCAGCGCGGCCAGGCCGGCGTGCTCGCGCTCTTCGCGGGCCTCTCGTGGCAGCAGCAGCGAGCCACCGGTGGCAGCAAACGAGCCCGTGTGGGCCAGGTGCACGCCTTCGATGCCCTCCACGTGGTGGCCGGCCATCGTCGCCGCCCAACGCTCGGCACGCTCGTCGATCCCACTCATCCCGTGCAGCGTACCGACACCACCG
>JAUSLQ010000186.1 GCA_030645675.1 Actinomycetota bacterium | reverse complement strand
GCACGCCTGGGACGTTCTGGCCACGATGACGCCGCCCGAGTACAGCGCGATCCGCCCCTACCTGGGCCACAGCAGCGGGTTCCAGAGCTGGCAGTACCGCTGCATCGAGTTCGCCTGCGGCAACAAGCAGGCGGCAATGCTGCAGCCGCACCAGCACCGCCCGCATCGGTTCGACGAGGTGGATGCCGCACTGCGCATGCCGTCGCTGTACGACGAGGCACTGCGCCTGCTGGCCCGTCGTGGCATCGAGGTGCCCGCGCACGTGCTGGATCGCGACGTCACCCAGCCATACACCGCCGACCAGGGCGTGGAGGCCGCATGGCTGCACGTCTACCGCAACTCCGACGCCAACTGGGAGCTGTACCAACTGGGCGAGAAGCTGGTCGACCTGGAGGACGCGTTCCGCCTGTGGCGCTTCCGGCACCTCACCACCGTGCAGCGCGTGATCGGCTTCAAGCAGGGCACGGGGGGCACGGACGGCGTCGGTTACCTGCGCTCGATGCTGGCCGTCGAGCTGTTCCCCGAGCTGTGGAGCATGCGCACGTCGCTGTGAGCGGCACGGCCGGCCGGCCGCCGGCGTTGCCTACCGTCGCCACAGCGATCGTCGGGTCACGACTACCCTGGGCCGCCATGCCCGCCTCGCCGGAGATCGTCTTCATCGCCGCCGGCGACGGTGTGCGGCTGGCCGTCACGCTCTACCTGCCCGCCGGTGCCGGCCCCTTCGCCACCCTGCTGGAGGCCCTGCCGTACCGGATGAACGATGTCACCTCGTCGTACGCCGACAGCTACCACCGCTTCGTGGATGAGGGCGGGTTCGCCGTGCTGCGGGTGGACGTGCGCGGCACCGGCTGTTCGGGCGGCCTGGCCGACGACGAGTATCCGGATGCCGAACGCAGCGACCTGCGCACGGTGATGGAGTGGATCGCGGCACAACCGTGGAGCAGCGGCCGGGTGGGCATGTTCGGCACCTCCTACTCGGGCTTCAACTCGCTGCACATGGCGGTGGAGGGCGTGCCCCAGTTGGGCGCGGTCGCTGCGATGTACGCCACCGACGACCGCTACACCGACGACGTGCACTACGCCGGTGGCGTGCTGCGCGCGCTCGACCTGGTCGACTACCCGCTGTACATGATCGCGATGAATGCACTGCCGCCCACGCCCGCCGTGTGGGGCGACGGGTCGGGCGAAGGGTCGGGTGACGGGTGGGCCGCCGAGTGGCAGCGGCGCATCGAGCAGCACGAGCCGTGGCTGCTGGAGTGGCTGCGCCACCCGCTGCCCGACTGCTCGTGGCGCCGCGGGTCGGTGCGGCTGGGGCCCGGCGGCGCGGGTTACGTACGGGCCACCTGCCCGGTGCTGTTGATCGCCGGCTGGGCAGACGGGTACCGCAACAACACGTTCCGCACGCTGCAGCACATGCCAGGCTCGTACCTGCTCGCCGGTCCGTGGAGCCACAAGGACCCATCGGTCGCCCGGCCCGGGCCGAACATCGATTGCGACCGGGAGCTGATGCGCTTCTTCGACGAGCACCTCCGTGGCGGCCCCGCCCGTACCGCGCCCCGTGGCGAGGTGTTCGTTCGCCGGCCAACGGCACCTCAGCCCGACCTGGCGGTGCACGCGGGCCACTGGGTGGGCATCGACGGCTGGCCCGAAGCTGACGTGCACGACACCCTGTTCGAGGCCTCATCGGCAGCGGTCACCGCGGTGGCTGGGGTGGTCTGCATCGCGGGCGCAGCGGGCGGCGAACCCGTCGACGTGCTGAACGTCTTCGGCGACGTCGGCACCGCCGCGTGGAACTCGTGCGCCGGCGGCCTGCCGTGGGGGCAGCCGCTGGACCAACGCGCGGACAACGCGCGCAGCATCACCTACGAGTGGCTGCCGCAGGGCGAGGCGATGCTGGTGGGCAACGGCGAGGTCGCGCTGCAGGTGTGCTCGTCGGCGCCCGCCGGCCACGTCTCGGTGAAGCTGTGCGATGTGGCACCCGACGGCACCAGCACGCTGATCACACGCGGCATGCTCGACCTGCAGCAGCGAGGCGTGTGGCCCAGCGACCCGAACGGCTCGGTCGGCGCAGAACCGCAGCCGGTGGTGCCCGGTGAGTGGACGCAGTTGGCCGTACCGCTGGAGGCCACCACGTGGACCCTGCTGCCCGGCCACCGCCTGCGCCTGGCCGTCGCCGGCACCGACTGGCCGAACTGCTGGCCGCCCGCGCAGCCGTTCACGCTGTCGGTACGCCGCCACTCGGTTCAGCTCACGCTGCCGCTGGCGACGGCGCTGCCCTCCGCCGGCGCTGGCTTCACGGCCGGCCCCGGCCCCGGCTCGGGCGCCGACGAAGCGGACGGTGTGGAGTGGCGAGTGGAGCACGACGTGCTCGCCCGCGAGACACGCGTGCACACCCGCTACGGCGGCAGCTACCCCGGCACCCACGGCACCGGCGTGAGCGATGCGTACGAAGGAACGTTGGGCATCAGCACCACCGACCTCGCCAACGCGTGGGCACGCGGCCGCAGCCGCTTCGATCTGACGTTCGCGCTTCCCGACGGCAGCACCACCGTGTGCTCCACGGAGGCGACGCTGCATGTGCGCAGCGACCACGAATGGTTCCATGTGGAGATATCACTCACCGCCCAGCGCGATGGCTCCACCGTCGTCGGGCGCAGCTGGACGGAAACCCTCCCCCGCTGACGCTGCCTGTCAGGCCCGCACCGCATGGCAGGCGACGCGGTGCGCGCCCACCTCGGGCTCCAGCTCCAGGTCGACACCGCGGCAGCGATCGACGATGCCCAACCGCTCGGCCTCGCCACTGGCCACCAGCGGGCAGCGTGGGTGGAAGCGGCAACCGCTGGGCATGCGGCTGGGGTCGGGCGTCTCGCCGGTGAGGATCTGCTGCTCCAGGCCCTCGATCTCCGGCACCACACTGAGCAACGCCTGCGTGTAGGGATGCTTCGGTGCCCGCAGCACCTCCTCCGTGGGGCCGACCTCGACGATGCGACCGAGGTACATCACAGCGACCCGGTCGGCGATGTTCCACGCCAGCCCGAGGTCGTGGGTGACCGCGACGATGCTGACCCCACGCGTGTCCACGAACGAGCGCATCAGGGCCAGGATCTCGCCGCGTATCGACGCATCGAGGCTGGCCACCGGCTCGTCGGCCAACAGCAGAGTGGGGCCCAGCGCCATCGCCGCGGCGATCAGCACCCGCTGCCGCTGCCCGCCCGACAGCTCGTGGGGGAAGCGGCGCAGGTAGCGCTCGGGCGGCCGCAGGCCGGCGCTCGCCAAGGCCTCTGCCACCAGTGTGGGCTCGTGACCTTTCACCTTGTGGATGCGCAGCCCCTCGGCCACCGCCTCGTAGATCGAGTGGCGCGGGTTCAACGCACCCGTCGGGTCCTGGAAGATCATCTGCACCTTGCGGCGCAGGGCCCTCAGCCCGCGACCGCGGCCTACCGGCCGACCCTCCACGGCGATCGAACCGGCGGCCAACGGCTCCAGACCGATGATGCTGCGGATCAGCGTGGTCTTACCGCAGCCCGACTCGCCCACCAGTGCCACCACTTCGCCGCGGCCCACCTCCAGCGACACCGTGTCGACCGCGCGCACGCTGCCACCACCGAACTGCACCTGCACGTTGGTCACCGACAGGACGGGCTCAGACATGCGCTGCCTCCACGTGCACGCAGGCCGCGCTGCGGCCAGGCGCAGCGACGCGCAGCCCCACGTCGAGCGAACTGCACTCGGCGGTGGCCACCGCGCAGCGCACGTGGAACGGGCAACCCGAGGGCAGCGCCGAGGGGTCGGGCGGATCGCCGGCCAACCCCGCTGGGTTCATGCGCGACGCCGGGTCGCCGATGGTGGGGAATGCTGCCGCCAGCGCCCGCGTGTACGGATGGTGCGGCTGGGCGAACACTTCGCGCCCCGGCCCCTGCTCCACGATGCGTCCGGCGTACATCACGGCCAGGCGCTCGCAGGTGGTGGTCAGCACCGACAGGTCGTGGGTGATGAACAGCAGCGAAAGGCCCTGCTCGCGCTGCAGCTCCTCCAGCAGGGCCAGCACCTGGGCCTGCACCATCACGTCCAGGGCAGTGGTGGGTTCGTCGGCGATCAGCACCTTCGGGTCGCACGCCAGCGCGAGCGCGATCAACACCCGCTGCCGCTGGCCGCCCGACAACTGGTGCGGGTACCGCTGCGCTCGGTCTGCGGGCAGGCCGACCTTCACCAGCAGTTCACCGGTGCGCGTGCGGGCCGCGCGTGGCGACACGGCAGTGTGCAGCAGGATCGCCTCCTCGATCTGGTTCCCCACCCGGCGCACAGGGTTCAGCGAATGCAACGCGCCCTGGAACACGATGGCCGCGCTGGTCCAGCGCACGGCTCGCAGGCGCCCAGGCTTCATCGCGTAGACGTCTTCGCCGTCGAGCAGCACCTTGCCCGACACCTCGGTGCCCTTCGGCAACAACCGCAGCACGGCCGCCGCGATCGTGCTCTTGCCGCAGCCGCTCTCGCCGGCCAGGCCCACCGTGTCGCCACGCTCCAGGCTCAGGCTGACCCCACGCACGGCCGGCACCGGGCCGCCTTCCGAACGGTAGGTGACGTGCAGGTCCTGTAGCTCCAAGACGCTCATCGGTCGCGCAACCGGGGATCGAGGATGGCTTCCAACGCCCTGCCGAAGATGGTGAATGCCAGCACGACCATGATGATCGCCACGCCCGGCGGCAGGTAGTACCACCAGCGGTTGGTGGTGACGGCGGCGGCGGTGCGGGCTTGGTCGAGGATGCCGCCCCACGACACATCGGTGGGGTCGCCCAGACCCAGGAAGGCCAGCGTGGTCTCGGTGAGGATGGAGATGGGCACGGCCAGCGTCGTGCTGGCCAGCACCAGTGGGGTGACGTTGGGCAGGATGTGGCGGCCGATGATGTGCGCCCTCCCGCCGCCCAGCGCGCGTGCGCGGTCGACGTAGAGCCGCTCGCGCAACGACAGCACCTGCGAGCGCACCAGGCGCGCCGTCGACGGCCACGACGTGATGCCGATCACGAACACGATGTTCCACAGGCTGCGGCCCAGCACGCTGGCCAGCACGATCGCGAACGGCAGGAACGGGATGACCAGGAACCAGTCGGTGATGCGCATCAGCACGGCATCTATCCAGCCACCGAAGAAGCCCGCCGAGATGCCCACCAGCGTGCCCAGCACGATCGTCAGCACCGTCGCCGCCACGCCCACGAACAGGCTGACGCGGGCGCCCCACAGCACCTGCAACGCCACGCTGCGGCCGTAGTTGTCGGTGCCCAGCAGGTACTGGCCGCTGGGCTTCGCCCACACCGGGTTGTCGCCGGTGTTGATCACGTTGAAGTCGGCGCGGTTGCTGACCCACGGCGCGACCACGGCCAACACCACGAACAGCACCAGCACCACCAGCGACGTCAGCGCCAGCTTGTCGCGCCGCAGCGAGCGCCAGAAGCCGGCCGCCGACGCACGGCGGCGTGCCCACCGGAACGCCCGCGGCGACACCTGCGCGAGATCGCTCATCGCCCACCCGCCCGCGGGTCGAGCCGGCTGTACAACAGGTCGGCCACCAGGTTGGCGAGGATGACAGCTGCGCTCAGCAGCAGGAACAGGCCCTGCAGCACCGGGAAGTCGGGGCCCTTCACGGCCAACGACGTGAGCTGGCCGATGCCCGGCCAGCTGAACAGCGACTCGACGGCGATGGCGCCACCGACGACGAACCCGAAGTTGATCGCCGACAGACTGACCACCGGCAGTCGCGCGTTGGGCACCGCGTGCCGCCGGCGCACCTCGGCATCGCGCAAACCCTTTGCCCGGGCGAGTTGCAGGTAGTCCTCGCTGAGCGTCTCGATCATCGCCGAGCGGGCAACGATCATGTACTCGCCCACGTAGGCGAGGGCCAGCACGATCGCCGGCAATGCCATGTGGTGCAGCTGGTCGAGCAGTTGCGAGATGCCGGTGGCGGCGCTACCCGGGTCTTCCAACCCGCTCACCGGGAACCAGCCCAGCTTCACCGAGAACAGGCCCAGCGCCACCATGCCGATCCAGAAGTCGGGCATCGCATACGTGAGCATGGAGAACGACGTGGCGGAGGTGTCGAAGCCGCTGCCTCGCCGCCAGCCGGCCCGGTAGCCGAGCGTGATGCCCAGCATTGCGAGCAGCGTCGAGCAGCCCACCAGCAGCAGCGTCGGCCAGATCGCCTCACCGATCACGGCCGACACCTCGCGCGACCCCTTCATCGACAGCCCCAGATCACCGCGCAGCAACTGCCGGAGGTAGGCCAGGTACTGCTCCCACTTGCTGCCGTCGAGGTTGAACTTCTGACGCAACGACGCGATCTGCTCGGGCTTCATGTTGCGCCCGCGGTACATGGTGGCCGTGGGGTCGTCGTTGACCACGCGGAACAGGAAGAAGTTGACGGTGACGACGAACGCGAGCGTGCTGATCGCCCCCAGCACCTTGCGCAGCAGGAACCGAGCGCTCATCGCGCCTCGTCAGCCATGTCGTTCAGCCATGTCGTTCAGTCATGTCGCGCTTCGCGCTCACTCGCGGTCGTCGCGGCCGGACCGCGAGCGCAGCACCAGCACGACACCGCCCACCACCACCAGCAGCCCGACGAGGATGCCGATGATCAACCCGGTGGACGAGTCGTCGTCGGCCGGAGCGGCGGGCGCCACCGTGGAAACGGGCGCAGTGCCCCCACTTGCCGTCGTGTCGCCGGGCGCCGTCGTGTCGCCGGGTGCAGCAGTGTCGCCCGGAGCCGTGGTGTCGGTGGGCGCCTCCGAGCCGATCGGCCGCAGGTTCGCATAGGTGGGCGAGCTGTTGGTGAACACCACCGGCCCGGTGCCGCTCGGCTGCTGCAGCCAGCCCTCGAAACGATCGGTGCGGTACGCCTGGGTGTCGGCGTCGTGGTACAGCACCACGTACGTGGCCTCGTTGTGGAACAACGTGATCATCTGGTGCACGAGCTCGATGCGGCGGTCGCGGTCCAGTTCCTGGTTCTGCTCGGTGTACAGCGCGTCGTACTCCTCGCTGCACCAGTTCGCGTCGTTGTACAGCGGGTTGTCGGGGTCGGTGGTGACCTGGTCGCACGTGAAGTAGCTCAGCAACGGGTCGGGGTCGACGAACGGTGTCCAGCCCCACACGAACAGGTCGTACTCGCCGCGGGCGATGATGTCGGTGAGCTGGGTGTCGTCGAACACCGACACCTCGGTGGCGATGCCCACCTCGGCCAGGAACGCGGTGATGAACTCGCGCAGCGGAGGGCCTTGGCTGCTCTCTGAACGCTCGGCGTAACGGAGCCGCAGCGGCTGCCCGCCGCCGGGCATCTCGCGGACCCCGTCGCCATTGGTGTCGAGGTAACCGCCCGCGTCGAGCAGCCGTTCGGCCTCGACGGGGTCGTAGTTCAGCTGCTGGTCGGCAGGGATCTCGGGTGTCCACACCGGGTCGGCGGAAGCACCGATCGTGTCCTCCCGCTGGCCGATGCCGAGCGCCACCCGGTCGAACAGCGCGTCGCGGTCGATCGCATGCGCGATGGCATGGCGCACGTTGATGTCGAGCAGCGCCGGGTGCCCGTCGCCCAGGCCGCCGGCCATGCCGTTCATCGCCAATTCGCTGAAGCCGCCCGGGGCACCAGCGACGGTGACGATGCCGGGCTCGCTCTGCAGCTGCACGAACAGCTCGGCGGGCACCAGGTGGGCCACGTCGAGCTCGCCGTCCTGCAGTGCCGCCACCATCGTGCTGCCCTCGGTGTACACGCGGAACACGACCTGGTCGATGGCCGGCTGCCCACCCCAGTAGGTGCCGTTGGCGGTCATCACCCACTCCTGGCCGGGCTTCCACTCCTGCAGCACGAACGGGCCGGAGCCCACACCGTCGAGCGCCTCGTAGGTGGTGATGTCGCCCTCGCTGGGCGCCTCCCAGATGTGCCGGGGCAGGATGTACACGTCCATCGTCGGCAGCTTCGGGTCTGGCACCGCGCTGGTGATCTCCACCGTGACGTCGTCGATGGCGGTGGCGGTGAGGTTCTGGGTGACCGAGTAGTGGTTCAGCCACTCCTGATCGCGCGACGTGTTGATCGTCCAGGCGACGTCGTCGGCCGTCAGCGGCTCGTTGTCGCTCCACGTCAGGCCGGCGCGCAACGTGTAGGTGTAGGTGAGGCCGTCGTCGCTCGCCTCCCAGCTCTCGGCCAGGCCGGGAATGGTGGAGAAGTCGTCGGCCGCCTTGTCGGTGAGCGTGGCGTACTGCAGGTTCCACAGCTCGTAGCTGGACACGAGGTACCCGGCGGTCACGTTGGGCGTGTCGATGTCTTGCACCAGGCCGACGGTGAGCGTGATGGGCGGGCCGCCGTACTGCGCACCGGCGGTGCCGGCCGGCGCTGTGGCCAGCGAGGCAACCAGCGCAGCACCCGCGACTCCGATCGCCCACAGACCCTTGCCACGAGACCGGTGCTGCATGTCATCCTCCCCATGCGTCGGGCGCAATGCTGCGCCGCCGTTCAGACATGTTGGCACACTCCGCACAGGCCCTTGCCCGGGGCACCGGGGCGAGGCCCGGTCAGGGCATCAGGTACCAGTCCAGGAAGCGCTCCAGCCGGCGGTGGAAGTGCAGGAACGGCTCGGTGCGCAACAGGCCGTGGCCCTCGGTGGGGTAGGT
>JAUSLQ010000159.1 GCA_030645675.1 Actinomycetota bacterium | reverse complement strand
GGAGAGGCGCTCGGCCACGCGGGCCTGCACTTCCGGCGGCTGCATGCCCAGGCTGACGCAGTGACTGGCAGTGACCCGATGGGGGAAGCCGCTCGCGATCACCCGCTCGGCCAGGTCGGCGAGCGTGAAACAGGCGGGGTCCAGCGTCTCGTCGGTGTGCAGGTCGACCGGCAGCCCGGCCTCGGCGGCGATTGCCAGGAACAGCTCGTTGGCAGCCTCGCGATCGGCCTCCAGGTGGGGGCAGCCGCCGACACCGTCGATGCCCATGGCGATCGCCTCGCTCAGCCGCGCCCGCTGGTCGGCGCCCTCCGGCCCCACCGTCGGCCAACCGCTGAGGGCAAAGACCTCGATGTGCACCAGATCGCGCAGACGGTCGCGCACCCGCAGCAGCGCGTTCACGGACGTGAAGCCGTTGGCCTCCGTGAGGTCGGCGTGGGTGCGGATCGCGGTGGTGCCGTTGGCCACCATCAGCCGCACGGCCCGCTCTGCCCGTTCTTCGGTGTCGGCCTCGGTGATGTGGCAGCGGTGGGCCTCCATCGCCAGGATCGCGCCCATCAGGTCGCCCGTCGGGTTCGGCACGGTCTCGGCCAGGAACGCCTTGTCGAGGTGTGCGTGGGCTTCGGCCAGCGCTGGCAGCAGCAGCCGGCCCTTGGCGGCCAGCACGGTATCGCCGGGCTGCGGTTGGCCGCCGAGCTCGGCGACGATGCCGTCGATGATCCGCACGCTCGAGGTGGCGCCGGTGGCCAGCAGGGCGTCGGTGATCGTGAGCGGTGTGATGACCATCGCCCACGAGGGTAGATCAGCCGCCGGCCACCGAGCCCACCCTCGCCCGCGGGTCGCTGGCGCCGGCCCAGAAGCCCTGCGTGTCGCGCATGATCAGCTGGGCGTGGCCGAACGCGCTGTCGTACGGCGGCAGCACGCTGGTGCTGTGACCGCGGGCCTCCAGGGCCGCAGCCCACTCCGCGGGTGCGTTGCCCTCGATCTCGACGATCGGCCCCGTGGGGGCGGTCCAGGTGTCGAAGCCGGTTGCCGGCCCGGTCAGCGCCCAGCGGCCCGCCTGCATCGCCATCGCCGGCGACTGCTGGTGATGGAAGATGCGGGCTGCCAGCTGCAGCAGGATCTGCGGCTGGGCGTCGCCGCCCATCGTGCCGAACACTGCCGCCAGCTCGCCATCGCGGGTGGCCAGGGCGGGGGAGAGGGTGTGCGGCGGCCGGGTGGCCGGGGCCAGCTCGGCCTGGTGCCCGGCCTGCAGGCTGAAGCCCAGGCCACGGTTGTGCAGGTTGATCTGGGTGTTCGGTTCGACCAGCCACGAGCCGAAGCCCGAGGCGTTCGACTGGATCAGCGACACGCCCATGCCGTTGCGGTCGGTGGTGCACAGGTAGGTGGTGTCGCCGGGCATGGTGGTGAACGGCCACGCGCTGGCCGTCTCCGTCTGCACCAGGTGGGCGCGCCCGGCGATCGCCCGCAGCAACGCCTCGCCGTCGGCGCCGGCGTGCAGTGCGGTGGGGCGGTCGTGGCCGGCCACCTTGGCAGCCTCGATCAGCAGGTGCGCCCAGTGCTCGTCGTGGGGGTCGGCGGGTAGCTCCAGGTTGTCGGCCAGCACGGCCGCGGCCAACGTCAGGTAGCCCTGCGAGTTGGGCGGCACCGTCCACAGATCGACCCCCCAGGCCTCGGCGCGCAGCGGGGTCACCCACTCGGCCTGGCTGCGGGCCAGGTCGGCTTCGGTGTACCAGCCGCCTCCCAGTCGCAGCAGGCCCTCGCCGAAGGCGCCGCCGTAGAACCCGCTGCGGCCGTCGGTGGCGATGGCCCGCAGGGCCGCTGCCGCACCTGGCCGGCGGACGCGTGCACCCGGCCGCAGGGCCTGGCCGGCCAGCTCGTGCAACGCCTCGCGACCGCGCGGGTCGAGCCGGGCGAGCGAGCCGACGAGCAGCGGGCTGGCCGGGAAGCCGTCGGCGGCAAGGGCGATGGCGGGGGCCAGCAGGTCGGCCAGCGGGCGCGACCCGAAGCGCTCGTGCAGCGCCAACCACCCGTCGACGCAGCCGGGGATGGTGACCGTGCGGATGTCGTGCCGGAACGGCATGGTCGTGTGCCCCTCGGCGCGCAGGGCCGGGGCGCTGGCCCCGCTGCCGGAGCGGCCACTGGCGTTCAGGCAGTGCACCTCGCCGATGCCGTGCTCGGCGCCGTCGTGCACCAGCGCGAACAGGTCGCCACCCATGCCGCACAGGTGCGGGCCGGTGACGGCGATGGCCGCGTTGGTGGCGATGGCGGCATCGACGGCGTTGCCCCCGGTGGACAGCACCGCCAGGCCGGCCTGGGTGGCCAGTGAGTCGGCACTGGCCACCATGTGGTGGGGTGCCCGTGTCGTGCTGAACGGTGTGGTCATCGCCAGATCCCTCGCTCTTCGAACACCTGGCGCAGCACCAAGGGCTTGTCGGTCATGATGCCGTCGACACCCATGTCGAGCAGGCGTTGCATCTCGGTGGGTTCGTCGATCGTCCACACGTGCACGTGCACTCCGAGTGCATGCGCCCTGGCGACGAACCGGGGGGTGACGACGGTCAGCGGGCCCTGCCGCACCGGCACCTGGGCGGTGTGCGCGGTGGTGTGCCGGGGGCGGCCGAGGCGCAGGTTGGCGACACCCGCCGGGCCCATCGTGGTGCACAGCGCATCGCCCAGTTGGGCTTTGATGCGGTGCACGCGGCGGTCGTCGAACGCCCCCACGCACACGCGCCCCAGCGCGTCGCACCGCTTCAGCGTGGCCACGAGTGCCTCGACGGCGGCGTTGCTCTTGCAGTCGATGTTCACCCGCAGCTCGGGCCAGGTGCCAAGCAGGTCTTCCAACAACGGGATCGGCGCGGTTCCGTCGACCAGCGCAGTACGAACCTCTCGCCAGGGCAGGTCGCTGATGCGGCCGTTGCGCCCGCACGTGCGGCGCAGGTCGTTGTCGTGGAACGCGACGAGTGCACCGTCGGCGGTGACCTGCACGTCGGTCTCGACGTATCGGAACCCGTTGTCGACCGCGTACTGGAACGCGGGCATGGTGTTCTCCGGCACGTCGCTGGCGCCGCCCCGGTGCGCGAACGGGATCGGCCCGTCCCACTCCAGGTACGGGTGCTGCCGCATGGCGCGGCGATCATGGGGGCTCATCGACCCCAGTATCGTCGTTGGCATGTCAGATGTGATCACCGTCCGTTCGCCCTACGACGATTCCGTCATCGGCGAGATCCCCGCGCAGACGGCCGCCGATGTCGATCGCGCCGTCGCGGTCGCCAAGGCTGCCCTGCACGCGAACCCGTTGCCGCTGTGGAAGCGGGCCGAGATCCTCGATCGCGCTGCCGCCCGCCTGACGGCCCGGCGCGAGGAGTTCGCGCAGATCGTGGCCCGCGAGGCCGCCAAACCCATCCGCACGGCCCGTGTGGAGGCCGAGCGCGCGGCGGGCACCTTCCAGTTCGCGGCCGCCGAGGCGCGCAAGCTCAGCGGCGAGACCATCCCGCTGGATGCCATCCCCTCCGGCGAGGGCAAGCTCGGTTTCACGCTGCGGGTGCCCATCGGCGTGGTCGGCGCGATCGCCCCGTTCAACTTCCCCCTGAACCTGGTGGTGCACAAGGTGGGGCCGGCCATCGCCGCCGGTTGCCCGGTGGTGCTGAAACCCGCCAGCCAGACGCCGTTCAGCAGCATCGCGCTCGCGCAGATGCTGATCGAGGAGTGCGGGCTGCCCGCCGAGTACCTGCAGGTGGTCACCGGCAGTGGCAGCACGGTGGGCAACGCGATGGTCGATCACCCCGACATCGCGCTGATCACGTTCACCGGCTCGCCCGAGGTGGGCTGGGGCATCCGCGCCCGTGCTCCGCGCAAGCGCGTAGGCCTGGAGCTGGGCAACAACGCGCCGTGCATCATCGAGGCCGACGGCGACTGGAAGGCCGCGGCCGCGAAGATCAAGGTGGCCGGCTTCAGCCACGCCGGCCAGAGCTGCATCTCCACTCAGCGGGTGCTCGTGCACCGCTCGATCGCCGACGAGTTCACCGCCGCGCTCGTGGCCCACGTCGACACGCTGGTGGTGGGCGACCCGATGGACGAGGCCACCGATGTGTCGGCCCTCATCTCCAAGGGCGAGCGCGACCGTGTGACGGGCTGGGTGGAGGAAGCCCGTGCGGCCGGCGCCACGGTTGCCACCGGCGGCTCGCTGACGGCCGACGGCGTGCTGCGCCCGACGGTCATCGCCAACGCCGACCCGCAGCTGAAGGTGTGCGCGCAGGAGGTGTTCGGGCCGGTGGTGGCCGTCACCCCGTACGACACGCTCGACGAAGCGATCGCGCTGGCCAACGACACCAAGTTCGGCCTGCAGGCCGCCATCTTCACGTGCGACATCAGCAAGGCGCTGAAGGCCGTGACGACGCTCGACTTCGGTGGCGTGCTGGTGAACGAGGTGCCCACGTGGCGGGCCGACCAGCAGCCCTACGGCGGCCTGCGCGACAGCGGCAACACCCGCGAGGGCCCGGCCTACAGCGTCAAGGAGATGACCGAGATCCGCATGGTCGTGCTCTCGCTGTGAACACTCGGTCGCTCCGATGGGGCGTGCTGGGCGGTTCCAGCCACATCTACCGCAAGAGCCTGCTGCCGGCGTTCGAGGCTGCGGGGCACCACATCGTCGCCGCGCCCAGTCGCGACGGCGAGTCGCTGGCACCCTACGAGGAGATGCTGCAGCGTTCCGACATCGACGCTGTCTACAACCCGTTGCCCAACCACCTGCACGCGGAGTGGACGCACCGTGCGCTCGACTCCGGGAAGCACGTGCTGTGCGAGAAGCCGTTGACGCTGTCTCCCGCCGACTCGGCATCGGTGTTCGACCACGCCGAAGCTGCCGGCCTCATCGTGCTGGAGGCCTACATGTGGCCGCATCACCCGCGGGCGCGGCGGCTGCTGGGGTTGGTGCGCAGCGGCGATGTCGGCTCGCCGCAGCACGGTACTGCCTCGTTCAGCTGGCCGATGAAGATGGACAGCGGCGACCACCGGCTGGATGCGCGCGGGGCGGGCGCCCTGTTCGACGTCGGCATCTACTGCATCGCACCGTTCATGCTGATGGCTCGCCGCAATGCCCACGCGGTCGCCGCCAATGCTGTCCGCAATCAGGCTGGTGTCGACATCTCGATGTCCGGCTGGGTCGACTGGGGTGGTGGCTTCGGTGCCTCATTCGGGGTTTCGTTCGATGCTCCGGCACATCGCTCGCTGTCGCTCGTCTGCAGCGAGGCAGTGGTGACGGTGCCAGGCTCGCACGCTCCGGGGCCGCTCGGCCCGAGCGAGATCATCATCGAGCGCCGTGATGGGGCGGTGGAGCGATTGGCCTGTGAGGGCGGTGAGGCGTACACCGAGATGGTGCGCCACTTCGCCGAGGTGGTTGCCGGCGAGGTTGCGCCGGTGCACGGCCGCACGGAGTCGCTACGGCTCGCCGACGTGCTGCAGCGCCTCCACGCAGCGAGCGTTCACTGACCGCGTGACCGCGTGACCGCCTGACCGCCTGGCGCCGGGTGCGATCAGATGTTGCGGCCGGCGGCCTGCCAGTACTCGTCCTTCAACAGGCGCTTGTACAGCTTGCCGGTGGGGTGGCGGGGCAGCTCGGCGCGGAAATCGATGCTGCGCGGGCACTTCACGTCGGCGAGTTGGCTGCGGCAGTAGGCGATCAGCTCGTGTGCGAGCGCGTCGCCCTCCTCGGCCGTGGCCGGCAGCGTCACCGGGTGCACCACCGCCTTCACCTCCTCGCCGAAGTCGTCGTTGGGCACGCCGAAGACCGCGACGTCGATCACCTTCGGGTGCGAGACGAGCACGTTCTCGGCCTCCTGCGGGTACACGTTCACGCCGCCGGTGATGATCATGTACGCCTTGCGGTCGGTGAGGTACAGGAAGTTGTCGTCGTCGAGGTAGCCCACGTCGCCCAGCGTGCTCCACGGCTGCCGCGGGTGGCGCGACCCCTTCGTCTTCTCCGGGTCGTTGTGGTACTCGAACGTCGCCCCACCCTCGAAGTAGATGGTGCCCGACTCGCCGCGGGGCACCTCCTCGCCTTCGTCGTCACAGATGTGCACGACGCAGTTGATCGGGGTGCCGACGGTGCCCGGGTGTGCCAGCCACATGGGGCTGTTGCAGTACACGAAGCCGTTGCCCTCGGTGCCGGCGTAGTACTCGTGGATCACCGGCCCGAACCACTCGATCATCGCCTGCTTCACTTGCACCGGGCAGGGCGCAGCGGCGTGCACCACGGTCTGCAGCGACGACACGTCGTAGGCGGAGCGCACCGCTGCCGGCAGCTTCAGCATGCGCACGAACATCGTGGGTACGACCTGGCTGGCCGTCGCTCGGTGGCGCTCGACCAGCTGCAGGTACTGCTCGGGGTCGAAGTGCTCCATCGCCACCACCGTGCAGCCGATCTGGTGTGCCGCCATGCAGAACCGCAGCGGGGCAGCATGGTAGAACGGCGCGGGTGACAGGTACACGGTGTCGTCCGTGAACCCGAAGAGCAGCGTCAGCAGCCCCGTCACCGAGGTGGGCGTGGTCTCCAGCGGCAGCGGCACGAACTCGCGCGTCACGCCCTTCGGTTGGCCCGTGGTGCCGGAGGAGTAGAGCATGTCGATGCCGGCGATGCGCTCGCCCGGCAGGGGGGTGGGCGGCTGCTCGGCGACGGCAGCCTCGTACGGGTCGTAGCCCTCGACGGTGCCATCGAGCATCAGCCGCAGCGTGACGCCCGGGGTGGAGGGCACCACCTCGGTGGCCTGGTCGGCCTTGTAGTGCGAGGTGATGAACACCTTCGCCTTGCAGTCGTTGATGATGTACGACAGCTCGCCGCTGGTCAGGCGGCTGGAGCAGGCGGTGAAGACCGCGCCGGCGTACTGGCAGCCCCACACGACCTCGAGGTAGCGATCGTGGTTCTCCATGCAGATGGCGACGTGGTCGCCAGGGTGCACGCCCGCGGCGCGCAGCAGATGGCTGAGCCGGTTGGCTGCGGCGTCGAGCTCTGCGTAGGTCTGGGTGAACCCGCTGCCGCCCATGATGAGGGCCGGCTTGTCGGGATGTGTGCTCAAGAACGCGCCGGGATACATGGCGGCGAACGTACTCGACGGTACGTTCTCCGCATGGACCCGGCGGATCGCTTCAGGGAGCTCGTCAATCGACCGGCATCCGAATCGCATCTCGACTTGATGGCCGCGCTCATCGGCGCGGCCTTCGAGCCGGGCACCGACCCCGGCACCGTGCTGGTCGGGCTCGACCATCTGGCACAGCAGTGCGAGCCCACGTTCGAGTCCGTGCTGCACACGTTGTTCGGTTCCGGTCGCTTGCGCGGCAACACGGTCGACTACGGCAATCCGCGCAACTCGTACATGCACCAGGTGCTCGCGCGAGGGCTGGGCATCCCCATCACATTGGGCATCTGTGCGATCGAGGTGGGTCGCCGCGTGGGTGTGCAGGTGCGTGGGGTGGGCCTGCCGGGGCACTTCCTGGTGACGTGCAATGATCGCATCGCCGACCCGTTCCACGGCGGCCGCATCTACGAACCCGACGAGCTCGAGCCCGCCTGGCAGCGCATCACCGGCATCCGTACCCCGCTGGACCGCGGGCTGCTGCAGCCCACGCACACGCGCTCGATTCTGTTGCGCGTGCTGAACAACCTGAAGAACACGCTGGTGGCGATGGACGACCCGATGCCGTTGCAGGTGCTAGCACGGTTGCGGGGGGCGTTCCCCGAACTGAACTCCGAGCGCGCGGAGCACGCCCGCTGGCTGCGACACTGGAACTGATGGGCGACGACGCGATCCCGGGTGCGAGCGGCTCGTCGTTGTCCGCGGGTGCGCCGCTGGAGGCGCCACCCCACCACGTGGGGCATCGCACGATCACGCTGGTCGACCACCAGCGCGCCGGGCGTGTGCTCGCAGCCGACATCTGGTACCCGGCCGCGGCGTCCGCCGCGCCGCCCACCGTCTACGACGTCTTCCCGGGGGTGTCCTTCACCGCGGCCACGGCCCGCCACGAAGCCCCCGCCATGTCGGGCCAGTTCCCGTTGGTGCTGATGTCGCACGGCCGCACGGGCATGCGAGTGTCGTACTCGATGCTGTGCGACGCGCTGGCAGCCCGTGGCGCAGTGGTGGTGTCCAGCGATCACCCGGGCGACTCGCTGATGGACTGGCTGACAGGCCGGCACTCCGACGACCGCACCAACGAGGTCGACCGCGTGGCCGATGCACACGTCGTGCTGCATGCCCTGTTGCACGGTGCGCCCGAGGTGCCGGTCGACGTGGTGAACGCGATCGACCACGCGCAGGTCGTGCTCGCCGGGCACTCGTACGGCGCGTACACCGCGTTCGCCACGGCCGCGGGCAGTCGCGGTGTGGAGCCGCATCAGCGGGTACGGGCGGTGATGGGCTTCCAGCCGTACACGCGCACGATGAGCGACGGGCTGCTCGGCCGCATCACTGTGCCGTCACTGCTGGTGGTCTCGCTGAACGACACCGTCACCCCGCCGCACGTCGACGCCGAGCGGCCGTGGGCCCTGCTGCGCGGCAGACCCGCCTGGCGGCTGGATCTGGAAGGCGCCGGCCACCAGGCCAGCAGCGACATCTCGCTGTACGCCGAGCTGGCCCACCGGGTGCCCCAGCTACCGCAATTGGTCCGCGACTACCTGATGAACGCCGCGGCCGGCTCGCAGGGCGCCGCCGGCCGCAGCTGGCGCCAGCTGCTGGCAGTGCAGCTGGATGCGATGTGGGCGTTCATGCAGATAGTGCTGGAGCTCGACCCCGATGCCGGCGAGGCCGAGGCCGAACGGTTGCAGCAGGAACCGGGGGTCGTGCTGCATCGCCGCTGAGGCGCTGGGCGTCGGCTCGGTGGCGACCCGTGATGGTCGTTCTTGCACGGTTCGGCCCGCTCCGGGGCGCACCGCTAACGTCGACACGCACGTCCAGCGGGTGCCGATGCGCCCAATCCTTCCAGGAGCCCACATGACCGTCACCGACACCGATCTCTCCGCCGACGAGCGACTCGTCAGCGGCCTCGTCGACGACCTGCTGCGCGAGTTCCCGCCGAAGCAGGTCAGCAGCATCGAGTTCCTCGGTGCGCAGTTCGACAAGGGTCTCGCGTGGGTGCACTTCGACAAGGGGTTCGGCGGCCTGGGGCTGAACCCGAAGGTGCAGAAGCTGATCAACGAGCGCATCTACGCCGAGGGCGCGCCCAACCCGGTGTACCGCAACCCCATCGGCCATGGCATGTGCGGCCCCACGGTGCACGCCTGGGGCAGCGACGAGCAGAAGTCGCGCTACCTGCGCCCCCTGTTCACGGGCGAGGAGATCTGGTGCCAGCTGTTCAGCGAGCCCGGCTCGGGCAGCGACTTCGCCGGCCTCTCCAGCCGCGGTGTGCAGGACGGCGACGAGTGGGTGGTGAACGGCCAGAAGGTGTGGACGACGCTGGCGCACGTGTCGCGTTGGGGTCTGCTCGTGGTGCGCACAAACCCCGAAGCCGTGAAGCACGCCGGTCTCACCGCCTTCGTGGTCGACATGCAGGCGCCCGGGGTGGAGGTGCGCCCGTTGCGCCAGATGACCGGCGAGGCGGAGTTCAACGAGGTCTACTTCACCGACACCCGCATCCCGGAGAAGGAGATGCTGGGCGCCCCGGGCGACGGCTGGCGCGTGTCGCTGACGACACTGATGAACGAGCGGGTCTCCATCGGCGGCACCATCCCGCAGCGTGGCTCGGGCACGATCGCCCCGCTGATGAAGGCCTGGGCCGATGCCCCGGAGTGGCGCAAGGACGCCGCCTCTCAGGACGAGGTGATGAAGCTCTGGAGCCGCGCCGAGGTGCTGCGCCTGACCAACATCCGCGCCAACAACAACCGCAAGATGGGCGACCCGGGCCCCGAGGGCAGCATCGGCAAGCTGGCCTCGGCCAACCTCAACAAGGACATCTACAACGCGCTGATGAACGTGATGGGCTCCGAGGCGATGCTGTACGGCGACTACACGCAGGTGCGGCCGGAGAGCGCGATGGAGTACCACTACCCACAGAAGGCGTTCCTGCGTGCCCGGGCCAACTCGATCGAAGGCGGCACCACCGAGGTGATGCTGAACATCCTCGGTGAGCGCATGCTCGGTCTGCCGGGAGACGTCCGCGTCGACCGCGACGTCCCCTGGAGCCAGGTGCCCCGCAACTGACGGTGACGGGCCACCGCGGGCTGTGCCCGGCGGCGGTCGTGTCGTGTCGGCGATCACGCCGCCGGTCGTGTCGCCGGTCGTGTCGCCGGTCTCGTCGATTCGATTTCGATCTGTTCGGGCGACGTGGCGCTCCCGACGCGAGCCACGCTGGGCGGGGCGACGTCCCGCTCCCCAACCCCTCCTGCCACAGGTCGACTCGTTCACGTCATCCTCCCGCTGCCACGTTGCAGCGCGGCGCATGACGCGACGCAGGCGGTCAGCGGAAGGCGAGTAGGAGCGGGATGGATCGCGGCCCGAAGCTCCGGCACGGCGACAGTGGCAAGTTGGCGTTGAACCCTCTCGCAGGGTGGTCTGAACGCCAACTTGTGGACGCGCTGCGCGAGTTGGCGTTCAGCCCACGCCCAGGGTGGTCTGAACGCCGACTTGGCGGCGAGGCTGGGGTGCGGCGGTGCGGCGGTGCGGCGGTGCGGCGGAGCGGGGGCGAAGTGGGCGGTGGTGAGCGGCGGACGGGTCAGCTGGCAGTGGTGAGGACGATGCCGAGGAACAAGGCGGCGACGGAGCACAGCAGGCCCAGGGCGCCACCGACGGCGATCGACAGCTTGCTCTTCCCCGCCGAGTGGATGGCGGCGAAGATGCCCGCCGCGATGGCGACGCCGATCTTCAGCAGCAGCGTGCCCTGGTAGGCATCCTCCATGTCGGTGATCTCCCCCGACATCAAGCTCCACATGCCGGTGATGACGGTGATGCCGTACGCCGGCCAGGCGACACGGGCGAAGCCCTGCGCCACAGCCTTGGTGCCCTCGGGCACGGTGCGGCGCATACCGGGCACGATGCCCGCGACGACGAACTGCCCGCCGACCCACACCGAGGCAGCCAGCACGTGGAGGAAGAGGCGGATGGACTCGGCGGTGGGCGACAGCATGAGAACAGACTAGGAATCGACGAGGGTCGCGAGCACATCGCTGGCGGCGAGGCCGCGGTCGTCGAACACCGCCGACAGTTCGGTGGGCCCACCGCACATGGCCGCAGCCACGATACCGATGGCGCTCTGCAGGTCGCGGATGTTGCGTGGGGGAGGGAAGTACTCGTCTTCCTCCGTCACGCGCAGGTGCTCGACGCCGTGCGCCGGGGCGAGGCGGGCGATGATCGCCTCGACCAGTTCCTCGGGGGCCGATGCGCCGGCGGTGACGCCCACCGTGCCGTGGAGATCAGTGGGTAGCTCCTCGGCTCCGTTCACCCGGAACACCTGCGGGCAGCCGGCCTCGATGGCCAGCTTCTCCAGCGCTCGGGTGTTGGACGAGTTGGCGGACCCGATGACCACGATCGCATCGCAGCGCGGGGCCATGGCCATCAGCGCCGACTGGCGGTTGGTGGTGGCGAAGCACAGGTCGCTGCGGCCGGGCGACCACACCTGCGGGTACCGCTCGCGCACGGCCACGGCCACACCC
>JAUSLQ010000139.1 GCA_030645675.1 Actinomycetota bacterium | reverse complement strand
CATCGACGCGATCGGCAACACACCCAGCCTGCGCAGGTTCAGCTCGAGAAGGCTGGTGGTGTTGCGTCGGCTCTGGTTGAACGCGATCCCGTTGTCCGACAACATCCGCGCCGGCAGTCCCCACCCGCCAGCCCCTTGTTCGACAGCCTTCCAGGCCATCGGTGAGGTGCACGTCCACACGGCGAGCGATCGCGGACACACCCGCGAGTGGTCATCGATGATGTTGATGATCTCCACGGGCCTGCCATCGGCGAGGGCCCAATGGGTGGCATCGATCTGCCACAAATCGTTCGAACGGTCCCACACGAACCGGTGCCAGGTGTTCTTGGGTCGCTTCTTCGGCTCGGGCGTGATCAGGCCGCGACGGACCAGGATCCGCCAGATCGTCGCTTCCGACGGCACCCCCACGACCGTCAACTTCAACAGTCGCTGACGCACCGACCACGGCCCATTGTCCCACCCGACATCATCGAGCTCCTTGCGGGCCCGCACGATCGCGTCCTCAACATCGACCGGCGTCTGATTCGGCGACCGCAACGGACGCCGCGACAGTTCCTCCAGCCCGAGCACCCCGCCCGCTGCCGCGGCACGCCGACGCCATTTGTAGAACGTCTCACGCGAGATCCCGTTCGTCCGACAGAACCCGGCGACCTCCCCGCGGCGAACCGCGCCAGCCAACGCTGCAGCCAACTTCACGTCCATCGCTGTTCCCTTCCCGGCCATCCACCCAGCGTGGACGACCGAATCAGGTGTCAGCGATGTCCCGCGACATCAACTGTCAGCGATGTCCTGAAACAGAACACCACGGCGATCCGTGGCCGAGGTGGGACACGAAGCCGAGAGGGTGGTGGACGCGAAGAGGGGCCGTGGCCTGCACCCGATCCGTGGGGATCGGGCCGGCCACGGCCCCTCGACGCTGCGGTACTAGACCGCTTCCGGGCCTTCTTCGCCGGTGCGGATGCGGACGAGACGGTCGACGCTGGTGACCCAGATCTTCCCGTCGCCGATCTTGCCGGTGACTGCCGCCTTCTGGATGGCCTCGATGAGGCCGTCGACCGAGGAATCCTCGACGACGATCTCGAGCTTCACCTTGGGGACGAAGTCGATGTTGTACTCGGTGCCGCGGTAGACCTCGGTGTGTCCACCCTGGCGGCCGAAGCCCTTGACCTCGGTGACGGTGACGCCGAGGGCGCCGGCGGCCTTGATGGCCTCCTTCACGTCGTCCAGTTTGAACGGCTTGACGATTGCAGTGATGAGCTTCATGAGTGGGCTGCCTTTCGGCTCGAAGTGGTGTTGGTCGTGTGTGTCATGTGTGTCGCAGCCTCAGTCGTTGTACGCCAGGACGCCCATCTCGGGAAGATCGAGACCACCGATTTCGTCCTCTTCCGTCGACCGGATGCCACCCTTGGTGAACTTGTTCTGGATCTTGAAGAAGCCGAAGGCGATACCGAAGATCACGGTCCAGATGACGAGCGCACCGAGCGCCTGAGCGCCGAGCTGGCCATACTCGCCCTTGATGATGCCCGCCACGCCCGTGCTCGACGAGCCGTTCCAGCCGGCGCCGTACTTGCCGTTGGCGAAGATGCCGACGGCGAGCACACCGAACGTGCCGCAAATGCCGTGCACGGCAATCGCACCCACCGGATCGTCGATCTTGCGCTTCTCGAAGAAGAACACCGATTCGATCGCCAGTACGCCGCAGATGATGCCGATGACGGCCGCTGCCCACGGGGCCACGAAGGCGCAGGGGGCGGTGATGCCGACGAGGCCGCCGAGCATGCCGT
This sequence comes from Actinomycetota bacterium, assembly GCA_030645675.1. Classification (GTDB taxonomy): domain Bacteria; phylum Actinomycetota; class Acidimicrobiia; order Acidimicrobiales; family Ilumatobacteraceae; genus UBA668. The sequence goes on along the minus strand of JAUSLQ010000139.1, from coordinate 31,636 downwards.
TCACCATCATGCCCGGGTCCGGCTTACCGGTACGCCAGGTGATGTAGTACATCGCCGCGATCGAGCCGAGCGCGCCGGCGATCGCCGTGTTGGCGGCAACCGTCGAGAACTGGATGTCGGTGGAGGCGAACGTGGAGGCGGCGTTGAAGCCGAACCATCCGAACAGCAGCACGAAGCAGCCGAGCATGGCCATCGGGATGTTGTGGCCAGGGATCGCCTTGGCCTTGCCGTCGGCACCGAACTTGCCGATGCGGGGGCCGAGCACGATGGCACCGGCGAGGGCGGCAACGCCACCCACTGCGTGCACCACGCCCGAGCCGGCGAAGTCGACGTAGCCGGCACCGAGGTGCAGGGTCTCCCAGCTCTTGGCCAGCCAGCCGCCACCCCAGGTCCATGCCGCGAACAGCGGGTAGTACAGGGCACCGCAGAACAGGCCCCACCACACGAAGCTCTTCCACTTCCAGCGCTCGGCCATCGAGCCCGTGGGGATCGTGGCCGTGGTGTCCATGAAGGCCACCATGTAGAGCATGAAGCCGAGCAACGCCGGCGTGGCGCCATCGCCGAGGTGGCTGTAACCCCAGTAGAAGATGCCGGTGAACTCGCCACCGACTGCGGGCATTCCGTCGCCGTTCATCGGGGTGTCCAGGCCGAACGCTCCATAGCTGAAGCCGGAGAACGCCAGCGGGAAGCCGACGAACAGGAAGCCGACGAAGCCGAGGCCGAAGATGGCGAAGTTCGTGCTCATCACCTCGGCGGCATTCTTCTTCTGCGTGAAGCCGGTCTCGACGAGGGCGAACCCGGCCTGCATGAAGATCACCAGGACTGCGCCGATGATGATCCAGAGCAAGCTGGTCTGCTGGCCGAGAACGCCAACTGCTGCCAGTGCATCTTCGCCAGTGTCGGCGTAGGCGTTTGCTCCGAGGAGCAGGGTCGAGGCGCCGGCTCCGAAGAGGGCGCCGAATAGGTATTTGGGCGCTCGTGTGCGCACGTTGTCTCCTGTGGGGTCGAGGGGCAGATACGACACTCGCCACGGCGCTGGAGCGAGTGACTGCACCATACGGAACGGAGATTTCCAAGTCGTCGCCGCATTGTTTCCGCAGTGTGGCGCTCGCGTGTTTCTGCAAATCACCTGGTCAGGCCATATCGCGTGTGCGGTCGCGGCAGTGCCCCGGGCCGGTGGCGAACCACCGACCCGGGAGCTGCCCCTACCGGAAACAGAAGTTTCCGTGCGCGTGAACGGCGTACCGTTCCGCTCTCCAGCACCGCCTCCCGAGCGGCACCGCGATCACGTGCGGGTGATCGTACGGTGCCGTGATTTCCGCGCCATCGCACTCGTGTTGCCGCTCTGTGTCGGTCTCGTTCAGCCCTTGCGGCCGCGGCGACGAGGTGCCGCGCCGTCGGCCAGCGTGCGGCGGATGCGCTCGATCGAGTCGTCGGCGAGCTTGCGTCCCACGCGGTCGCTGACCGCGAACCGGTCGCTCACCGTGTCGCCGGTGGTGGCGACGCGTGCCGTGTGCACCACCACGTCGGCAGCGGCGAAGGCCGCGGTGACCGCCTGCAACACGCCCAGGCGATCCGGGCCGCTCACCAGGATCGACGTGTGCCACGGCAGCGCCGCGTTGTCGAACTCGAGCGTCAGGCCGGGCATCGCCACGAGTGTCAGCTTCGACTTCAGTTTCGCCTCGAACGCGAGCGCGAGCTGGCGCGCTGCGGGCCGGCTGGAAGTGATCACCTCGAAGCTGTCGAGCACGGCGCCGTCGGGCCAGGTGGCGATTCCCGCGCCGGCGATCGGCAGCCCGTGTGTGGTGAACACCTCGGCGAGGTGCGCGAGCAGGCCGTCTGTGTCGCGGCAGGCGACGTCGACCTTCCAGCGGTCGGGTTCGGGCATCGGTGTCACCGACACGCGAACGGTGCCGGCCCTCGGCAGCGGCTCGACGAGGCGTGCCTGGCGGGCCAGTTCCTCCGGCTCGTGCGACAACAGGTAGCTGTTGGTGGCGAACCGCAGCCGCTCGATCGGCGCTTCCTCAGCGAGCAGGTGCTCGGCGGCGAGGCGCCGCGCGCCGGCGAGGTTGTTGGCCTCGCTGCCGGTGACCTCGGGGTGTTCGAGCGCCTCGACCACCAGCCGCAGCCGCTCGTCGAGCGCCTCGCGCTGCCAGATCGGCAGGCCACCCAAGGCCAACGCCAGCGTGTGCGCATCGCGGGCATGGGCGGAACTGGCGAGGTGCGTGGCCAGTTGCAGGATCTCAGTGCGGTCGAACGCATGAGGTTCGCGAGTGCCGGCACGCAGCATGTGCGCATCGGCGATGATCGCCACGATGTGCTCGGCTTCGTCGTCGGGCACCAGCCGCCGGGCGAGGCTGGAGGCACACTCGCCCTCGGAACGCGCGGTGTCTTCGCACACGTCGGCCACGAGGGCGGCGATCACCAGGTCGTCGCTCGGCAGGCCGATCTGGTGCGCGAGCGAGTCGAGCCGGTCGACCACCTGGAAGCGCAGCGCGGCCATCGGGTCGAGGTCGCCGAGGTCGGCGCGCCGGCGGGCCATTGCCGACGCCACCTCGGGGAGCGCCCGCTCGAGCACACCGGTGAGGTCGAGGAACCGCCACGCGCGCGGGTTGTCGTCGCGCAGCAGCCGCAGCAGGCCGGCGGTGTCGGCCTGATCCCACGAGAGGGTGGCAATCCGATGCGTCCCGAACCAGTCGAGCAGGTGGTCGGAAGGGGTCGCCGTGGTGGTGAGCCCAGCCGTGCGCAACGCGAGCGGCACGGTGAGATCGACCGGCGGCACGCCGTTCAACTGCACGCGGCTGGCGGCGATCGTGAGCCAGCCTTCCTGCGGCTCGGCAGTGGTGTCGAGATCGACGGTGGGGGCCGCCTGCCCGAGGCGCCAGCGCAGCAGCGGGGGAGTGATGACGGTGGTGAGCAGCACCACCAGGATCAACCCGCCGTACTGATCGGCGTCGAGCACGCCGTTCGACAGCCCGATGGCCGCGAAGATCAGTCCTACTTCGCCACGGGGGATCATGCCCAGGCCCACGAGCAGCTTGTCGGCCGGCGTGCCGAACGTGCCGAGCGCGGCAGCGAGCTTGCCGAGCACCGCAACCACGCTGAGCACTGCTGCGAGGCCGAGCACTGACGGCTTGAACATCGCCTCGAGGTCGGTGTTGATGCCGATCTGGGCGAAGAACACGGGGATCAGGATGTTGCCCACGGCACCGAGGTCGCGAGCGATGCGGTCGTGCTGCTTGCTGCGCCCGAGGCCCAACCCGGCCATGAACGCACCGATGATGAACGCCAGCTTGGCGCTGTCGGCCAGTTCGGCGAACCCGATCGTGACGACCAGCGCCGCCACGGTGACGGTGGCGGGGGAGATCGAGCGGCGGTGGATCGTGTCGAGCACCTTGGGCACGGCGAAGATGCCGACGATGCCTGTGAGCAGGAGGAATCCGATCGCCAGGCCCAGCGTGGAGGCGATCGTGCCCACTCCCACCGAGCCGCCGGTGACCACCTTCACCACGACGGTGAGGATCACCAGGCCCAACACATCGTCGGCGACAGCGGCACCGAGCACGATCCTGGCCTCGGTGGTGGCCAAGGCGCGCAGGTCGCCGAACACGCGAGCGGTGATGCCCACGCTGGTGGCCGTGAGTGCAGCGCCGATGAAGATCGCCGTGTTCGTGGAGAGCCCGAATGCGAGGCCCACGCCAGCGCCGGAAGCGAACGGGACGACGACGCCGATGATCGCCACCAGCAGTGACGCCTTGCCGACCTTGCCCAGCTCCTTGAGATCCATCTCCATGCCGACCTGCAGCAGCAGGAGCAGCACGCCGATCTCGGCGAGCATTCCCAGCGACACACCTCGGTCGCCGCCGAGTTCCACCAAGCCGAACCCGGACGGGCCGATGGCCACGCCGGCCAGGATCTCGCCGAGCACGGCGGGGATGCGCAGCCGCTCGACGAGCTCCGCTGCCAGCTTCGCCGCCGAGACGATGATCAGCAGGTCGAGCAGCAGGCGCGCGAGATCCACGCCCGTTTCCGAGGCGATCACTTCGTGTCGCCCGCTGACTCGTCGATCAGGGCTGCGTCGTTGCGGGCGTCGTCGTTGGCGTCTTCGGCGAGCAGCGCGGCGGCGGCGACCACGGCGCTCTCGGCGAGCATCCAGCCGCGGCTGCGGACGGTGACGATCGAGTCGGGGCCGAGCATCCGCCGCACACCCACCAGCACACTGTCGCAGCGTCGCTGGTTCAGCTCCGCGAGACCGGCAGCGCGGGCAAGCTCGCGGCGCCCCACCACGCGCTGCCGGTTCTCGTACAGAACGGCCAGCACAGCCCGCTCCTGACGGCCCTGATGTGTGAGGGGGCAGACATCGAGGCGCTGAGCAGGAGCGGGGCTGGCCATGCGGTCGACGGTAGACCCGCCCCGTTTCACGACTGTTCGCCGCGTGTGAACGGCGTGTGAAACGGCCCAGGCGACTGACGGCGCGTTCGGTTTCACTTCACTTGACCCGCGGGTCAATACTTGGGGGATGGAGCTGAGCTACACCCCTGAAGCCGAACGATTCCGCATCGAGATCCGCGCCTGGCTGCGCGAGAACCTGCCTGGCGGATGGTGTGAGGCGCACGAGGCCGGTGAGGCCTTCGAGATGGAGCCCGAGGCGCGCAAGGCGTTCAACGAGGGCTGGCCGACGAAGCTGTTCACCGGCGGTTGGATCTGCGCCACGTGGCCCACCGAGTACGGCGGCAAGGGCCTCAGCACGATGGAAGGCGTGGTGCTGGCCGAAGAGTTCGCACGCGTGAAGGCACCGCTGCGCGCCGACTTCTTCGGCGACACGCTCGTGGGCCCCACCATCCTGCAGTGGGGCACCGAGGAGCAGAAGAAGGACTTCCTGCCGCGCATCCTCAACGGCTCGATGCGCTGGTGTCAGGGCTTCAGCGAGCCGAACAGCGGCAGCGACCTGGCCTCGCTGAAGACCACGGCCATCCTCGACGGCGACGAGTGGATCATCAACGGCCAGAAGGTGTGGACCACGGGTGGACACCACGCCGACTACTGCTTCCTGCTCACCCGCACCGACCCCGATGCGCCCAAGCACAAGGGCATCAGCTATCTGCTGGTGCCCATGCACCAGCCCGGTGTGGAAGTGCGCGGCATCACCCAGCCCGATGGCACGGCTGAGTTCTGCGAAGTGTTCTTCACCGATGCCCGCTGCCCGAAGGACAACGTCGTCGGCGGCGTGAACAACGGCTGGAAGGTGGCCAACAGCACGCTCGCGTTCGAGCGCGGCATGAGTGCCACCACCGGGTATCGCCGCTTCGAGGAGGAGTACAAGCTGATGCTCGCCGCCGCGCAGGAGAACGGCGCGATCCACGAACCCGCCATTCGCCAGCGGCTGATGGAGTTCTACACGAAGATCCAGATCCTGCGCGTGAACGGCCTGCGCTCGCTGTCCACCGCGCTGGCCGGCCAGAAGGATCCGGGTATCGCCGCGCTCGGCGCGAGCAACAAGATGTTCTGGAGCGAGATGCACAAGGCCGCGATGGAACTCGCGCTCGACATCCACGGCCCGGCCTCGATGCTGATCGACACCGGCTCGGCCGGCGGCTCGTGGCCCGGCACCGCCCGCGAAGCACGCCGCCCGGGTTACCCGGTGAGCGCAATGATGAGCGCGTTCTTCTTCAGCCGCAGCGAAACCATCTGGGGCGGCACCAGCCAGATCCAGCGCAACATCGTCGGCGAGCGCGCCCTCGGCCTGCCCAAGGAGCCGCAACCCGCCACCACCTGACCCGCGCCAAGTTGGCGTTCAGCCCACTGCCAGCGTGGTCCGATCGCCAACTTGTGATGGGTCCGTGCCAAGTTGGCGTTCGGGCCACCGCCGGCGTGGTCTCACCGCCGACTTGAGCGCCCCAAGGAGGCTTCGCTGGGGGCCGCGTGGTGCGGGGTCGGCCGGGTCAGGCGGTGACGCGGTCGAGCACGGGCGGCTGCGGCGCAGCGGCCTTGCCCGTCAGGCGATAGGCCGCGCGCAGCAGCTCGGAGGCAAGCTGCACCTGCGCGTCGTTGCGGGCGTGCACGATCGCCAGCGGGCGCTCGGGGCCCACCTCGTCGCCGAGGCCGGCCAGCCAGGTGAGGCCCACCGCATGGTCGACAGGGTCTTGCGGGCGCGAACGGCCGCCGCCGAGGGCGACCACCACCATGCCCATCGCCCGGGTGTCGATGCCGCGCACGGTGCCGCCTCGCTCGGGGTGGATGGCAACGGTCAGCGGTGCGACCTCCATGTGCCGCCACGGGTCGTCGACGAACTTCTTGGGCCCGCCGAGCGCGGCGACCATTCGGCCGAACTGCTCGGCCGCAGCACCCGAATCCAGCGCTGCTTGCAGCTGCCCGCGGGCGGCCTTCGGCGTGCGGGCCAGCTTGCCCAGCACCAGCATCTCCGCGCACAGCGCCATCACCACCTCGTGCATGCGCGGCTCGCGCCGGGCGCCCGTCAGGTAGTCGACGGCGTAGGCCACCTCGACCGCGTTGCCGGCGGCGTCGGCCAGTGGGCGGTCCATGTCGGTGATCAGCGCCACGGTGGGCAGGCCGGCGCCGGTGGCGACGGAGGCGATGCTCTGCGCCAGCTCGCGAGCCTTGGGCAGCGTGGGCATGAACGCACCGTTGCCGCACTTCACATCCATCGAGAGGCCCTGCAACCCGGCCGCCAACTTCTTCGACAGGATCGACGCCGTGATCAGGCCGATGCTCTCCACCGTGGCGGTGACGTCGCGGATGCCGTACAGGCGCTTGTCGGCGGGCGCCAGATCGGCGGTCTCGCCGATGATCGCGCAGCCCACCTTGCCGACCACCGAGCGGAACTTGGCCATGGTGGGCGCCGCCACGTAACCCGGGATCGACTCCATCTTGTCGTAGGTGCCGCCCGTGTGCCCCAGGCCGCGGCCGGAGATCATCGGTACGAAGCCGCCGCAGGCCGCCACCATCGGGGCCAGCATCAGGCTGACGGTGTCGCCCACGCCGCCCGTCGAGTGCTTGTCCAGCACCGGGCCCGGTAGGTCCCACTTCAGCACGGTGCCGCTGTCGCGCATGGCCTTGGTCAGGGCGACACGCTCGGCGATGTTCATGCCCTTGAAGTACACGGCCATCGCGAAGGCCGCTGCCTGACCCTCGGTGACCGCACCGTTGGTGAGCCCGGCGATGAACTCGGCGATGTCGGCCTCGGCCAGCACCTTGCCGTCGCGCTTTGCGCGGATGATCTCCTGGGGCAGCATCAGTAGGTCTCCTCGCCAGTGGGTGCAGTCGTGGGTGCAGTCGTGGGGGCGGCGCTGTCGCCGTCGCAGACGGCCTCCAACGCGGTCAGCAGGCCACTGGCGCCGAAGCGGAACGTGGCCGGCGACACCCACTGGGAGCCCATGATCTGGTCTGCCTGGGCCAGGTAGGCGGCAGCCTCGGCCAACGTTCGGATGCCCCCGCTGGGTTTCAGGCCCACTGCCGGGTCGAGGTCGTGGATGGTGTGCAGCATCACGTCGGTGGCGGCAAGCGTGGCGCTGACCGGGGTCTTGCCGGTGGAGGTCTTGATGAAGTCGGCGCCGTTGCGAATGGCGACTTCGGAGGCGGCCCGCACCAGCGCCGGCTCGGCGAGCTCGCCGGTCTCCAGGATCACCTTCAGGGTCTTGCCGTCGCCGCTGGGCACCGCCTGACGGAGCGCGGCGACCGTGGCGGCGCCGCGGGCGTGGTCGCCATCGCGGAACGCTCGGTAGGGCAGCACCAGGTCGATCTCGTCGGCGCCGTCGGCCAGTGCCTGGCGGGCGAGCGCAATCACGTCGTCGAGTGCGTCGTCGCCGCCGGGGAAGTTCACGACGGTGGCCACCCGAACGCCTTGGGCCTGCACGAGTGCGGCCGCCTGCGCCACATGACGCGGCCACACGCACACGGCAGCGACGCTGCCGTGACGGCCGATGGCGCGTGCGCACAATGCGGCCACGTCGTCGGCGGTGGCATGGTCGCCGAGCTCGGTGAGGTCGAGCAGCGCGATGGCGCGACGGGCAATGGAACCGGGTTCGTTCGTCACGATCACACGCTAACCACTGCGCAGTCGACCGCACCGCCCGCCTCCCCGCCCCCGGCAACCCTCGCTCGCGTCGCGCCCGCGACCGTGGGCTGTGGAGGTCGGGGGCGCGACACGTGCGATTGTGAAGGCGGTCTCGCGGCGGTTTGACGCGAGCCCGGCCGCGCCGGTCGCGCCGGGTGGTTCGCGAGGGGCAGACTCTTCTTCGTGACAGAACTGCTGTACCTCCGCGATGCCTACCTCGCCCGGTTCACGGCCACCGTGACGGCTGTACGCGGCGGCGCCGTCGCGTTGGACCGCACGGCCTTCTACCCAACCGGTGGCGGGCAGCCGCACGACACCGGCACCCTGGCCGGGCTGCCCGTGGTGGACGTGCGCAAGGAGGTGGGCGACGCCGGCGAGGGGGTGTGGCACCAGCTGCTGGGCGGTCCGCTGCCGGCCGTGGGCGATCGCGTCGACGGCGAGATCGACTGGGAACGCCGGCACCGGCTGATGCGCACGCACAGCGCGCTGCACGTGCTGTGCGGGGTGATCTGGAACGAGTGGCGGGTGCCGGTGACCGGAGGCAACATGGAGCCGCTCGTGGCCCGCATGGACTTCGAGTTCGACCCTGTGCCCGAGGGCTTCGCGGCCCGGGTGGAGCAACTGGTGAACGCCGAGCTCGCCGCCGACAGGCGGATCGAGGTCGCATTCCTGCCGCGCGACACAGCCGTGCACGACGCCGACCTGATCCGCACGAAGGTGAACATGATCCCCGAGGCCGTCACCGAGATCCGCGTGGTCGACATCGTCGGGCTGGACAAGCAGGCCGACGGCGGTACCCACGTGAACTCCACTGCCGAGGTCGGCCGGTTGCGCGTGCTGAAGCTGGAGAACAAGGGCAAGGGCAACAAGCGCGTGCGCGTGGAGATCGTCGACACCTGACGAGGCACCGAGGGCCGGCGGCCACAGCCGGCCCACACCGGGAACGAGGTGACCCCGGCGCGGTTACAAGTCGCCCGGGGTCGTGGCCGCAACCCGTGGAGGCTCCGGCGCCATCACGGTACCGGGATCGCGAGGTCAACGCGAAACGGCCCGGTGAACGCGGAAGGGCCCGGGCGAACCCCGGGCCCTTCGCTTCCTCCCCCGCGAGGGGAACGAGTGATCAGTTGCCGGCGACGAGTGCGGCGTCGAAGCGCCGCTTGTACTCGGCCTTCGGGGTCTCGCTGACGTCGATGCCGGCAGCCGCGGCCTTGGCGCGCAGCGCGCCCACGGTGGCGTCTTCCTGCTTGATGTGCTTGAACGGGTCGTAGTTGAAGAAGCGGGCGACGTTCTTCCAGGTGATGGCGTTGATGTCGTCGTCGCTGCAGCCGGCCGCGTCGAGCTCGGCCTTCAACAGCTCGGGCGAGTTGGGCCACGTGCTGTCGCTGTGCGGGTAGTCGCACTCCCAGGCCAGCGTGTTCACACCGATGCGGTCGCGCAGGTGCAGCGCCGACGGGTCGGTGATGAAGCAGGCGAGGAAGTGCTCCTTCCAGACCTCGGTGGGGGTCTTGCCGCCGGGCAGCTTGTCGAGATGCGTCCACGACTGGTTCGTGACGTGCCGGTCGAGGCGGTCGAGGAAGAACGACACCCAGCCGATGCCACCCTCGGAGAGAGCGATCTTCAGGTCGGGGAAGCGCTGCAGCAGGCCGCCGAGGATGATGTCGGTGACGGTGACGGCCATGACCTGCGGGGCGAGGATGATGATGTCGTCCATCAGCGCTTCGGCCGGGCGCTTGATCAGGCCGAACGCACCACCGATGTGCATGCACGGGGTCATGCCGGTGTCGATCATGGCGGCGAACACCGGGTCGAAGTAGCCGGAGGCGAAGCTGGGCAGGCCAACGCCGTACGGCGTCTCGGGCATGCTGACCGCGACGCAGCCCTTGGCGGCGACACGGTGCACTTCCTTGACGGCGGCGTCGATGTCCCACGTGGGCAGGATGGACAGCGGGATGAAGCGGCCCGGGTGCGAGCCCGCGACCTCGTCGATGGCCCAGTCGTTGTACGCGCTGATCGCGGCGGCGGTGAGCGCCTTGTCGGGCATCTTCGCGAGGTGGCTGCCGGCGAACCCGGCGAACGTCGGGAAGTTCATGCCGGCCAACATGCCGTTGGCGTCCATGTCGCCGACGCGAGCGTCGAGGTCGTAGCAGCCGGGGCGCATCTCCGACAGGTCGGTGGGGTTGAAGTTCCACTCTTCCTTGGGCCACGAGGCGACGGCGGCGAGGCCGGGCACGCCGATGGACTCGCCCTGGAAGATCCACTGATCTTTGCCGGTGTCGTCCTTCACCAGCTTGGGCGCCTGATCCTTCAGCGCCGCAGGCATGTGCTTGTCGAACATGTCGGGCGGCTCGATCAGGTGATCGTCGATGCTCAACAGGATCATGTCGTTGACGTCCACGGGGTTCTCCTCGTTCAGGTGTAATTCGGGTGTCCGCACCCCCACAGCGCGGAATCGCGCCAGGTTGACACATGTGTCACATGGCACGACAGGGACCAAAGACCCAACTCGTCGCCGTTGACCTGGCGGACTGGCCGCAGGGGGCGCAACCCAGTTCACGCGCGTGTCATAGTCGCGGCATGCTGCGGAAATGCACGGTTGACACGGTGGGTGCATGAGCATGGCCGAACTGCGCACCTCCACCGACGCCTGGGACGAACTGCTGGACCACGAGGGCAACCCGCGGGCGGCATCCGTCGAGCTCGTGCAGCAGTTGCACACACTCGGCCTGTCAGAACTGCAGCAGCGGCAAGACCTGGCCGAGCTCGACATCGTCGGCATGGGCATCACGTTCACGGTCTACTCCGACGGGCGCGGCATCGATCGCGCCTGGCCCTTCGACGTCATTCCGCGCGTCATCGCAGCCAGCGAGTGGCGCGAGGTCGAGCGTGGCCTCGTGCAACGGCTGCGGGCCGTGAACATGTTCATCGACGACGTGTACCACGAGCAGCGCATCATCCACGACGGTGTGTTCCCGGCCGACCTGTTGGCGCACTCGGTGAACTTCCGCGCCGAGTGCGTGGGCGTCACCCCGAAGTTCGGTGTGTGGGCGCACATCAGCGGCAGCGACCTGGTACGCGACGCCGACGGCACGATGTACGTGCTGGAGGACAACCTGCGCGTGCCGTCGGGCGTCAGCTACGTGCTGGAGAACCGGGCCATCTCCAAGCGGGCGTTCGCCGACGTGTTCCAGAAGCAGAGCATCCTCCCGGTCGACGCGTACACCGACGAGTTGAACCGCATGCTGTCGTCGTTGGCCCCCGACGGGGTCGACGAGCCCACCATCGCAGTGCTCACACCGGGCATCTACAACAGCGCGTACTTCGAGCACTCGTTCCTGGCCCAGCGCATCGGTGCCGCGCTCGTGGAGGGCGTCGACCTGGTGGTGGGCGACGACGAGTGCGTGTACATGCGCACGATCGACGGGCTCGAGCGGGTGCACGTGATCTACCGCCGGGTCGACGACCTGTTCATCGACCCCGAGGTGTTCCGCGAGGACAGCACGCTCGGCGTGCCCGGGCTGATGCGCGCGTGGCGGGCCGGCAACGTGGCCATCGCGAACGCCCCCGGCGCGGGCGTGGCCGACGACAAGGTCGTGTATGCGTGGGTGCCCGACATGATCCGCTACTACCTCGGCGAAGAGCCGTTGCTGCCGAACGTGCCCACCTACCGCTGCGTGTACCCCGACGAGTTGCAGTACGTCATCGACCACATCGAGGAGCTGGTGGTGAAGCCCGCCAACGAGAGTGGCGGGTACGGGCTGCTGATCGGCAACCGCGCCACCCGCAGCGAGCTCGACGCGGCGATCGCCCAGATCGAGGCCGACCCGCGCAACTGGGTGGCGCAGCCCATCCTCGCGCTCAGCACCGCGCCCACGCTGTGCGACGGGGCGATCGAGCCGCGCCACGTCGACCTGCGCCCGTTCATCCTCAGCGGCGCCACCAGCTACGTCAGCGCCGGTGGGCTGACGCGGGTGGCGCTGCGACGCGGCTCGCTCGTGGTGAACTCGTCGCAGGGTGGCGGCAGCAAGGACACGTGGATCGTGGAGGCGTGATGCTGCTCTCGCGAGTCGCCGAGAACCTGTACTGGGGCGCTCGCTACCTGGAACGTGCGGAGGACACGGCCCGCCTCGTGCGCAGCTTCACCGAGCTGATCCTCGACCTGCCACGTGGCGTGGCCTCCAGCTGGGAGCCGTTGCTGGCCGTGGCCGGCAGTCGCGAGCAGTTCGATGCCGGCCACCTGCGCGCCGGCGAGAACGAGATCGTTCGCTTCCTGGTGGCCGATCTGGCCAACCGTGGCAGCGTCGTGGCGAGCGTTGCCCAGGCACGCGAGAACCTGCGCACCACCCGCGAGGTGCTGCCGCGCGAGGCGTGGCAAGCGGTGAACGACCTGTTCCTGTTCACCAGCCGCGACACGGAGAGCGGCGTCGACCGGCGTAGCCGGGCGCGCTTCCTCGGGCGGGTGATGTCCGAGTGCCAGCGCCTCGACGGCGTCGTCGCCGGCATGATGCGCCGCGACGAGGCGTACGAGCTGTGGCGGCTGGGTCAGGTGATGGAACGCGCCGACATGACGACGCGGGTGCTGGGTGTACGTGCCGCCTCGCTGCTGGCCGCCACCGGCGATCGGCACGAGTTCGACGAGGTGCAGTGGATGGGCGTGCTGCGCAGCCTGACCGCGTTGCAGATGTACCAGCGTTCGCACCGCGGCCCGATCGATGGTGCATCGGTCGTGTCTTTCCTGCTCTACGACGCAACGTTCCCGCGCTCCGTGGCCGGGTGCGTGCAACAGATGAGGGCTTCGTTGCAGCGGCTACCGCACGCCGACGCCACTCTGCCCGCCGTCGACGAGCTCGACGGGTTGCTGTCGGGGCTGCCGGCCCAGGCCACCGACGGGCGGGCCCTCGACCTGGCCATGGACCAGGTGCAGCTCGCGCTCGATGCACTGCACGGCTGTGTGCACGACGCGTTCATGCGCGGGGTGCTATGACACCACCGATGGAGTCGCCCCAGTACCGCGCTGCCACGGGCCGCTACGACGAGACGGTCGACCCGTCTGGGCAGCCGCGCGAGACGTGGGCAATGGCGGCCCGGGCGATCGGCTCGATGGACCACGCGGTGCTCGCCGAGCGCCAACGCGACGCGGATCGGCTGCTGGATGCGGAGGGCGCCGGCCACCTGGTGCACGAACTGGCCTTGGAACGCGGCAACGACCGCCATGGGACTCACGAGCGGGGCACGGACCGCACCGCGGATCGCACCGGGGATCGCACCGCGGATCGCACCGGGGATCGCACCGGGGATCGCACCGGGGATCGCACCACCGATCGGCACGGCGTCTCCGCCGCCGCCCGCGCCGAGAGCCGCCCGTGGCGGCTCGACCCGCTGCCGTTCGTGCTGTCGGCGGCCGAGTTCGAACTGCTCTCGCAGGCTGCCGTCCAGCGGATGCGCCTGCTGGAGGCGTTGCTGGAAGACTGCTCAGGCCCGCAGCGGCTGGTGCGCGACGGGGTGTTGCCCGGCGGCCTGCTGCACTCGCTGCGCTCGTTTCGCCCCATCTCCGGCGGGTCGCCGCCGGCCCGCTGGCTGGTGCACTACGCGATCGACGTCGCCCGCGATGCCGAGGGCACGTGGCGAGTGGTCTCGGATGCCACCGACGCGCCCAGCGGCCTCGGCTACTCGCTGCTGAACCGCGCCGTGCTGGGCCGGCTGCTGCACGACGGCGTGCGCCAGGCCGGCGCCGCCGCGATCGCCGGCCACGCCGATCGCCTGCGCCAGGCGCTGACCGCGGCGGCCCCGCCGCAGCGCACCAGCCCGCGCTCGGTGGTGCTGACGTCGGGCCCGGCGCACCCGACGTACGTGGAGCACAGCTACCTCGCCACTCGCCTCGGCTACCACCTCGTGGAAGGCGCCGACCTGGTGATGCGCGAGGGTCGCCTGTGGCTGCGGGCGCTGGACGGGCTGGAGCCGATCGACGTCGTGTACCGCCGCATCGCCGACGCGTACCTCGATCCGCTGGAGCGCGACCACCTGGGCGGCGGCAGCGGCGTGCCCGGCATCGTGTGGGGCGCTCGCGGCGGCCGGGTGGCGCTGGCCAATGCGTTCGGCAGCGGCTTGGCCGAGGAGCGTGCACTGTGGCCGGCATTCGACGCGGCGGCCGCCGTGCTGCTGGGCGAGCGCCTGCTGCTGGATCCGCTTGCGTGGGGCGCGGAGCTGGCGACGGCACCCGTGTTCGACGCCGGCAGACCCGACGCGCTGCAGCCGCGCGGCATCGTGGTGCGCATGCAGGTGGTGCACGGCCCCGACGGCTATTCGGTGATGCCGGGTGGCGCCGGGCGGGTGCTGGCCCCTGGCGACCTGCCCACGCACCCGACCGCGTTGATCGCGAAGGATGTGTGGGTCGTTGGTCTTACGGCCACGCGGGCCGTTGCGGTCGCCGCCCCGCCACAGGTCGACTTCGGGCCGTCGGTGCCCAAGCGAGCTGCCGACGCGCTGTACTGGCTGGGTCGCGCCGCCGAGCGGGCGGAGGTGGCCGTGCGGGCGGCCCGCGTGGTGGGCGTGCAGCTCGACCTCGACCCCATGCTGACCTCGGTGGGCGACGGCGGGTGGGCGCTCGGTGCCGGCGCGTTGCTGGCAGCTGCTCGAACGCAGCCGTACACGGCAGCGCCGGAGCTGAACGCGAACGAGCGTTTGGCGGTGTCGCTGCGGGCCACGGTGGAGGTGGCCGCGGGGCAGCTCGCCTCGCTCGTGCAGGAGGCCTCGTCGGTGCGCGAGTACCTCAGCGCCACCACCGGCCGCGTGCTGGGCAGGCTGGCGCGCGCTCATGCCCGGCTCGTGGACGGTGAGGCCCTCAACGACGAACTCGACTCTGTGCTGGTCGATCTGGCTGCCTTGTCCGGGTTGGCGATGGAGAGCACCGTGCGCGGTCCGTCGTGGCGTTTCCTCGACCTCGGCCGCCGGTTGGAACGTGCGCTCGCCGTGGTGGGCACGGTGGAGGGCGCACTCGGGCCGGCCACGCTGCCGATGGCCACCCAGCCCCTGGCCGATGCCGTGCTGGGCGTGAACGAGAGCCTCGTCGCGTATCGGCGTCGGTACCGCAGCGACGTCGACCTGGATGCGGTGCTGGATCTTCTGCTGCGCGACGACACGAACCCGCGTGGTCTCGCATTCCAGCTCGACCGCCTGCGCGAGCACGTTGCCGCGTTGGCGTGGCCCGAGGGCGTGCGCATCGTGCAGCACGCGAGCGCTGCGGCGCTCGCGGCGATCGACGACGTCGTCGCCGGTGGTCGCCGCATGTCGATCGATGCGTTCGTCGTCGCCGTGCGCGGCCCGTTGCTGCAGCTGGCCGATGCCGTGGTGCAGCACTGGTTCGCCGACCCGGTGAACCCGACGCTGATGGGCGGCCGCTGAGCCGTGCGCACGTTTCGCGTGATGCACCGAACGGAGTACTCGTACAGCACGCCGATGGCCGACGGGTTCACGGTCGCGCGGCTGCTGCCCAGGGTCACGCCGCTGCAGGCGCTGCTGCACAGCGAGGTGGCGGTCACCCCGCAGCCCGACGAGTGGGACGAATCGCTCGATGCGTTCGGCAACCGAGTGCTGCACTTCGCCGTCCATCATCCGCACCGATCGCTCGTCGTGGAGTCCACCGTGGAGGTCGCGCTGCACGACGGCGCTCCACCGGCCCGCGACATCCCGTGGCGATCCATCGTCACCTCTGCGGCCGACGCACGTGGTGGCCTTGCCGCCGAGCTCGCGCCGTACCTCTCCCACACCGCCCAGACGCCGCGCCTACCCGAGCTTGCAGCGCTCACCGACGGGGTGTTCTCCGACGTGTTGTTCACTGGTTACGCGTGGAGCCCCAGTGGCACGGAGAACTCGGATGTGCCGGAAAGCCGTGGCGTCGTCGACTCGGTGCGCAGCCTGTGCCATCGCATCTTCAGCGAGTTCCAGTTCGACCCGTCGTTCACCGACGTCACCACGCCACTGGAGACCGTGCTTTCCGCTCGTCGTGGCGTGTGCCAGGACTTCGCCCACACCGCGGTGGCCGCACTGCGTTCCGTCGGGCTGCCGGCTCGCTACGTCAGCGGGTACATCGAGACCCTGCCTCCGCCCGGTGAACCCAAGCTCGTCGGCGTCGATGCGTCGCATGCGTGGTGCTCCGTCTGGGCGGGCGAGCTGGGCTGGCTCGACTTCGACCCGACGAACGACCAGATGCCGCCGATGCGCCACGTCACCGTCGGCTGGGGCCGCGACTACGACGACGTCGCACCGGTGAGGGGCGTCGTGATCGGCCCGCCGGCAGCGCAATCGCTCGTCGTCTCCGTCGACGTCGCCGAGCTGCGCTAAGCCTCCCGGCGGTGCCTCCACAGCGCTGGCCTGACTGTGGCGGTGATGTCCGAAAGCCGCTAGTGATGAGCGGCGGGAAGCGGCACAATGGCTCTCGTGCTCCTCGACGACGACCAGTGCTACCGAGCCATCCAGAGCCGCGATGCGCGGTTCGACGGCTGGTTCGTGACGGCGGTTCGCACCACCGGCATCTACTGCCGGCCGTCGTGCCCGGCCATCACGCCGAAGCGACCGAACGTCGAGTTCTTCCGCGCTGCCGCCACCGCCCAGGCCCACGGCTACCGCGCCTGCAAGCGGTGCCGCCCGGATGCCTCACCGGGCTCGCCGGAGTGGAACGCGCGAGCCGACGTCGTCGGGCGCGCAATGCGCCTGATCGCCGACGGCCTTGTCGATCGTGAGGGTGTCGGCGGCCTCGCCGGTCGCCTCGGCTACAGCGAGCGGCAGGTGCATCGGCTGCTCGTCGCGGAGGTCGGCTCCGGCCCGCTCGCCCTTGCCCGCGCGCAGCGCGCCCAGACCGCTCGCATCCTCATCGAGACCACCACACTGCCCATCACCGACGTCGCGTTCGCGGCCGGCTTCCAGAGCGTGCGCCAGTTCAACGACACCGTGCGCGAGGTGTACGCCGCCACGCCCAGCCAGCTGCGCACGGCGAAGTCGCCGTCGCCCACGGGTGGCCCGCTGACGGTGCGCCTCGCGTGCCGCGAGCCGTTCGACGGCGACGCGCTGTTCGGGTTCCTCGCCGCCCGCGCGGTTCCCGGCGTCGAAGCGTTCGACGGCACCACCTACCGCCGTTCGCTCCGGCTCTCCCGTGGCCTCGGCGTGGTGTCCATCACCACCGCCGGAGCCGCGGTCTCGTGCTCGCTGACGCTCGACGATGTCGCCGATGCGCAGGCGGCGGTGCAGCGCACGCGCCGCCTCCTCGATCTGGATTGCGATCCGGCGTCGATCCACGACCATCTCGCCGCCGACCCGCTGTTGGCGCCATTGGTCGCGAAGCGGCCCGGCCTGCGGGCACCCGGCCACCCCGACGGCACCGAGCTGCTCGTGCGGGCGGTGCTCGGCCAGCAGGTCAGTGTGGCCGGGGCCCGCACGTTGGCTGCTCGTCTCGTGGCCGGCCACGGCCAACCACTGGCCGAGCCCGTCGGCCCCATCACGCACGCGTTCCCCTCGGCCGCCACGATCGCCGGGCTGAGCCCGGACGACTTCGCGATGCCACGAGCCCGGGGCGCCGCCCTGATCGACGCATGCGCCAGAGTTGCCGCCGGCACGCTGGTACTCGATGCCGGTAGCGATCGGGCGGACGCGGTGGCGTCGTTGCAGTCGCTGAAGGGCATCGGTCCGTGGACTGCGGGCTACGTCGCGATGCGCGCGCTGGGCGACCCCGACGTGTTCCTGCCCACCGATCTGGGCGTGCGGCACGCACTCGCTGCGCTCGGCGCCGATGCCTCACCGAAGGCCGCGGCGGCGCTCGCCGGCGCCTGGCAGCCGTGGCGCTCGTACGCACTGCACCATCTGTGGGCAAGCTTGTGAAGGAGACAACGATGACCCGAACCAGTTCCACCCTGCCGGCGCTCGGCGAGACCGAAGCGCTGAGCCACACCACGATGCACTCGCCCGTCGGCGTGCTGACGTTGATCGCCGGCGAGAACGGCCTGCGCGCAGTGCTGTGGGAGGGCGAGCACGATGCCGCGAGCAGCACTGCCCGCTCCGACGAGGGCGACCCGACCGCGGCTCGCGTGCTGGCCGCCGCCGTGCGCCAGTTGCAGGAGTACTTCGCCGGCGAGCGGCACGAGTTCGACCTGCCGCTCGACCCTGTGGGCACCGAGTTCCAGAGGGCGGCCTGGATGCAGCTGCGCCGCATCCCGTACGGCGAGACCATCTCCTACGGCGAGCAGGCGCGGCGGATGGGCGACGTGAAGAAGTCGCGTGCCGTCGGCGCGGCGAACGGCCGCAACCCGATCAGCATCATCGTGCCCTGCCACCGGGTGGTGGGCAGCAACGGTGCGCTGACCGGCTTCGCTGCCGGCCTGCCGGCGAAGGACTGGCTGCTGCGCCACGAGCAAGGCACCCAGACCCTGCTCTGACCCGGGTCAGCGGTGGCGGGCCTTCTGCTGCTGCTCGCGGGCCTTGCGCGCCTCGGCCTGCTTCTTCTCCTTCAGCGCCTTGCGCTTCGCCTTCGTCTCCTCGTCGGCGGTGCGGGCGGGTAGCACTTCCACGTCGGTGCGCTCGGCGGGCGGCAGGGCCAGCGTCTCGTCGTGCTTCAGCACGCGGGTGAGCATCGCCGAGGCCGCGGCCTCGCCCGCGATGGACGAGGCGAGCATCAGGCGAGTGGCGGGCAGGCCGAACTCCTCGACGAGGGCTGGGGTGATCTCCAGCAACTGCGGCTCGGTGGGGTTGTCGCTGTTCTTGCCGAGCAGATCGATGCACTTCGCCAGGCACGGATCGGTGACGAGCGTGGCGATCTGCTCGAGCCCGCCGTTCATGCGCCCGCGGGCAGCGGTGGCCCGCATTGCGAGCGTGCGCGCCGCCGTATCGGTGAACCCACCCTCGTGCGCGCCGCACAGTTCGTCGAGCGCTTCGCGGTGGTCGTCGGGCAGCGTTGCGACCAGCGCAGCGAGTTCGTCGTCGTTGATCGCCGAGAACGCTCGATCGAGCATCGTCAGGGCTTGCAGGCGGTTCTTGAGCTGGCTCATCGGGCAGCCAGGCTATCGAACAAGCTGCCGAGCCCCTCGCGGTCAGGTCGCGGGTCGCACGATCTGCTCTTCGGGGGCATGGGCCAGCACGTCGCGCACGTAGCTGGCAACCGTCTCGTCGATGCCGACGTCGGTGCCGGCGCGCTCACTGATGTACCAGCGGTGCTCCAGCACCTGGTGGTACAGCTCGGCCGGCTCCAGCTTGGCGGCCAGCGCCGGCGGAATGGCGGCGATCGCGTGCTCGAACCGTTCGTCCAGCCATCGTGCGGCGGCCACGGCCTCCACCACCTTCTTGCCGCTGCGCTTCTCCAGCACGGCCCGGAAGCGACCGATGTCGTTCAGCAACCGCCGCGCCTGGTTCTCGCCGGCCGACAGCCCGGTGAGCGCACGCAACCGCTGGGCGTGGAAGCCGTGCTCGACCACCCGCGGCACGAGCCGCAGGCGGGTGCCGCCTTCCGCGCTGACGAGCTCCAACTCCGACACGTCGAAGCCGAGATCGTGCAGCCGGCGCAGGCGCTGGTCCACCCGGAACGTCTCGTCGGCGTTGAACTCGTCGATGCCGGTCAGCGCGTCCCAGAGGTTGCGGTAGGTCGTCTCGATCGCGAGCGCGGTCTCCACCGGGTCGATTCCATCGGCGAGCAGGCCGCCCATCTGCAGGTCGAGCAGGTCGCCGGCCACGTTCTCGGTGGCGATCATCAGGTCGAGCCGGCGTTGCCCGTCGGACAACGTGTCGTGATGCTCGCCGGTCTCCACGTCGATGATGTAGGCAGACAGGGCGCTCGCATCGCGGCGGAACAAGGTGTTGCTCAGCGAGCAGTCGCCCCAGTAGAAACCGGCCAGGTGCAGGCGCACCAGCAGGCCGGACAGCGCGTCGAGCAGGCGCTCGCCGAGGTACGGGATGCGCAGCCCGCGGCCCGACAGCAGCGAGCGGTAGGGCAGCGAGTAGTCGAGGTGGCGTGTGATCAGCAGCCCGTCGGCCTGGTCGTCGCGGCCGGTGACCACGCCGACCACCTCGGCAGTGGGCAGGCCGGCTTCGGCCAGCGCGCGCAGCAGGCGCCACTCGCGTTCGGCGAGGTCGTCGGGCAGCTCCTTGACCACGTACGTGACGTCGGCCGTCTCCAGTAGGCGAACCACGTGGCGGTGCAGGCCGAACACGCGGTGCATGCCGGGC
This sequence comes from Actinomycetota bacterium, assembly GCA_030645675.1. GTDB lineage: Bacteria > Actinomycetota > Acidimicrobiia > Acidimicrobiales > Ilumatobacteraceae > UBA668. The sequence continues at coordinate 11,361 of JAUSLQ010000139.1, read as the reverse complement.
AGCGACCAGTCGTCGAGCGGTTCGTCGAGCGGCCAGTGCACCACACTGGCGTGGTCGGTGGGGTGGGCGAGTTGCAGGCGCATCGCCCGGTGGCTCAGCGACGCCCGATGGCGTCGCCGGTCTCGAGGTCGAATGCGTGCATCCGCAGGGTGTCGAGCGTCAGCGTCAGCCGCGAGCCCTCGCTGACCTGACGGCGCGGGTCGAGCGAGGCGACGACCGCAGACTCGGCCTTGTCGCTGATCTCGACACCGGTGTCGATCGAGCGCACGGCCGGCGCATCGATGGTGCTGTGCACGAGCAACGCCGAGCCGAGCATCTCCACGAGATCGACAACCACGTCGATGCTGGCGGTACCGTCGCCACCGAGCGCTTCCGAACGGATGCCGATGGCGATCTCGCGACCCACGTACTCGCCCAGGCCGGCCAGCCGGGCGCGGGCCTCGCCGTCGATGCGCACGTGCTGGGAACCGAGCGACAGCGTGATCGAGTGATCGTCGGCCGACGACACGTTGCCGCGCACCACGTTCATCGACGGCGAGCCGATGAACTGGGCGACGAACAGGTTCTGCGGGCTCTCGTACAGCTCGGCCGGGCTGGCGCACTGCATCAGCACGCCACGGCGCAGGACGGCCACACGGTCGCCCATCGTCATCGCCTCGACCTGGTCGTGGGTGACGTACATGGTGGTGACGCCGAGGCGGCGCTGCAGTTTGGAGATCTCCGCCCGGGTCTGCACGCGCAGCTTGGCGTCGAGGTTGGAGAGCGGTTCGTCCATCAGGAACAGCTTCGGGTTGCGCACGATCGCGCGGCCCATGGCAACGCGCTGGCGCTGGCCGCCCGACAGCTGGCCGGGCTTGCGGTCCAGCACGGCGGTGAGCTCGAGCAGTTCGGCGACCTCGGCCACCTTCGCAGCCATCTCCGTCTTGTCGGTCTTGCGCAGCTTCATTGCGAACGCGATGTTGTCGCCCACCGTCATGTTGGGGTACAGCGCATAGCTCTGGAACACCATCGCGATGTCGCGTTGCTGCGGGCCCATCTCGTTCACCCGCACATCGTCGATCAGCAGATCGCCGCCGGTGATGTCCTCCAGGCCGGCGACCATCCGCAACACGGTGGACTTGCCGCAACCTGAGGGCCCGACGAGCACGAGGAACTCGCCGTCGTCGATGTGCAGGTCCAGGCCGGGCACGGCCTCGAAGCCGTTCTGATACTTCTTCTGCAGGTTGACCATGCTGAGCGTGGACACGTGTTACCCCTTGACACTTCCGGCCAGAAGGCCGCGGACGAAATAGCGCTGGAGGCCGATGAACACGGCCAGCGGTACCACCATGCTGACGAACGCCCCGGCGGTGAGGAGCTGCCACTCGCTGCCCTTGGTGCCGACCATGTCGACCAGGGCGGCGGTCATCGGGGCGTTCTGCGAGCCGCCACCGAACACCTTCGCAACGAGGAGGTCGTTCCACACCCAGAGGAACTGGAAGATCGCGATGGAGGCGATGGCCGGCACCGACAACGGCATCACGATGCGGGCGAAGATGGTCATGTGCGAGGCGCCGTCGACCCGTGCGGCCTCGATGACCTCGCTGGGCAGCGAGCCGATGAAGTTGCGCAGCAGGAAGATGGCCAGCGGCATCGCGAAGATCGTGTGCGCCATCCAGATCTGCGGAACGCCGCCCGACAGCGGCGTGTAGTCCTTGAAGAACCGCAGCAGCGGGATGAGGCACATCTGCAGCGGCACCACCATCAGGGCGACGATCAGCACGAACAGCTTGTCGCGGCCCCAGAACGACATCCAGGACAGCGCGTACGCGGCGAAGGCGGCGACGACGATGGGGATGATGGAGCCGGGGATGGTGATCGCCAGCGAGTTCCAGAAGTAGCTGCTGAACGCGCGGCCGCTGCCGCCGGTGTACTCCAGCACGCCGGAGTAGTTCTTCGACGTGACCTCCCAGTCGGTGAACCACGTCCACCAACCGGTGGTCTTGATCTTCGCTTCCGGCCGCAGCGAGGAGATGAAGAGGCCGAAGGTGGGCACCGTCCACAGTGCGGCGACCAGCCACACGACGGCGCGCCCGAACGGGCTGGTGGACTTCTTCGTGATCTTCGTGGCCAGCGGTGTTTCGTCCTTCACCGTCGGCGCGATCGTGGCGGTTGCTACGGCCGTCATCGTGACTCCCTCATCGCTCGTTGGTTGCGGGCATTGATGAACACCACCGGGATCACCGCGATGAAGATGACTACTGCTGCTGCCGCGCCGTAGCCCTGGTTCTGCTTGGTGAAGCTCTCCGTGTACATCTGGTTGGCGAGCACGTTGTTCTCGAACGCGCCGCCGAGGCCCATCGCCTGCACGATGTCGAACACCTTCAGCACGGCGATGATGGTGGTGGTGACCACGGTGACGACGGTGGTCTTCACGTACGGCAGCACGATGCGGTAGAACGCCTGCCGGTCGGTGGCACCGTCGATCTTGGCCGCCTCCACCAGGTCGTCGGGCACGCCCTTCATCGCGGCCGACAGCACCACGGTGGCGAAGCCGGCCTGGATCCAGATCATCACGATGATCATGAACACGGTGTTGCTGCCGGGTAGGAAATCGCTCTTGATGCCGAAGAACGTGTTGTCCTGCAGCCAGTAGTGCGGCTCCTGCTTGCCGGGCAGCACGTCGCCCATGCCGACCCAGATGTAGTTCAGCAGGCCGTTCTGGCTGCGTGGGTTGTTGGCGTAGATGAAGCGCCAGATCACACCGGCACCCACCATCGAGATGGCGGTGGGGATGAACACTGCCGCCTTGGCGACCGCCTCGCCGCGCATGCGATCCGCGAAGCGGGCGATAGAGAGGCCGATGAACGTGCTGAAGACGGTGACCAGGATCACCCACCACAGGTTGTTGCGCAGCACCAGCAGGTTGGCCCGGTCGGTGAACATGTCGCGGAAGTTGCCCAGGCCGTACCACTTGTCGGTAGCGGTGCCCCTGTAGAGCGACAACTTGGCGGTGTAGAACGAGGGGATGATCAGGCCGAAGATCAGCAGCAGCAACGCCGGGCCGACGAAGACGGCCACGCGCATGCGCTCGCGCCATGGCTCCGGGTACTGGCTGGCCACCCAGTACAGGATGACGACGAACAGGACGAGGACCATGATGCCGGAGACGACGGTGGCCAGTGTCGACAAGATCTTGTCGAAGGGCCCGCCGCCGGAGATGAGTACGTCGCCGACGTAGACGGCGACGATGGCACCGGCGGCGGCCACGACGATCGTGAAGTTGTGCGACGTCCTCACGTCGCTCCACCGCGTGCCCATCTGCGCGCCGAGCGACGGCCGGGCGGCCTTCTCCTCGGGCGTCAACTTGGGTCGCAACGCGATGGTGATCGCGAGCCCGATGACGCCGAGCAGGAGGCCGAGCAGGAAACCGGTTCGGGGGGCGAGGCCCTTGCGGCGCATGACCTCCCGTGCACCGAAGCCGACGCCGAGTTGGATGAAGAGGCTGGAGACAACGATGACCAACCAGATCGCGACACCTAACATGACACCGCTCCTGCTGCTGCGTGTGGTTTGGCCGTTCGTACCGCTGTCCGCGTGATCGTGGACTGAGTGCGGACACTTCTGGGATCTCGGTTCACAGCGCCCCCCGGCTCACTGACGTGAACATCTTGGAATCAACTCTCGGGCTGTTCAGCCCGCGGACACAAACTAGGGCACGCAAAGGGGGTGGTCGAACCGTGCCGACCACCCCCTTCATGAGTGCTCAACTCAGCTGGCGGGCCAGCTGTCTTCGATTGCCTGAGCGGCGTCCTCGGTGCTCTTGCCGGTGACCCAGCTGACCATCTCCGTCCAGAACGTACCGGCGCCGACGGCGCTGGGCATCAGGTCGGAACCGTCGAAGCGGAACACGTCGGAGTTGACGAGCAGCTCGGCGAAGGTCTGCTCCAGCGGGTCGGTGACCAGGCTGGTGTCGGCCTTCTTGTTCGGGGTCAGCCAGTTGCCCTGGGCCAGACGCTGGTTGGCGTACTCGGCGCTGGTCAGGAACTTGACGACTGCCTCGACCTCGGGCTTGGCGTTGAACGCTGCGATCACTTCGCCGCCGCCGAGCATCGGCTTGTCGGCGTCAGCCGTGGCTGCGGGGAAGTAGAACGCGTTGACCTGGCCGTCGGGGCCCTTGGTGGTGCCTTCGGGGAACTGGTTGCCGTAGAAGCTGGCCTGACGGTGCATGAAGCAGCCACCGTCGAGCAGCGGGAGACCCGCCTCCTGGAAGGTGGTGCTGGGGATGCTCTCGGCGCCGTTCAGCACGTACTCGTCGTTCTTGACGATGGCGCCGACCTTGTCGATGGCCTCGAGGATCGCCGGATCGTTGAACGGGATCTCGTGGGCGACCCACTTGTCGTAGGTCTCCGCACCGGCGAAGCGCAGGACAGCGTCTTCCACCCAGTCGGTGAGCGGCCAGCCAGTGGCCTGGTCGGAACCGGCGCCGACGCACCACGGCGTGCCGCCGTCAGCGACGATCTGGTCGCTCAGGGCGATCATCTCGTCCCAGGTGACGGGCACTTCGTAGCCGGCGTCCTTGAACGCCTGCGGGCTGTACCACACGAGGCTCTTGATGTTGGCGCCGAACGGCGGTGCGTAGAACTCGCCGTCGACCGTGCCGAGCTCGACCCAGCCACCGATGTTGTTGGCTTCGACGTCGGCCTTCAGGTTCGGGAGCGCAACGACCTTGCCGTCGCGGGCGAGCGTGGCCAGCAGGCCGGGCTGCGGGATGAACGCGATGTCGGGTGCGTTGCCGCCGTCGACGCGCACGGTGAGGTCGGCCTCGAACGCGCCGGACCCTTCGTGACGGATGTCGATGCCCGTTTCCTTCTCGAACGCTGCCCACGCGGTCTCGAGGCGGGTGGCCTCGACGTCGCGGATGGAGCTGAAGATCGTGACGACCTTCCCGTTGTACGGCTTGTCACCGGACGTGTCGGCCTTGTCGTCGCCGCAGGCGGCAGCGAGCAAGGAGATGGTGAGCGCAGCCGCTGTAGCGGCCAGGCGTCGGCGTGTTGCCATGGGTTCTCCCCCTCAGGAATGTCGGGTGCCTCATGACAACCGACGGTATGTAAGCGCTTGCAGACTAAATCAGACGCGGGGGTTTCGTCAACCCCAGACCCCACTCAGATCCCAGACCGCACTCAGATCGAGCTCGGTGCGCCGGTGGTTTCGCGCACGACGAGCGTCAGCTCGATCGGGTGATGCATGAGCGACCCGAAGCCGTCGAGCTCGTCGAGCATCAGGCGTGCGCCCAGGCGGCCGATGTCGCGCACCGGCTGGCGAACGGTGGTCAGCCCCACTGCCCCCGACACCGGGTGATCGTCGAACCCGATGATCGACACGTCGTGCCCGACGGCGAGGCCCATTTCGCGCAACGCCTGCATGGCGCCGAACGCCATCTCGTCGCTCATCAGGAACACCGCCGTCGGTGGCCTGGGCAGTCGCATCATCGTCAGCAGTGCCTGCCGGCCGCCCTCGATCGTGAAGTCGCCGTCCTCGATGTACTGCTCCGGTATGCGGATGCCTGCCGCTGTCAGTGCAGCGCTGAACCCGGCCGCACGTTCGGTGGGCACGTTGTGCGCGACGTCGAGGTGCGCGTGGCCGCCGACCATGCCGATGCGGCGATGCCCCAGCTCGATCAGGTGCCGGGCGGCCAGGCGAGCGCCGCGAGCGTTGTCGACCGACACCGAGGTGACGGACTGCAGCTGCTCGCCCAGCACGACCGACGGGGTGTCGAGCGCGGCCAGCTGCTTGGCGCCGGCCTCGCTGCAGAACACGTCGACGAGAACGATGCCGTCGATCCGCTGGTGGAAGCTGGCGTCGCCGCGGAACATGCGCTCGCGGGCCAACGCGTTGGCGGTGCCGATCAGCAGGTCGTAGCGGGCCTGGGCCAGCACCTCCTCCACGCCGGCGACGACCTCGCTCGTGTACCAGCTGGTCAGCAGTGGGGCCAGCAGGCCGATGGTGCGGCTCTGCCCGGAAGCGAGGCGCGACGCGTTGGAGTTGGTGACGTAGCGCAGGCGCTCGGCGGCAACGCGAACGCGTTCGCGGGTGGACTCGGCGACGTAGGGGTGGTTGCGCAAGGCGCGGCTGACCGTGGCGGTGGAGACACCCGCCTCGCGGGCGACATCGTCGATCGTCGCCGGTGTGTTGCTGATCGGGGGGTCGCCCATGGCTCGATGTTGCTCGGTCAGCCTGCGGCGCGGCGAATGACGACGGTGGTCTCGGCGGCGACCCGCACGACGTCGGCGTCGAGCGCGAACGCATCGGGCCACGATGTGAACAGCACCTCGGCAGCCGCCGCCGAGGGTGCGGTGGCGCCGAGGAGCGGGGTGGCCGGCACGGCTAGCGGTGCCGTGCCGAGGTTGGCGATCACGCGCAGGGGGCCACGCGCGATCACGACGTGTGAGGGGCCGTGCTCGACCAGCTCGAACGGCGCCTGCCACAGCTCCGGGTGCTGCTTGCGCAGGTGGGTCAGCGCCCGGTAGCGCTGCCACGTGGAGCCGGCGGAGTCGGTCTGGGCGGCCGCGGTCAGCTGGGCAGCGACCGGTTGCGTGTGCAGCCATGCCACCTCGGCAGTGGTGAAGCCGCCTCCGGCCCCTTGCGTCCAGGGCATCGGGCCACGCGCCACATCGCGGCTCCACATGCCTTCGCCGTTGCGGCTGGACATCGGGTCTTCCGCGTGGCCGACGACGACGGCGTCGGGCAGGCCGAGCTCCTCGCCCTGGTACAGGAACAACATGCCGTCGAACGCAGCCATCAACGTGGTCAGCGCGAGCGCACGGCGCAGGCCCAGCTCGCCGCCCCCGTAGCGCGACACAGCGCGGGCCTGGTCGTGGTTGGACACCTCCCACGCAGTGCCGCCGCCGGCCTCGGCCTGGTACTCCAACATCGTGTGCAGGATGGCGGCAGGGGCCCACTCGCTGAGGCCCAACTGCAGCACGAACCCGGCGTGCAGTGCCTGTTGGTCCTGCACGTACTCGGCGAAGCGATGCACGTTGCGGGTGTCCATCTCGCCCACCAGCACGGCATCGTGGGCGGCGACCGCCTGGCGCCACTGGCGGAACAGCACCGCCGTCTCGTGGCGATGCAGGTCGTACACGTGCTCGAACGAGGCGAACGTGTCGATCGGGTGCATGCCCGGCTGCACCGGCCGCAGCACGGGGTTGTCGCGAAGCTCGGGGTCTTTCGTCAGGCCGTGGGCGACGTCGATGCGGAACCCGTCGGCACCTGCCTGGCACCAGAAGTCGAGGATCTGGGCGAACTCGGCCATCACCGCCGGGTTGGCCCAGTTCAGATCGGGCTGCTCGGGCAGGAACAGGTGGCAGTAGTATTGCCCCGAACCTCCTGGGTCGAGCGACCAGGCCGGCCCGCCGAAGTGGCTGACCCAGTTGTTGGGCACGCCACCGTCGGACGCCGGGTCGGCCCACAGGTAGTAGTCGCGGAACGGGCCGGTGGGGTCGGCGACCGCCTGCTGGAACCACTCGTGCCGGTCGGACGTGTGGTTGGGCACGATGTCGACGAACAGGCGCAGGCCCAGCTGCTTGGCCGTGGCCGCCAGCTCGTGCCAGTCGGCCATGGTGCCCAGCTGGGGGTCGACGTCGAGGTAGTCCGCGACGTCGTAGCCGTGGTCGAGCCCCGGGCTGGGGAAGAACGGGGTGAGCCAGACGACGTCGACACCCAGCGCAGCGAGGTACGGGAGCCGGGCGGTGATGCCACCGAGGTCGCCGACGCCGTCGCCGTTGCTGTCCTGGAAGCTGCGTACGTAGATCTCGTAGCCGACCGCGCCGCGCCACCAGTCGCTGCCCGTCAGCCGCTGGGCGAGCGGCGTGGCGCGGAGGTGTGTAAGCGCTTGCATATCGAAGGACAATACACTTGCGGACGTGGTCTGGCACGCGGAAACTTCTGAACTCGAACCCGGCCCCTCGTTGCGGGCGGCCGTGCTGGCAGCTCGCGTCGAGCGGCACTGGCCGACAGTGCTGCACGGCGTGCGGCAGCTGTACCCCGGCCATGCGCCGGCCCTGGCGGGCGCGTTGGCCGAACTGGTGCGCACATCCGTGCTGCAACGACCGGCGCCGCTGTTCGTCCGCGACCTGGCCCGCGACGCAGACCCTGGCTGGTTCCAGCGGGCCGACAACATCGGCTACGTCTGCTACGCCGATCTGTTCGCGGGCACGCTGGCCGGGGTTGCCGAGCGGCTCGACTATCTCGCCGAACTGGGCGTTCGCTACCTGCACCTGATGCCGCTGCTGCGCCCCCGCGACGGGGAGAACGACGGTGGCTACGCGGTGGCCGCGTACGACGAGGTGAACCCTGCACTGGGCACGATGGCCGACCTGCAGTCGCTGGCCACCGCCCTGCATGGGCGCGAGATGAGCCTGTGCATCGACCTGGTGCTGAACCACACCGCGGCCGAGCACCCATGGGCCGTGAAGGCGCGGGCCGGCGACCCCGCCTACCGCGATCACTACCTGTTCTTCCCCGACCGCACTGTGCCCGATCGTTACGAAACCACCCTGCTGGAGGTGTTCCCCACGTTCGCACCCGGCAACTTCACCTGGCTGCCCGACCTGCGGCAGTGGGTGTGGACCACGTTCCACGAGTTCCAGTGGGACCTCAACTGGGCCAGCCCGCACGTCTTCCAGGCGATGTTCGAGGTGATGCTGCAGCTGGCCGACCAGGGCGTGGACGTGCTGCGGCTGGACGCCGCCCCGTTCATGTGGAAGCGGGAGGGCACGATCTGCCAGAACGAGCCCGAGGTGCATGTGCTGCTCACCACGCTGCGGGCGCTCATGAGCATCGCCGCGCCGGCCACCGCGTTCAAGGCCGAGGCGATCGTGGCGCCCGAGCAGCTGACGCCGTACCTGGGCGCCGGCGAGCCCGAGCGGCACGAGTGCGATCTGGCGTACAACAACCAGCTGATGGTGATGCTGTGGAGCAGCCTGGCCACGGGCGACGCGAAGCTGATGGCGAACGCGCTGCGGCGCATCGGGCCCATACCGTCGGGCGCTGCATGGGTGAACTACGTGCGCTGCCACGACGACATCGGCTGGGCGATCATGCCCGCCGACTCGCAGTCGGTGGGCTGGGATTCGTTCGCTCACCGCGACTTCCTGCTGCAGTTCTTCAGCGGCACGTTCCCCCAGTCGTTCGCCGAGGGCGCGATCTTCCAGTACAACCCGGAGACCGGCGACGGCCGCACTTCGGGAACTGCGGCCTCGCTCAGCGGCATCGAGCGGGCGCTGACCGACGGCGACGAAGTGCACCTGCAGATCGCCTGCGCCCGCCTGGAGCTGCTCTACGCCGTTGTCTACGCCTACGGCGGTGTGCCGCTGCTGTACATGGGCGACGAGCTGGGCCTGTGCAACGACGCCGGCTACCTCGCCGATCCGGCGAAGGCCGACGACAACCGCTGGATGCACCGCCCGCGAATGGACTGGGCGGTCGCCGAACGCCGCAACGTGCAGGGCACGCTGGAGGCCCGGCTGTTCGCGATGTTCGCCTCGCTCGCCACCGATCGGGCGTCCACCGGTGCGCTCGACGCGTCGGGGCAGTTGGTCGTGCTGCAACCCAGCGACCCGCACGTGCTGGCCTTCACCCGCACTCACCCGGCGCACGGAACGTTCGCGATGTTGGCGAACTTCGGCCACGCCACCACGGTTGTCGGCCTGGAGGCCTTGTTGGGCGCGTCCGCCGCCGGCGCCCAGGTGCGCCGGGCCCGCGCAGCGACCGTCGCCGACGGCACCGCCACGCTCGCCCCTCACGGCTACCTCTGGCTCACCCAGCCCTGACGACTGCTCGCCTGGGTCAGCTTGCTGGGGGCGGCACCAGCTGCTGCAGGAAGCCGCTCAGGAACAACGCCGCGTCGGTGCCGCGTTTCAGCGGCACCACCAGCTGTTGCTGCTCCTGCTTGTAGATCGCGTCGCGGCTGAGGCGGCGCAGGCGCATCTCCTCGCTGACCTTCAGCTCCAGGGGCGCCAGGCGGGCCTGGTGGCCCACGATCTGCACGTCGCGCAGGCCCAGCCGGTTGCACTCGGCGCGCAGCGACCCGACGGCCAGCAGCGCCTCGGCCGGCGCCGGCACCGGGCCGTAGCGGTCTTCCCACTCGGCACGGATGTCGGCCACCTCGGCGGCGGTGGTGACCCCGGCCAGGCGCCGGTAGGCCTCCAGCCGCGACTCTTCCTTGGCCACGTACTCGGTGGGCAGGTAGGCGTCGGTGGGCACGTCGAGCTTCACCTCGCTGGGCGGCTTGGGTGGTGTCTCGCCCTTCATCTCGCCCACGGCCTCGGTGACCATCTGGCAGTACAGGTCGTAGCCCACCGCGGCGATGTGGCCGCTCTGCGCCTCACCCAGCAGGTTGCCGGCGCCGCGGATCTCCAGGTCGCGCATCGCGATCTTGAACCCGCTGCCCAGCTCGGTGGCCTCGCCGATGGTCTTCAACCGCTCGTAGGCCTCCTCGCTCAGCCGCGCCTCGGGCGGGTGGAACAGGTACGCGTACGCGCGTGAACCACTGCGGCCCACCCGCCCGCGCAGCTGGTGCATCTGGCCCAGGCCCAGCAGATCCGCGCGCTCCACGACCAGCGTGTTGACGGTGGGCATGTCGATGCCGCTCTCGATGATGGTGGTGCACACCAGCACGTCGAAGCGGCCCTCCCAGAAGTCGACCACCACCTGCTCGAGCGAGCCTTCGTCCATCTGCCCGTGGGCGATCGCGATCCGCGCCTCGGGCACCAGCTCGCGCAACCGCCCGGCTGCCATGTCGATGCTCTGCACGCGGTTGTGCACCCAGAACACCTGGCCCTCGCGCAGCAGCTCGCGGCGGATGGCCTCCACTGCCACCCGCTCGTCGTAGCCGCCGACGAACGTGAGGATCGGCTGCCGGTCGGCCGGTGGGGTCTGCAGCAACGACAGGTCGCGGATGCCGACCAGGCTCATCTCCAAGGTGCGCGGGATGGGCGTGGCCGTCAGCGTCAGCACATCCACGTTGTGCTTCAGCTTCTTCATCGCCTCCTTGGCCTGCACGCCGAACCGCTGCTCTTCATCGACCACCAGCAGCCCGAGGTCTTTGAACACCACGCCGTCCTGCAGCAGGCGGTGGGTGCCGATGACGCAGTCGACCTCGCCGGTCTTCAGGCCTTCGATCACCTTCTTCGCCTCTTTGGCAGTCAGGAAGCGGCTGAGCACCTCGACACGGATCGGGTAGCCGGCGAACCGGTCGGCGAACGTGTTGCCGTGCTGCGTGGCCAGCAGCGTGGTGGGCGCGAGTACGGCCACCTGCTTGCCGTCCTGGATGGCCTTGAACGCGGCACGGATGGCCACCTCGGTCTTGCCGAAGCCGAC
>JAUSLQ010000138.1 GCA_030645675.1 Actinomycetota bacterium | reverse complement strand
TGCTGCGCCGCACCGGCCGGTGGCTGGCCTCCATCGACCCTCGGATGCGCCTGAAGCTGATCGGCTTCCGCGCTCACGGCGCCCGCCCGCACCAGCCACCGTTGGTGGAACCCGGCCCGGAAGGCCTACAGGCGGCGGCGCAGGTGCTGGCCGAGGTGGCACCCTTCCACCTGATCTGCGTGTAGCGCGAAGCCCCTGGCTGCCGGCCCCAACCTCCGGACAGGAAGACCTAGGCTTCGGGCATGGCGCGGCTACGGGCGACCGCTCTCGCAGGGCGTGCACGCCCCGTCGCATTGGCCTTCGCCGCGCTCGTCGCGCTCGTCGCGATGACGGCCAGCGACGGGCCCCCCGACCGCGGCCCGGGCGTGGTCGCCATTGCTGCCGACGCACTGACCACGACGACCGTGCCGCGCACCTCGCAGCCGGCGACGAGCACCAGCGGCGCGGGCACCACCAGCTCCACGACACCGCCGGCCACCGGCACGCCCACCGGCACCAGCACCACCGTCGCCGTGCCCACCGAGCCGCCGGAAGACGTGTCGCGCCCGGTGCCGCCCGCCGAGCCGGTGACGCCGCCGCCCGCGGCACCCCCGCCGCCGTGGGCCGCCTCGATCACCACCACCGCCGCCGGTTACACGAGTACCGCGATCGGTTGCGCGGCCAACACCGGCGCCGCCGCGCTGGACGCCCTGTTCGCCGGCCGGGTCGGCCCGCTGCTGGGCGCCGACTACCAGCACGTCGTCGCGCTGGGCGGCAACCGGTACGGGTGGTTCTTCCAGGACGCGTTCATCGATCAGTCGGGTGCGGCCAGCCGTCTCGACCAGGCCCACTTCGCGCACAACATCGCGTTGATCCAGGACGGCAACTGCTTCACCATGTTGCACCGCGGCAGCGCCGCCAGGCCGGCCTCGTTCGAGCAGGGCAACGGCGAGAACCCGGCCACCAAGTGGTTCTGGCCGATGGGCGCCGAGACCATCGGCGGGCGTCTGCAGATGTTCTGGGCGGAGATGGTGAAAGACCCGTACACGCCCGGGCCCGGCGACGGCCTGGGTTGGCACCCGGCGCGCATGTGGCTGGGCACCTACGACGCCGGCACCCTGAAGCGGCTGTCGTTCCAGCCCGCACCGAACAGCGGGGTCAGCCCGCTGTACGGCTACGCGGTCGCCTCCGACGCGACGCACAGCTACCTGTTCGGGAACACGTTCGAGCAGAACCTGGTTCGCGAGGGCGGCTACTTCAACGGGCCGCACTCGGCCACGCAGATGTACCTCGCCCGCGTGCCCGTGGGCCAGCTGGGCAGTGCCCCGGAGTACCGCACAGCCGATGGGTGGTCCGCCAACGCGGCCGACGCGCGGCCGTTCATGCAGCGCTACTGGGTGGAGAACCCGATGCAGCCGCGCTTCCTCGGCGGCCAGTGGGTGTCGGCCGCCAAGGTGGACGGCTACTGGGGTGAGCAGCTGGTGGTCGAGGTGGCCAACCAGCCGTGGGGCCCCTGGACGGCCAGCGAGTTCCGGCAGCTCGCGCCCCGAGGCGGCGACCCGAAGATGAACACGTACCACGCGCACCTGCTGCCGTGGCGCACGGCGGGCGGCTCGCTGATCGTCACCGTCTCGCAGAACGCCCGGCTGATGACCCGCGACGCGTTCCCCCACCCCGAGCGCTACCGACCGGCGGTGTTCACCTCCGGGTGGGCTGTGGCACCACCCGACCCCGTGCCGACGACCACGACGACCTCGACCACCTCCACGAGCACGACCTCCACGAGCACGACCTCCACGACCACGACCTCGACCAGCACCACGTCGACCACCAGCACCACGACTCCCCCGACCAGCAGCTCGACCAGCACCACCACCAGTACCACCAGCACCAGCACGTCCACCACCAGCTCGCTGCCCGCAACCGTTCCCTGAACGGCCGGCAGAGCGCGCCCGGGCACGGCATCGCCGGCCAGGAGTCACCGGCCGCATCCCGCCAAGTGCGCTTGTGCCCCGCCAGACTGGTGAGTCCCCATGAGCGACCGCGTCCAACTCCGTCCGTGGCAGCGCGCCGCGTTCGACAAGTTCGCGGCCAGCGAGCACAGCGACTTCCTGACGGTCGCCACCCCGGGGGCCGGAAAGACCACGTTCGCCCTCGCCTGCGCCCGCTGGGCGCTGGCCCAGCAGCGACGGCGGGTGGTGGTCGTGGCCCCCACCACTCACCTGAAGACCCAGTGGGTGCAGGCCGCGCACCGCATGGGGCTGCACCTCGACCACCAGTGGTCGCCGGCCGACGGCGTGGCCAAGGACGTGCACGGCATCGTCACCACCTACCAGCAGGTGTCCACCAAGTCGTCCAACGGCGTCGACACCGCCAAGAAGCTGCGCGGGCTGTCGAACGACGCGTTCGTCATCCTCGACGAGGTGCACCACGCGGGCGACGAACGGGCATGGGGCGACGGCGTGCGCACCGCGTTCGAACTGGCCAACCGCCGCCTGTGCCTCAGCGGCACCCCCTTCCGCAGCGACACCGCCAGCATCCCGTTCGTGCGCTACGAGGAGACGGGAGTCGGCGGCGAAGCCCAACCCGACTTCACCTACGGCTACGCCGATGCGCTGCGCGACGGCGGCGTCGTGCGGCCCGTGTACTTCCCCCGCTTCGACGGGCTGATGGAGTGGAGCGCTCCTGACGGCAGCATCGTCAGCGCCAACTTCCACGACGAGCTCGACCGCACCGGTTCCTCGCACCGCCTGCGGGCCGCGCTCAGCCTGGAAGGCGACTGGCTGGCCGTGGTGATGGGGCAGGCCAACGACCGGCTGCAGGAGATCCGCCGCACCCAGCCCGATGCCGGGGCGCTGGCGATCTGCATGGATCAGGACCACGCCCGCGACATCGCGCGCCTGATCCGCACCCGCTTCGGGGTGGAACCCGAGATCGTGGTCAGCGACGACCCGGACGCCAGCAACAAGATCGCCGCGTTCGCGAAGAGCACCCGCCCGTGGCTGGTGGCGGTGCGGATGGTCAGCGAAGGGGTCGACATCCCCCGCCTGCGGGTGGGCGTGTACGCCAGCACGGTGGTCACCGAGCTGTTCTTCCGCCAGGCCGTCGGCCGTTTCGTGCGCTGGACCCGCGGCCTCGGCAGCCAGAAGGCCTACGTGTACCTGCCCGACGACCCTCGACTGCGGCAGCACGCGTTCCAGATCGCGGAGGCCCGACGCCACGTGCTGAAGCCACCGGCCGAACGCGACGACGAGTTCAGCGAGGCAGATCTCATGCGCGAGGCGATGAAGGAGCTCGATCTGCTGCCCGAGCAGCTCTCGCTCTTCAGCGTGCTCTCCAGCACGGCCACGGGCATGTCGGTGCACGCGTTCACGGAAGACGGCATCACCCACTTCGACGACGAGCCGGAGATCCCCGAACCCGACGACGCCAGCGTCGCCGACGATGCGCTGGAGCTGCCGGAGGTTCCCACCGACGCCGGCTTCCCGCTGACCGGCTCGAAGAGCGTCGCCGAGCGCAAGGAAGAGCTGCGCGAGAAGAACCTCGAGCTGGCCAAGCGCCTGGTCGACTACACCGGCTGGGGCCATGCACGGGTGCAGATGGAGCTCAACCGCCTGGCCAACATCACCTCTGTGGGCAGTGCCACCAACAGCGAGCTCGAGCGCCGGCTCCGGCGCGGCGAGGCCTGGCTGCAGCGCCGTTGAGCCCAGCCGACCCAGCGGGAGGTCCCGACTTCGCCGAGGCTCGCAACGCCCTGCCCATGTAGCCTGTCGGCCATGCCCGCCATGGGAGAGCACCACCCCGCATTCGAAGAGTACTGCGAGTGCATCTTCGAGCTCCTCGAAGACGACGTCCCTGTCATTCAGGCACGCATCGCCGACCGGCTGCAGGTCAGCCGCCCGGCCGTCAGCGAGATGATCCGCCGGCTGGAGACCGAAGGTCTCATCACCACCAGCGGCCTCATCGGCCTCACCGAGGCCGGCGAGCAGCTCGCCCAGCGGGTGGTACGCCGGCACCGCCTGGCCGAGCGATTCATCACCGACATGCTCGGCCTGTCGTGGACCGTCGCCCACCACGAGGCCGGCAAGTGGGAGCACGTGATGAGCGACGAGGTGGAGCAAGCGCTCGACCGCGTGCTGGGTGGCCCCACCACCTGCCCCCACGGCAACCCCATCCCAGGTTCGGGCTACCACGCGCCGGCCACTGCCGCGCTCAGCGCCATCCCCGTGGGGAGCACGTTCACGGTCTCCCGCATCACCGAGGAGCTGGAGTTCACCCCCGGCCTGCTGGAGTTCCTGGAAGAGTCGAAGATCGTGCCGGGCCGCGTCGGTGTGCTGACCGCCGCCTCGCCCGATGGCACGGTGACGCTGGAGATCGAGGGACGCCACGTCGGCGTCGGCGCGTTCGCCAGCGGCCGCATCCTGGTGCTGGCGTGACCGGTCGCATCCGAGGCGGCGCGTTCGGCGCGCTGATGGTTGTGTTCACGGCAGGTTGCGCCGCCACCACCTACGACACCTCGGTCACCACGACCACCGCGCCATCGGTCACCACCACCACGCTCGCCCCCAGCGGCGAGGCCAGCGAGCTACTGCCGGAGATGCTGCAGGAAGTGCGCGACCTCTCCCGCCGCGTGGCGGAGAAGGACGGGGCACAGGCTGCGGCGGCCTACATCGAGGCGCTGTGGGCGGCGGCCCTGCCGCAGGTGGAGGCCACCCGGCCCGAACTGGTCAGCGACTTCGAGTTCGTGGTGCGCCGCTGCCGCTCGGCCGCAGATCGCAACCGCCCGGCCGACGCCGATCGCGCCTACAACAACCTGGTCAGCCTGGTCGACGCCTACCTGGCCTGAGCCGCCTGGCCGGTCAGAGCATGGCCGCGGGGAGCGGCTGGGCGTGCACGATGGTGAGCCGCTTGGTGCTGCGGGTGAGCGCCACGTACAGCGCACGCAGGCCCTGCTGCTCGCCGGCCACGATGGCGGCCGGCTCGACCACGATGACGCCGTCGAGCTCGAGACCCTTGACGACGCTGACCGGCACCACCGTGATACCCATCTCCAGGCCCGAGCGGGTGGCCTTGCCGTGATCGATGCCGGCCGCCTCCAGCGCCTGCGACACGGCCTCGAACATGCGGTCGGGCACGACCACGGCGATGTTGCCGTCGCCCACGTCGGCGTCGAGCTCTTTCGTCGCGGCCACCACGGCCGACAGCAGCTCGGACTCGGCCACGTGCACGTACTCGGGGTGCTCGTCGCCCCCGCGCACGCTGGTGGGCGCCCGCAGCGACGGGGTGGCCGCCATCATCACGCGGTTGGCCAGTTCCATGATCTGCGCGGGGATGCGGTAGCCGACGCTGAGCCCGATGACCCGCGACGGCCGCTGGTCGGGGAGGTGGCGCAGCACGTCGGCCCAGTCGTCGGGGGCCAGCGCGCCGGTGGCCTGGGCGATGTCGCCCACCACCGTCATGCTCCCGTTCAGCGAGCGTCGCGACACCATGCGCAGCTGCATCGGGGTGAGGTCCTGCACCTCGTCGACCACGATGTGCCCGTAGGTGCGGATCTCGTCGGCCTCGTCGGGCCGCAACGTGCCCTTCGCCGGGCGGGCGCCCAGGTAGCTGCGCGCCTCGTCGAGCAGCGACACGTCGTGCTCGGTCCAGCGCACGTCGGCAACCTCCGCGCAGCGCTCGCGGTACAGCGCCAGGTACTCGGCCTCGCTGAGGTGGCGGGCCGCCGCCAGCTTCAACAGCGCCTTGCTGCCGAACAGGTCGTGCAGCAGCTGGGCGGGCGACAGCACCGGCCACATGCGCTCCAGCGCGGCACGCACCTCGGGCCGCGCCCGAACGACCTCTTTCACGTCGCCGGCGCCCACCGCGTCGTCGCGCCAGCTGGCGGCCATCGCTGCCCACACCTCGCCCTCCAGCCAGCGGCGGGCGGAGTTGTGCTTGCGGAAGCGGCGCTGGGCGGCGCGCACGATGCGCCGCGACTCGTCGGCGCGCAGCCGCACGTAGCCGGTGCGGAACGGCACCACCAGGTCCTCGCGGAGGGGGCGCTCGCGGTCGGTGACGGCCTGGTCGATGACCAGGCCCATCCGCAGATCGCCCTTCATCCGGGCCGCGGCGGGGCTGTCGGGCGCGTCGATGCCATAGCGGGCCCACTGCACGTCGTGCACGAGATCCGCCAGGACCACCTGCTCGACACCGGCTTCACCCAGCGACGGCAGCACACGCTCGATGTACCGCAGGAACACGCGGTTGGGGCCGATCACCAGCACGCCCTGCTCTTCCAGCGGGAAGCGGTAGGTGTACAACAGGTACGCCGCACGGTGCAACGCCACCACGGTCTTGCCGGTGCCCGGGCCACCCTGCACCACCAGCACGCCGGCTTGTGGCGAGCGGATGATCTCGTCCTGCTCCCCCTGGATGGTTGCGACGATGTCGCCCAGCTGGCCGGTGCGGCCGCGTTCGAGCGCGGCCAGCAGGGTGCTGTACCCGCGGATGCCCTCGGGGCGCGCAGGCCGCGCGCTGATGTCGGGCCCGCCGTTGCCGGCCGCCACCTCGTCGCCCTCGGCGCCGATGCCGAGGTGACCCTCGCCGAACAGCTCGTCTTCCAAGCCCAGCAACTGGCGGCCCTGCACGTGGAAGTGGCGACGTCGCACCAGGCCCAGCGACTCGCGGCCGGTGGCCCGGTAGAACGGCTCGGCCACAGGGGCCCGCCAGTCCACCACCACGGGGTCGCTGTTCTCGTCGGCGACGGCCAGGCGACCGATGTGGAAGCTCTCCACCTCGTCACCCCTCGCACCGGCGGCGACAGCTCCCGGGGTGGCAGCGGCACCGGCGCCTACCGGCTCGCCAGCGGCCTGCACCGCGCGGTCGATGCGGCCGAACACCAGCGCCGCATCGCCGAGATCCAGCTGGGTGAGGCGGTTGAACACGGCCTCGTCGAACACGTCGCGCTCGTAGCGCGCCTGGAAGGTACCGCCGAGGGTGCCCTCGTGCAGGCCCCGCAGCTTCCACGCGTCGGCGCGGCTGCGTTCGAGGCAGCCGTAGGCGAAGTCGATGAAGTCCTGCTCAGCAGCGAGATCGGGGTGATGTTGCGTCATGACCGTCGTGTTCGCACGCACCCGGAAGGCCCAGAAACGTGGTCTGAAAACTCTATCGGGGCCATCGCGACGGCCAACCCGGCCAACACGGGCACTGCGGGCTCTGCGGCTCCGCGGCGCGACGCGCTGCCAGATAGCCTCCGCAGGCGATGCCCTCCTCCCCTTTCCTCGACGCGGCGATGGGCCGGCCGGCCGCCCACACCCCTGTGTGGTTCATGCGCCAAGCGGGCCGCAGCCTGCCCGAGTACCGGGCCCTGCGCGGCGAGGGCAGCATCCTCGACGCGATCAAGAAGCCCGAGCTGGCCACCGAGCTCACCCTGCAGCCGGTGCGCCGCTACGGCGTCGACGCGGCAGTGCTGTACAGCGACATCGTCGTGCCCGCCCATGCGGTGGGCTTCGGCATCGACGTCGCACCGGGTACCGGGCCGGTGTGCAACCAGCCCCTCCGCACCGCGGCCGATCTGCAGCGCCTGCGCCCGTTCGAGCCCGAGGCCGACACGCCCTACGTGCTGGAGACCGTGCGCCGGATGGTCGCCGAGCTGCCCGCCGAGGTGCCACTGCTGGCCTTCGCCGGCGCCCCGTTCACCGTCGCCAGCTACTTGGTGGAGGGCCGCCCCAGCCGCACCTACGAGCACACCAAGCGGCTGATGGCCACCGACCCAGCTCTGTGGCACTCGCTGATGGAACGCCTGGTGCAGCACGCGGTCGCGTCCATCGCCAGCCAGTTGGCCAACGGAGCCCGCGCGTTCCAGCTGTTCGACTCGTGGGCCGGCGCCCTCAGCCGCGCCGACTACGACCAGTTCGTACTGCCTCACTCGCAGGCCGTGTTCGGCCAGCTACGCGCCCTGCACCCCGAGGCGCCAGGCATCCACTTCGGAATCGGCTGCGACCACCTGCTGGAGAGCATGTACGCCGCCGGCACCACCGTGCTGGGCCTCGACTGGCGCACACCCATCGCCGCCGCCCGCGCCCGCATGGGCGCCGATCTGGTGGTGCAGGGCAACCTCGACCCTGCATTGGTGCTGGCCGGGGTCGACGTCGCGCTGCGCGGCACCGACGCGGTGCTGGCCGCCAACACCCTGCCCGACGGCAGCCGCCACCCGGGCCACATCTTCAACCTCGGCCATGGGGTGCAACCCAACACCGACCCCGACGTGCTCAGCGCCGTCGCCACCCGCGTGCACGAGGCCACCGGCCGATGAGCACCGCGCCTGGCCCCACCGACAACGACACCGCCGACAACGACACCGCGGACAACGACACTGCGGCGCCCGGCCCGGCGGCCGGGGGCCGCACCGCCGTGCTGCTCATGGCGTACGGCACCCCGCGCACACCGGCGGAGATCGAGCCGTACTACACCGACATCCGCCGCGGCCGCCCGCCGACGCCCGAGCAGTTGGCCGAGCTGACCGCCCGCTACGACGCGCTCGGCGGCACCAGCCCGCTGGCAGCGCGCACGGAGGCCCAGCGGGCCGCGCTGCAGCACGCGCTGGACCACGCCGCACCCGGCCGCTACACCGTGGTGCTGGGCCTGAAGCACGCCGAGCCGAAGATCGAGGCCGCGGTCGATGCGCTGGCCGCCCAGGGCTACCGGCAGATCGTGGGCCTGGTGCTGGCACCGCACTACTCGGCCTACTCGGTGGGCCAGTACCTGGATCGGGCACGTACCGCGGCAGAGCCGCACGGCATCTCCGTGCACGGGGTGGAGAGCTGGGCCACCGAGCCCGCCTTCGTGCAGTTCGTGGCAGCCGACCTGCGCCGCCGGCTGGACGCCATGCCGACCAACACGAAGGTGCTGTTCACAGCCCACTCGCTGCCGCAACGCATCATCGCCACCGGCGACCCCTACCCCGACGAGCTGCGGGCCACCGCACTGGCCGTCGCCGAGGCTGCGGGCATCGGCCGCTGGAACAACTGGGCCATCGCCTGGCAGAGCGCCGGCCGCACGCCCGAGCCGTGGCTGGGCCCCGACATCCTGCAGGTGATCGACGAGCTGGCCGCGGCGGAGCACGACGCCGGCGGCGACCGCGGAGTTCTGGTGAGCGCGGTGGGCTTCGTGGCCGACCACCTCGAGGTGCTGTACGACCTCGACATCGAGGCCGCCGCCCGCGCCGCCGGGCACGGGCTGATGTTCGCTCGCACCGCGTGTGTCAACGACGACCCGACCGTGATGGCTGCCCTGGCCCAGCGCGTGATCGGCGCCTGCTGACATGACCACCGGCGCGTCGAACGGCACCCGCCACCGTGTGGCAGTGGTGGGTGGCGGCATCGCCGGGCTCGCTGCCGCGCATGCGCTGGCCACGGCCGGCGACGACATCCAGGTCACCCTGTTCGAGAGCGACGGCCGGCTGGGCGGCAAGCTGCACACCTCGCCGTTCGCCGGGCACCCGGCCATCGACGAAGGACCCGATGCGTTCCTCGCCCGCCTGCCCTGGGGCACCGCGCTGGCCCGCACCGTGGGGCTGGGCGAGCAACTGGTTTCGCCCGCATCCGGCAAGGCCGCCGTGTGGTGGGAGGGCCTGCACCCGATCCCCGAGGGCCTGCTGCTGGGCATGCCCACCGATGTGATGGCGCTGGCCCGCTCGAAGCTGCTGTCGTGGCCGGGCAAGCTGCGGGCGGCCACCGAACCGTTCCGCCGCCGCACCTCGCTGGAGCCCGATTCGCTGGGCGGGTTCGTGCGCGCCCGCTTCGGCAACGAAGTGCACCTGCGCCTGGTCGACCCGCTGGTGGGCAGCATCTACGCCGCCGACACCGACCACTTCAGCCTGGCGGCGGTGCCGCAGATCGCCGATCTCGCGGGCAAGGGCCGCAGCGTGCTGCTCGCCGCGCGCAAGATGCCCAAGCCGGGCGCGGCGGCCGGCCCGGTGTTCTACGCGCCCACGGGCGGCATGGGGGCCCTGGCGCTCACCGTCGCCCAGGCGGTTCGTGCCGCCGGTGGCGAGCTGCGCACACGGGCGCAGGTGGCCTCACTGCAGGCCGACGGACCCGGCTGGCGGGTGAACGACGAGCCGTTCGCCGCCGTCGTGCTGGCCTGCCCCACCGGTGCTGCATCCCGGCTGCTCGCCGGCGTCGCGCCCACCGCTGCAGAGCTGTTGGCCGCCATCCCCTCCGCCGACGTCGCGATGGTGACGCTGGCCCTCGACGCCGCCGACTGGCCAGATCGCCTGCTGGGCATGAGCGGCTACCTGGTACCGAAACCCATGCAGCGGATGGTGACGGCCGGCTCGTTCGGCTCGCAGAAGTGGCCTCACTGGGCGCTGCCCGATGCCGTGGTGCTGCGCGTGTCGTTGGGGCGCGACGGGCTGCCGGTGCTGCACCTCAGCGACGAGCAGTTGCTGGCCGCGACGCTCGACGAGGTGGGCCGTCACCTGGGCCTGACCCTGCAGCCGCGGCACACACGCATCAGCCGCTGGCAGGGCGCCTTTCCCCAGTACCGCCCCCACCACGCCGCTCGGGTCGAGCGCATCGAGCACGCGCTGCCCGCGGGCATCGCACTGGCCGGCGCGGGGTACCGCGGCGCCGGCGTGCCGGCATGCATCCGCTCAGGTCAGGCAGCCGCTACGACGATCACCGCTCGCCTCCGCGGGGTGGCAGACTGACCACCATGCGTTCCCGAACCGCATCCCCTTCCACCGCCCTGCCCGCCGCTCGGCGCCTGGCCGCCGCGCTGGTTGCTGCGTGTGCGCTGCTGGCCGCCTGCAGCGACGATTCCTCCACCGCGGCGGTCACCACCGCGGCGGGGGCCTCCACCACGACCGCGAAACCGGCACCCACCACCACCCGGCCGGCAACCACCACTACCAAACCGTCCACCACCACGTCCACCAGCAGCACCATCGCAGCCAGCACCACCACTGCGGCGCTACCCGTGCCGCAGCCGCCGCCCGAGCCGCGAGCGGCCGAGCCGCACAACGAGCTGGGCACCATCGAGATCCCCGCGCTCGACGTGGTGCGCCCGCTGCTGGAGGGTGTCACCCTCACCACGCTCGACAAGGGCCCAGGGCACTGGCCGGGCACCGCCATGCCGGGTCATGTCGGCAACGTGGTCATCGGCGGCCACCGCACCAGCAAGGACCGACCGTTCCGCTATGTCGACCAGTTGGTCGCCGGCGACGAGGTGATCTTCACCACCGCCGAAGGCCGCTTCGTCTACAAGGTGACCTCGGTGGAGATCGTCACGCCCGACGCGATCTGGGTCATCGACCAGACACCGGCGTACACCGCCACCCTGTTCGCGTGCCATCCGGTGGGCTCCACCAAGGAGCGAATCATCGTGCACCTGGCGCTGGTCGCGTAAGCCGGTACCGCCCACGGCGAAGCCCTGCGGTCGCCGCCGCCAGCGATAGCGTCGTGCGGCAGTGCCACGCCGACCCTCGCTCCCCTCGAAACACTCGCTGTACGCCGTGCTCGGCGGCCTGATGGTGGCCGCCGCGCTGCCGCCGTGGGGCATCTGGCCGCTCGCGTTCTTCGGTATCGCACTGTACGAGACTGCGGCCCACGCCGCATCCACCCGCCGCCAGCGGCTGGCTCGTGGCTGGCTGTTCGGCGCCGCCTGGCTGTTCCCCGGCATGTGCTGGATGTGGTTCCTCACCATCCCCGGCTACATCATCGCCGCGATCATGTTCGCCTGCCTCCACGCGCTGGCAGCATTGGTCGCACCCCGCGGCCCGTGGCGGGTCGTCGGCCGCCCGGCCGCGCACACGCTGGTCGAGGCGTTGCGGTTCAGCTTCCCGTTCGGTGGCGTGCCCCTGGCCAGCCTGCCCATCGGCCAGGCCGCCGGCCCGTTCGCCGACGTGGTCCGGGTGGGCGGCGTGGTGCTGCTGACATGGTTCGTCTTCCAGGTGGGGTTCGCCCTCGCTGGGCCGTCGCCAGTGGTGCCGGCGATGGTGCGCAAGCGTGGCGTCACCTCGCGGGGCGAATGGCACGGAGTCACCGGCTTCCTCGCCGCGCTGGTGGTGCTGCTGGTGCTCGCGCCGCTGGCCGACGGCGGGGCGGCCGCCAACCACCGCAGCCTGCGGGTTGCCGCCGTGCAGGGCGGAGGCCCGCAGGGCACCCACGCCACCGACACGTCGGCCGAGGATGTGCTGCAACGCCACCTGGCGGCAACGGCCACCATCGAGCCCGGGTCGGTCGACCTGGTGGTGTGGCCGGAGAACGTGATCGACGTGCTGGAGTTCGAGGGCAGCCGCGAGCTGGGCCTGGTGGCGGCCGAGGCCGCTCGCATCGGCGCCCCGCTGGCTGTGGGCGTCACCGAAGACACCGCCGACGGCACGCAGTTCATCAATGCGCAGGTGGTCGTCACCCCCGAAGGCGAGGTGTACAGCCGGTACGAGAAGGTGCGGCGGGTGCCGTTCGGCGAGTACATGCCGCTGCGTGGCCTGCTGCACGCACTGGGCGCCCCCACCGACCTGGTGCCGCGCGACGCCGTCGCCGGCACCGGCCCTGCCGTGCTGACGCTGCCCGACGGCACGCGCATGTCCACCGTCATCTCGTGGGAGGTGTTCTTCGGCGGCCGCGCCAACGAAGGCGTGGAGGCCGGCGGCCAGTTCATCATCAATCCCACCAACGGCAGCAGCTACACCTGGACGGTGCTGCAGACCCAGCAGGTCGCGTCGTCGCGGTTGCGGGCCATCGAGCAGAACCGGTGGGTGGTCCAGGCCTCCCCCACCGGCTTCACCGCGTTCATCTCGCCCGAGGGCGACGTGTACCAGCGCACCTCGGTGAGCGAGCAGGAAGTGATCACGCGCACGATCGAGCTGCACTCGATGCGCACGTGGTACTCGCACACCGGCGACGCACCGTGGATCGTGCTGATGGTGCTGCTGTTCGCCGGTTCGTGGTTCGTGCCGGGCCGCGCCTGGCTGCAAGCGCGCCGCGCGGCCGCGGGCGCCCTGGTCGAGAGCCCGATTGCCGGGCCGAAGGAGAGCTCAGCCGGCCAGCTGGATGGCGGAGCTGATGCCGGGGGCGGCGCGTAGCTCGTTCATCACCGCGTCGGGCACGATCGCCGTGGTGGCGATCAGCATGACGGCGGTGCCGGGGGTGGCGGCTCGACCGACGTCCATGTCGGCGATGTTGATGGCCGCCATGCCGAGCATGGTGCCGACGGTGCCGATCACACCCGGGCGGTCGTCGTTCTTCACCACCAGCATGTGCTCGGCTGGCGGGACGTCGAAGTGGTGCTCGTCGATCTCGACGATGCGTTGCTCGCTGCGCCGGCCCACCAGCGTGCCCGACAGGCTGTGCCCGCCGCCGCGCAGGGTGAGCAGGTTCACGAAGTCGGGCGAGGTGCCGCTCTTGTTCTCGCGCAGCTCGATGCCGTGGTCCTTGGCCAGCTGCGGCGCGTTCACATAGGTGACCGCTTCATCGCTGATGGCACCGAAGAAGCCCTTCAGCGCGGCCAGGCTGATGATGCGGGTGTCGTAGCCGGCGATGTCGCCCTCGGTGCACACCTCCAGGCTGTCGGGCGAGCCGCCCACCAGCGACGCGAACAGGCGGCCGAGGCGTTCCGCCAGTGGCAGGAACGGACGCAGCGTCTCGTTCGCCTCGGCGGCATCGACGTTGACCGCGAACGGCACGAAGTCGCCGGCCAGCGCCAGCTGCACCATGTCGGCGATGGTGTCGCCGGCCTTGTCCTGCGCCTCGCGGGTGCTGGCACCCAGGTGCGGCGTGACGACGATGGACGGCTGCTCGAACAACGGCGACGAGGTGGTGGGCTCGGTGACGAAGACGTCGATGGCCGCACCGGCGATGATGCCGTCGCGCACACAGTCGGCCAGCGCCTGCTCGTCGACGATGCCACCGCGGGCGACGTTGATCACGCGCAGTGAGGGCTTCGCCTTCAGCAGCAGGTCGCGGTTGATCAGCCCGGTGGTCTCCTTGGTCTTCGGCAGGTGCACCGTCAGGAAGTCGGCCTCGGCCACGGCCTGATCGAGTGCCATCAACTCCACACCCAACAGCCGGGCTCGTTCGGCGGACACGAACGGGTCGTACGCCACCAGCCGCATGCCGAACGCCTTCGCCCGGTCGGCCACCAGCTTGCCGATGCGGCCGAGGCCGATGACGGCCAGCGTCTTGTCGGCCAGCTCCACGCCTTCCCAGCGGCTGCGCTCCCACCGGCCGGCGACGAGCGCGGCATGGGCCTGCGGCACGTTGCGGGCCTGGGCCAGCAGCAGCGCCATCGTGTGCTCGGCGGCGGAGATGATGTTGCTCTGCGGGGCGTTGACCACCATCACACCGCGGCGGGTGGCCTCGGGTACGTCGACGTTGTCGAGGCCGATGCCGGCCCGGCCCACCACCAGCAGGTCGCTGCCGGCTTCCAACACCTCGGCGGTGACCTGGGTGGCCGAGCGGATGATCAGGGCATGCGCGCCCTGCACCGCCTGCAGCAGTTGGGAGAGATCGAGTTGTACCACGACCTCGTGCCCGGCCGCGCGGAGCCGGTCGAGGCCCCCTTCGGCGATCTCTTCGGTGACGAGGATGCGTGCCATGGCGACATCGTTACCGGACAGAACCCCGCGAGCGAACTGGATTGAACGTTCTGTTCACCGGCCATGCGACACACTCCCCGAGGGGTGTGCCGCGATTTCGTACACTCCGCACCGATGCACTCACGGCGCAACGAGATGGAGCAGTGGTTCATCCGCCGCGGGCTGCCCCACTTCATCGAGCCCTACGGCACCGGCCCCGACGTGTGGAGCCGGGCAGCGCTGGTGCTGCTGGTCGCGTACGTCGCCGGTGGTTTGCACGGGCTGGATCTGCGCGACTGGTCCCTGGCCCGGAACGTAGCGGCCGCCGCGGTCGTGCTGGCTTTGCTGTTCGCCACCTGGATGCTGACCAACCGCCTGCGCCACCGGCCGGCGCTGTCGCGGCCCAGCGAGCTGGGTGTGCCCGAGCTGGCCGCGTTCGTCATCGGCCCGGCCATCCCGTCCGCGGTGTTCGGCCAATGGAACGACGCAGTGCAAGCCCTGGTGGAGGGCCTGCTGGTGCTCGCCATCGTGTATGCGATCACCAGCTACGGCGTGTTCCCGCTGGTGGGCTGGGCCGCGCAGCAGACGTTCTCGCGCATCGGGTCGGTGGGCCGCATGCTCACCCGGGCGCTGCCCTTGCTGCTGCTGTTCACCACCTTCCTGTTCATCAACGCCGAGGTGTGGCAGGTGGCGGGCACCCTCGACGGCCCTGTGTACCTGGTGACGCTGGGCCTGTTCTTCCTGATGGGCAGCGCGTTCGTGCTGTCGCGGGTGCCGGCCGCGATCGCCACCGTGAACAACTTCGACGACTGGGCCGAGGTCGCCACGCTGGTCGACGGCACCCCGGCCGCCGGTTCCGCCCTCCCCCACCACGGCAACCCGATGGAGATCCCGCTGTCGGCCCGCCAGCGGTTGAACATCGGCCTGGTCAGCGTGTTCAGCCAGGCGATCCTCATCACGTTCGTGGCCGCTGTGCTGGCCCTGTTCTTCATGCTGTTCGGCCTGCTGGCCATCCCCGAGGCCACCACCGCCTCCTGGACCCAGTTGGCCGACGTGCATGTGCTGGCCCACTGGCGGGTGGGCGGCCGCACGCTGGTGCTCACCGAGCCGCTGCTGCGCGTGTCGGGGTTCCTGGGGGCGTTCAGCGGCATGTACTTCACGGTCGTGCTGGGCACGGATGCCACCTACCGCGACGAGTTCGCCGAAGACGCCGGCCCGCAGATCCGCCAGGCACTGGCAGTGCGTCTGGCCTACCGGCACACGGCGGGCAGCGAGCCCGGCTACCCAGAACCCGGCTACCCAGAACCCGGCTACCCGGAACCCGGCAGCACACCGCCTGCTGGTAACGAGTAAGTTCCGCCCCGTCACCGTTCAACGAGGAGCCCACGACATGTCATTCCCCTTCCTGTCCGACGAATGGCTGGTCGCTGCCAAGGCCATCCGCGAGAAGTACGCCGATCAGGCCACGAAGGTCACCACCAGCATCCGCATGAACCAGGTGATCAGCGATGCCCCGTTCACCGCGGAGCCGATCAGCCTGTTCCTCGACACCTCCTCGGGCGAGGTGGTGATGGACCTGGGCGCACTCGAGGCACCGGATCTCACCATCTCCACCGACTGGGACACCGCCCGCAAGATCTTCGTCGAGCAGGACCAGGCTGCCGGCATGCAGGCCTTCATGGCCGGCAAGGTGAAGGTGCAGGGTGACATGATGAAGC
>JAUSLQ010000135.1 GCA_030645675.1 Actinomycetota bacterium | reverse complement strand
GCGAGCAGCTGCTCGTAGGTCACCTCCTGCACGCCGGCCTCCGTCACCTCCAGACGGGCAACCGGGCCGACGGCAGCGGCAGCGGGTGAGGCGACGCGACGGGCGGACTCGGCTCGGGCCCGGCGCAGCTCGGCCCGCCGGGAGGCCGCCGCCGACCGCGCCACCTGCTCGCGCGCGGGTGCCCAGTCGATCTGCTGCGGCGGCGCCGGGTCGCCGATCCGCTGGCCGACGGCGTAGGGGCCGTGCAGGTCGGTGGCGCCGTCGAGCGAGATGTCTTCGATCCAGAAGGTGCCGGCGGTGGTGGCCACGGTGAGCGAGTAGTCGTGGGCCTCGATGGAGGTCGGTGCCTGGGTGAGCACGAGCTCGTCGTTGAGCTTCGTGAGCGTGCCGTCGGTGGCCGCCGCGTACAGGTTGAACCCCAGGTTGTCGACCTCCTGCGCGGTGCGCCAATCGACCGTCACCTTGCCCCCAGTGCGCCGGGAGCCCACGAACGAGATGCTGACCGGCAGCGTGTTCAGCGTGGTGCTGTAGTCCTCCACCTCGCCATCGGACGAGGCGGCAGTGGCAATGCCGACGCCGCTGAGCTCGGTGGCGACGCGGAAGCGGCTGTAGAGCGTGTTGCCGATCGCGTAGCCCGAGCCGTTGGCCTCGAGGTCGGGCACGTTGATGGTGACCGTGTACGTGCCCGGGCCGGGCACCTGGCCCGTGCCGCTGACCACGGTGAGGCCACCGGTGGCCGACGCGAACGTACCGGCCGCGAACAGCGACTCGGCCACCTGGAAGGTGCCGTCGTTGCTCCAGTCGAACCAGCCGTTCACGTAGCTGACACCGCCCGTGGCGTCGGTGACGGTGATGGGCACGTCGAGCGTGTTCACGTCGACCGCGGGCACGACCACGCCATCCTCGTCGTCGACGCCGGAGAGGTCGTCGCCGGTGGGCGCTGCGGGTGCGGTGACCGGGAACGGCGACGCACCGCCGGTGCCCTGCACCTCACGGTCGAAGGCTGTGCCCAGCCGCGGGCCGATGGTGGCGCCGTCGGCGATGGCACGGATCTGCACGTCGTCGAAGAAGAAGAACTCGTTGGCCTCCAGCGCCGAGGTGACGCTGAGGCGGATCTCGGTGGCCGTGCCGTAGTCGGCACCGGCGAGGGTGAGGTCTTGGCTGGAGTAGATCGTGGGGTGGTTGCACGAGGTGAACGTCTGCAGGGTGGCCCACGCCGCGGCGCCGGTGGGCCGCACCTGCAGTTCCACGACGTCGCCGACAGCCAGGTTGCTGCAGCGGTACTCGAACGCGAGGTAGACCGACGTGTACGACGACAGGTCGCCGATGACGCGCGAAAGCGTGGTGGTGGTGCCGGCGGTGACACTGGCGCTGCCGATGCGGATGGCCCGGGTGGACGCGTCGATCACGTTCTGCACCAGGCCCGCGGCCGGCCCGGCGCCGCCGGTGTCGGCTTCCGTCCAGGAGGCGGCGGACCAGCTGGCGGTACCGGTGGAACCGGAGTAACCGATGCTCTGGAACGTGTCGGCGATGAACGTTCGCGGAGATGTGGCGCGGGCACGGCCGGGGTCGAGCCCGCCGCTGCCGTTGAACGTGCCCGGGTCGTCGCTGAAGTCGAAGCAGCGCACGCAGTCGACGACCGTGGCCTTGGCGACCTGGTTGCCGGTGCGCACCGTCGCGATGTTGGTGACCTCGTCGGTGGCGGTGTAGGGGCTGTTCACGGTGGTGTTCACCACGATGGTGGCCGACTCGCCGGCCAGCAGGTCGGTGAGGGTCACCAGAGCGGGCGGTGCTGCCCCCGGCACGGTGGACACCACCCGGCTCGTGGTGGAGGCGGTGAAGACGACGTTGTCGAAGTAGAACGCATCGCCGCCACCACTGCTGAACGAGTCGGTGACCCGGAACCGAACCTGCGTGTTGGTGCCCCACTGACCGCTGGTGAGGGTGTACGAGTTGGCCTGGTACGCGGCGTCGTCGCAGGTGTTGAACGTGTCGAGGTTCGTCCAGCCGCCCGAGCCGATGGGCCGGATCTCCAGCACGACCGAGTCGCCGCTCTCCATGCTGGCGCAGCGGGTGTCGACGCTGAGCGTGACGCTGCCAGAAGTGGACAGGTCGCCCGCTGTGCGCTGCAGCTGGTTGCCGCTGGGCGTGGTGGCCAGGAAGCCGATGCTGAGGTCGCCGAGGTCGGTGACCTTCCGGATGAGGCCGCCCGTCGCACCGCCGCCACCGTCGTCGGTCTCGGCCCAGGAAGCGCCCGACCAGGCGGTGGTACCGCTGCTGCCGGTGTACACACCGGCGCTCTGGAAGTCGTCGGCGACGGTGGTGCTGCTGACCGCGAGCGCCGGCCGGGTGACCGCCGTGTCGACCCACGTGAGGCCGGCGGGCAGCGGGTCGGTCACGGCGAGGCCGGTGAGCGTCGCCGACGAAGCGTTGGTGACTGTCATCGTGTAGCTGAGCGCCTGGCCGGGCAGCACCGGGTTGCCGCCGGAGCTGGAGGTCTTGGTGATGCGCAGGCCGTCGACCGGCACGCAGCCGGTGTCGGCGCCGTTGGCGGGGGTGAGCAGCGTCTCGCGCTGGCTGATGACGATGGCCCGGTTGCAGATGGCGGCGGTGCCGGCGAACGAGGGGTCGACCACCGTCTGGAAGGTGGCGGCGACGACGCCGCCGACCGGGATGTTGGCGGAGATCTGCCGGCCGGGCCCGTCGTACGGGAACAGGGTGGCAGCGGGCGGAACGACGTCGTCGGCCACGGCCACCGGCGGATCGGTGTCGATGATCACGCTGGTGGAGCCGGGCACGTACTCCAGGCCGCTGGGCAGGGTGTCGAACAGCACCGGGTTGATCAGCGTGTAGTAGTCGGTGTTGGTGGCCTCCACCGACCAGAGCAGCGTGTCGCCCGGGTCGATCAGTCCGTCGCCGTCGACGTCGACGGAGATGGTGGCCAGCTTGCGCACGCACAGTGCGCCACACGACGGGAACAGCGTGGTGCCGAGGTCGATGCCCGGGAAGGCGACCGGCGTGCCGTTGGGGTCTTCGCCGTAGGCCGCGGCCACGCCCACGCCATCGACCGTGTAGATGTGGGCACCGGTCATGTCGTTGTCAGTGGTGTCGGTGATGCGCAGCTGCGACAGCGCGGTCACGACGGTGATCGCTGTGTCGTAGCGGCTGCCGTTCGGGTCGGTGTTGGCGCCCGTGGTGGGGTCGGCGTCGAAGTCGACGAACAGGGTGGTGGGAGCGAGGGTGACCACCCACACCGGGTCGTAGTTCGACACCGACAGGTTCTGCGAGCCGGGTGCCCACCCGACCACCAGCGAGTCGGTGATGACGCGCGCCGGCAGCAGGCTGTAGCCCCAGTCGTAGTTCAGGGAGTTGCCGGCGACCTCTCGCGTGCCGATGCCGGCCACGGCCGCGAACGTGGCGGCGGAGGTGACCCGCGCGCCTTCGCCGTTGGCCAGCACCGGGGCCGGGTTCAGGGTCTGCCCGGCGGGGATGCTGTAGGCCGTCGTCCCCGACGGTGTCTGCACGTTGACGGTGATGGCCGAGGTCTGTGGGTTGAACAGGTACAGCACCGTCGCGTAGAGGGTGCCGCTGGCGCGTGCCGAGGACGCCGGCGCCACGTAGTCGTTGACGAGGCCTTCGGTGGGGAACACCTGGAACGAGCGGTTCTCGTAGTTCGAGCCGATCACACCGGTCATCATGAAGACCTGTGCGGCCTTGGTGGTGACCACCTTGGCGCCCTCGCGCACGTTGCCGTTGACGTAGACCGTCTGGCCCTCGCCGATGGTGGTGCCGTTCACATCCCCGGCGTCGGTGTAGACGCCGTTGTTGTTGGTGTCGATGTACACCTGCGTACCGGCCTCGCGGGCCATCACCTCGATGCCGGTGTAGCTGAAGCTGGCCGTGCCGGCGCCCTGGGCCGGCGTGTTGACGCCCACTGGGGCGGAGAAGCTGACACCCCAGCGAGAGGTGTCGAAGGCGGCAGCCATCTCGCTGTGCAGTGCGTCGATGGCCGTCGGCCATGAGGCGTGAGTGACGGCGAGGCCGTCGGTGGAGGAGATCTTGTCGCGTCCGTCGAAGACGACGGTGGCCGCGCTGCGCGGCGTGTTGATGGCGCCGGGCACGACCGTGGCGGAGTTGTTCAGGCGCAGGACCGCGCCCACGGGCAGGTTGTCGCCGGCGCAACGAGCAGGCACGCAGTACGTGGCCGCGTTGCCATTGGCGGTGTCGCCGTCGCCGAACACCGAGGTCGTCGATTGGGTGCGCACGTTCGCGGCGGCCTCGTAGCCGTCTTCCCAGTTGTCGTAGTAGATGATCGCGTCCTCGGCACCGACGGTGACCGAGGTGGTGGACGACAGCTGGGTGCCGGTGCCGCCGTTGACGGCGAACAGCGCGGCCCGGGCGTTGTCTTCGAAGAGCGGCACGTAGAACGTGCTGATGATCGTCTCGCCGGCGGCGCCGGCCGGGGTAGCGGAATGCAGGGTGGACCACCCGAGGGCGGACGCGAACACGGCCAGCACCGCGAGGACCGACGTGCGCGGACGAGAGGCGGGGCCCACGCGTTTACCCACTTCGACCTCCCGTCCGATCCTCGCGCCGCCGCGACCCAACGGTTGCGACGGCAAAGTCTACAGAGACGTATCGGTCGAATCGTGGACAGCATTGAGAATTCACCACGGAGAGCGGCGCGCTCACTACGCGAGAAGGCCGAGCTCGGCGAACTGGAGCAGGGTTGCGGCAACGTCGTCACGCACGTGACGCGGGTCGGCCTCGAACCGTTGGGCCAGGTCGGCGGCGATCGCATCGGCGGTGCGCGCTCCGTCGATCGCGGCCCACACGGCCGCCGCAGTTGCGTTCAGCAGCAGCGGCCGAGCTCGGTGCACGTCGTACAGCACCACTTCGTCGTCCAGGAAGGCAGCGCACACGTGGGCGGCCTGCTGGGGTGCTCGGCCGCCGGCCGGGTGAGAGGTGATCATGGCGACCTTCGCCGTCGGGTGCCCAGCGTGCGGCCGGCACCGGCGAGGCTCCGCAGGTTCCCCCAGCGGCTCCGACCACGGGCACGAAGGTTCTCCGACGACGGCCACACCAACGCGGCGGCGAACCGCACCCTGGGCAGGAGGCCCTTCGTCGCACGCCACTCCGCCATCGCCAGCTCGCGGTATGACCCGCCGTACGAGTTCAGCAGGGCTGCGTCGGCGGGGTCGATGCACACGCTGCGCAGCCACTCGTCCCATGCGGGCGGCAGCGTCGCGTCACCACCACCAGCCCAACGCAGGGCTGCCGCCACCACGGCGGGCGACCAACCCTCGGGCCACAGCGGCTCGACCGCGTCGGGCCCGACGGCCTGCGCCAACAGCAGGACGTCGCGCTGGTGGCGAGTGCCACGAGTGCCGCCCAGGGCGGCGTGGTAGCACGCATGGAGGAAGCGGTGCTGGTCGGCCAGCGCGGTCATCACCCTGCCCCCGACGGAGAACTCGCGCCCGCGTTCGAAGAGGCAATCGTTCCGCAGCCGTGCACCGAACACCCCCGCCGCGAGCATGCGGTGCAGATCGACCTGGGCGCCCGACGGGTGGGTCAGCGTCAGGCTCTTGGCGTGGCGGGCGGCCCACCGGCGGCCCACCGGGGCGGCAGCGGGCCGCATGCCCCGGACGGCCAGCGCATCAGCGGCGTCCAGCAAGCGGGTGGCGGGCACCAGCACGTCGATGTCGTTGTACGAGCGCCATGCGGCGTCGGGTTCGTCGAGCGTGGCGATGGCCACGCCCTTCAGCACCCTGGTGTCGATGCCGGCCGCAGTCAGGCACGCATGCACCTCCAGCAGCAGGCCGTCCAGCTGCACCACCCGCGCCATCGCTTCCGCCCACGCAGCCTCCACTTGGGAGGCAGAGGCTGTGTCGACGTGCACCAGCCCCCCGTCGAGGGCGGCGCCGAGCAGGCACACCAACCCCTCGTGGGCAGCGGCGGACAGCACCTGGGCGACCTCGGTGGGGGCCAAGGCGAGTGCTGGCCCCCAGTCGCCCAGGCCCAGCGTCGCCAGGCGCGCGGCAACCGCCGCGGTGAGAGAGGCCGTCACGCTTGCACCTCCACCAGACCCAGCGGCACCAGGGCAGCGAGCAACGACTCGACATCGGCCCGGATGGCCGCCGCGGAGGATCCGCTGACGGCGGCCAGCTCCGCGACCAGTTCGTCGATGCCGACCGGTGCGGCCAAGTGGTTCCACACCATCGCCGCCGAACCGACGATTCGGGTGGGCGCCGCCGGGGGCACGGCGGCCACCAGCAGGTTGGCCGACGCACGCCAGATCGCCCGCGGCGAGCGGCGGTAGGCGCCGCCGTCGGTGCCGCGGTCGGTGCCGCGGTCGGTGAGGTTCACGAGCCCGGCCCGCCCGCTGCAGGCGGTAGTTGCTGGATCAGCGCCACCAGCCCGGCGAGCGCGTCCCTGCTGGGCCCGGCGAGGTGCGTGGCCTCGTCGTGCAGCAGCGCCGGCGCCAGCCGGTGGGCGGTGTGCGCCGCCATCTGGCCGACGCTCAGCTGCCCGCGTGGCAGTTCTGCTGCAGGGAGAGCGGCCCACCACCGGCGCAGCGGCGCCATCACCGGCGCCTCGCCGGCCCCCAGCGGGGCCTCGATGCGCACGGTCAGGTCGTGCGGGTCGATCAGCACGCTGGGTACGTAGAGCGGGGTCAGACCCCTGTGCAGCAGCCACCGGTGCGATACCCGGTCGACCGCCTCTGGTTGGGCCAGCTCGACGCCGCCGTCGCGCAGCAGCGGCACGCCGCTGATGCGGATGCACCCCGGCAGCGTGGGCGAGGTGAGCGAGCCGAGCGTGCGCAGCAGGCCGTCGCGCAGCGCGGCGATGTCGGCTGCGCGCCCCACCACTCGCGTGCCGTGGCGGAACGTGGGCAACTCGCGTCGCGCACCGCGCGCTTCGGGGCGCGCCGGGTGCAGCTCGAGCCCGAAGTCGATCTGCGGCGCTGGGGTGCTCGGGCCGAAGCGGGTGTCGGTGCTGGTGGTGAGGCTGCCGTTGTTGCTGCCGTTGTTGCTGCCGTTGTCGGTGTCGTTGTCGGTGTCGCCGTCGGTCACCCACGGCTCGAGCACTTCCATCAGTTCGTCGTCGTCGGTGCCCACTGCGATCAGCGTGTCGTCGACGGCAATGGTGAACGTGTGCGGCCACACGGGCCGCGCGCAACCGCCTCAAGTGTTGGGCGGGTCGACCAATCGTCGCCACGCACGGCCGCTCCCGGACGGTGGCTTGGGCACAGGCGTGAGCGTGGGCACAGGCGTGGGCGTCACCATCGGTGGCGCGGCCGGCACCTGCACGGCCAGGCCTGCCTGCAGCCAGGTGCCCAGCACCGGCAAGCAGTCGGATGCCACCCGTTGCAGCGGCACATCGAACGCCGCGGCGATGTCGGCGAAGACCAGCTGCAACGGGCTCTCGCCGTCGAGGCACTGCCACAGCACGGTGGCCGTGGCGTCGAGCACGTGGGTGGCGGCGAACGCCGGCACGTGCACCACGGCCTCCGCACCCGCGAGCGCCCACTGCGCGGTCGCGTGTGAGAGCACGCTGCTGAGGCTGGGCGGTTGAGGGTGGATGTCGGGCTCCGTGGTCATACGCAGACGAACCGCGGGCAGGTGCGTCGTCGCGACGCTATACCGGCATCGCCGTCGCGGGAGGGCGATGAGTCGCGCTGACTGCGCAGCGGCTTGCGCGTGTGGGCAACAATGACCACATGAAGGTCGCACTCACCGTCAACGACTTCCTCCGCCGTGCAGAGCAGGTCTACCCGCACCGCATCGCCGTGGTCGACGAGCCGGACCAGCCCGCCGAGTCGTGGGGCTCGTGCACGTACGCGGAGATGGCGGCGAGAGCGCGCGCTCAGGCAGCTGCGCTGGACGCGCTGGGCATCGAGGTGGGCGAGCGGGTAGCCATCGTCAGCCAGAACTCCGCACGGCTGCTGACGGCGCTGTTCGGTGTCAGCGGCTCCGGCCGCGTGCTGGTACCGATCAACTTCCGGCTGGTGGCCGAAGAGGTGAAGTACATCGTGGCGCACTGCGGTGCGCGTGTACTGATGGTCGACCCCGAGCTGGAGGAAGCGCTGGCCGAGGTGCAGTGCGAGCACAAGTTCGTCATCGGCAGCGGCAGCGATGCTCCCGCAGACCACGCCCCACCGAAGCCATGGGTGTACGACGAAGATGCCACCGCCACCATCAACTACACCAGCGGCACGACGGCCAGACCCAAGGGCGTGCAGCTGACCCACCGCAACATCTGGCTGAACGCCACCACGTTCGGCTGGCACCTGGGCATCAACGACCGCGACGTGTACCTGCACACCCTGCCTCAGTTCCACTGCAACGGGTGGGGCGTGCTCTACGCCGTCACCGGAATGGGTGCGCAGCACATCATCATCCGCAAGATCGACGGCACGGAGATCCTGCGCCGGGTGCAGCAGCACGGCGTGACGGTGATGTGCGCAGCGCCAGCAGTCGCCAACGCCGTCCTCGACGCCGCGACGCACTGGGACGGCCCCATTCCCGGGCGTGGCCAGGTGCGCATCGTGTGTGCCGGCGCTCCCCCGCCCACGAAGACGATCGAGCGCGTCGAGACCGAACTGGGCTGGGAGTTCATCCAGATCTACGGGCTCACCGAGACCACGCCGTTGGTCACGATGAACCGCATGCGAGCGGAGTACGACGAGCTCTCCCCCGCCGACCGCGCCATGAAGCTCAGCCGTGCCGGCGCACCAGCCCTGGGCATCGAGGTGCGCATCTCGCCCGACGGCGAGATCCTCGCCCGCGGCAACCACATCATGGGCGGCTACTGGGCACAGCCAGCAGCGACTGCCGAGGCAGTGCACGCGGCCACCGACGACCCCGATGGGCCGCAGTGGTTCCACACCGGCGACGGCGGCATCGTCGACGACGACTGGTACGTGACGATCAGCGACCGCAAGAAGGATGTGATCATCACCGGCGGCGAGAACGTCAGCAGCATCGAGGTGGAAGACGCCGTGTTCAGCCACCCCGAGGTGGCCGAGGTGGCCGTGATCGGGGTGCCGGACGAGAAGTGGGGCGAGATGGTGCTCGCGCTGGTGGTCGCCTCGCCGGGCTCGACGATCACCGAGGCCGACGTGATCGCCTACACCCGCACCAAGCTCGCGCACTACAAGTGCCCGAAGGTCGTGGAGTTCCGCGACTCGCTGGCTCGCACGGCCACCGGCAAGCTGCAGAAGTTCAAGCTGCGCGAGCCGTACTGGGCCGACCTCGACCGCAAGGTGCACTGAGCAGCGATTCGGCCCGTCTGGCCGGCGCAGCGGCCCGTTCAGGCGATGCCGGAGAGGCGGATCGCCTCGGCATAGAAGTTCGACGACTCGCGCAGCCGGTCGGGCGTGTCGAAGGCGGAGATGGTGCCGTCCTGAATGATCATGATGCGGTCGCATTCGTCCAGCGTGGACAGGCGGTGAGCGATGACGACGACGGTCATGCGCTGGCGGAGCGTGTTGAGGGTGTCGCGGACCAACTGTTCGGACCGGGCGTCGAGCGCGCTGGTGGGCTCGTCGAGGATCAGCAGTTCGGGCTGCGTCACCAACGCGCGGGCGATGCACAGGCGTTGCTGCTGGCCGCCGCTGAGGTTGCCGCCGCGATCGCCCACCTGGTGCCGCAGGCCGTCGGGGAACGCAGTCACCTCGTCGAGCAAGCCTGCCAGTTGCAGGGCGCGCTGCACGTCGGCGTCGCTGAAGCCGTCGCGGTAGAAGCGCACGTTCTCGGCGATGGTGCCGTGCACGAGGGCAGGGCTCTGCGGCACGAACGTCACCTTGCGGGCCCAGTCGGCGTGGCGCAGGCTGTGGATCTCGCGCCCGGATGCCAACACCCGCCCTTCGGTGGGTACGCGCAAGCCGAGCAGCAGCTGCACGAGGGTGGACTTACCGCTACCCGACGGCCCCACCACACCCACCAATTCGTTGGCGTGGATCTCGGCCGACACACCGGCGAGCACGGGCTGACCGTCTGTGTAGTGGAACGAGACGTGCTCGAGGCGCAGCGGGCACACGACCTCGACGGGGTCGCCGTCATCGACGAATTCGTTGTCCGTGAAACGCTCGATCTCCTCGAACACGTCGCGAACCGCCGGCACGGACGATGCGACACCTGTGTACGCCGTCTGCAGCTGCTGGCCGTAGCTGAGGGACCGCAGCATCACCAGCATCACCGCGCCCAACGAGGTGAGGCTGGCCGTGTCCCACACGCTGGCAAGCCCGATCGCCCCCACCAGCGCGAGGTAGGCGAGACCCGTGTAGATCGCAGGGACCAGCCCGCGCACCAGGCCCAGCCGCCGGCCGGACCGCATGCCCTCGTCGAGGAGGGCATCGACTCGCGCCTCCACTTGATCGCGCACATCGAACACGTGCACCACCATTCCCAAGCCGGAGATCTCGTTGGTGGCCAACGCCAGGCCCATGCCGTCGTTGGCGGCCTTGCGCGCGTGCACCTGCACCTTGCGACGCAAGGGTCGCAGCGTGAAGCCCAGCACACCGAGGGCCCCCACCGCGACGAGCGAGCCGATCGGGTCGACGGCCGTGGCCAAGGCCAGCAGCGACGCGACGCTGAACGCGGCAACGACACCCGCGGAGAAGCTGCCCAGCAGCGCGGCACCCGAACCGCTGTACGTCGTGACGAGTTCCTGGAGGTGGCCCGACCGAGCCGATTGCTGAGCTGCCCACGTGGAACGCAGGAAACCGTGGGCCAACTTGTGCCGCAGGTCGCGGACGACGTCGGCGTTCAGCGCAGCCGAGTGCCAGTTGGCAGCGACCGACATCGAGACTCGGAACAGCACCAGTGCCAGCGCCAGCACCACCGTCAGGTTCACCGAGAGGCGCCTGCTGGCGAGGATGCCAACGGAGTCGTCGCCGTCGGTGATCGCGAACGCGGCGCGGGTGATGACCACCAGGAACACGGCTTCGGACAACCCGCCCAGCATCGACGTGCCCGCGATGAGGCCGACGCGCGAGCGATGACCATGGAGCAACCGGGAGAGGATGGAGCGAGTGGAGAGTGGCGTCATGGGCACAACGGGCGGAGGGGAACCCGCAGTCACTGTACGGGCCATGGTGATCCGGAACCGGGTATCCATCCCGCCGGTGACTAACCCGATCAACAGCTCAGACGCGGCTCAGTCCATGGCTCAGTCCATGGCTCTGAGGGTCACACCGGTGTTGGTCGTGCACGGCTCCGTCGGGCGTTCCACAGGCCGGCCAACTTGCCGGCGTTGCGAGCAACTGCGGCGGCCCATGCGGAGCGCCCGCGGCGGGACACGGCGTACATCGGCGAGACGAGGATCAACTTGGCCAGCGCCCGCAGCGCCCCGCGCACGGTCTCCGCGCCGGGCAGCAAGGCCCCACCGGGAAGCTGCCGCATCAGCACCTGGTTGCGCCCCTGCCGGTACCGTTGCCGCACCATCGCCCGCCGGCCCGGGCGCAGCCGGTACGACACCACGGCGTCGGGCACGTCCGTGCGCCGATACCCCGCGGCATGGGCGCGCATGAAGAACTCCGTCTCGTCGCCGCCGGTGCCGCTGATGTTGGTGTCGAAGCCGCCGAGCTGCGACCACATCGACCGCCAGAACCCGCAGTTGCACCCGTAGGTCGTGTCGACGAAGGGTGTTCGCTCCTTGTAGGTGCTGGTCGTCGCTGCTCCCCAGACCTGTCGCGTCGCCGGGCTGTTCAGTGCCTCGTAGTCCAACCTGCCGCCCACCCAGGTGAAGGGCGCGATCGCTGCGGCCATCGCGGCCACCCACTGTGGATGCACTTCGTCATCGGCGTCGCACAGCAGCACCAAACCCTCGCCGGCCGCAGCGACACCCGCGTTTCGTGCGGAGTTGATGCCTCGGACAGGCTCGTGCACCACGCTCAGCGAGAACGGCGCGGCGAAGCGCTCGGCCACGCCCGCAGTGCCGTCCGACGAGCCGTTGTCCACCACCACGACGTGGAAGGCGGCAGCGCCGATCTGCCGGCCCAGGGCTGCGAGCTGTGCCGGCAGCGTGCCCGCTG
Source organism: Actinomycetota bacterium (assembly GCA_030645675.1). GTDB lineage: Bacteria > Actinomycetota > Acidimicrobiia > Acidimicrobiales > Ilumatobacteraceae > UBA668. Next base: position 26,242 of record JAUSLQ010000135.1, on the reverse strand, counting down.
CGTTCAACGCAGGAATCACCACCGTGATGTTCATGCCGGCCACCGCGGCGTCATCGGGGCACGCGCTTCACGAGGGCGCGCAGCAGCCGGGCGAGGTGGCGGGGTTGGCGTGGATCGGCCCGAAGTGCGTTCGCGAAGTGGCGGACGGCAGCTCGGCGCATGCCCAGCCGCCACGCCGAGTCGCCTGCGATCGCATGGTACGAGCCGAGCGTGCGAGCATCCGCGAGCAGCATCGGGGGCGGGTCGGCCAGCACCATCAACGCGCTCTCCAGGCGCACGGCCGGCTCGGCGCGCACCCGCCGCGAGTGCACGCGCACCAGCGGCTGATCCGTGCTGGTGCACGCAGCCCGCCGTTCCTGCAGCACCGACGCGATCCGCCAGCCGAGATCGGTGTTCTCGCCGTGGCGCAGCCCCGCGCGGTAGCCACCGGCGGCGTGGAAGACGGCGCTCGCCACCGCGAACGTGCCGGCGAGGAACTGTGCCCGCGGTGCGCCGGGAGGCGACGACCACAGCGGCACGGGAACGGGCGTCTCCACAGTGCCGTCGTCCCACTCGTACCGGGCGGCGCACGAGAACATCGAGGCCCCGGAGCGCTGCGAGGCGATGATCTCGTCGATCCACCCCGACATGGGCTCGTCGTCGCTGTCGAGGAACGTCACCCAGCGGGCGTCGGGCACCGCCGCGACACCGGCGTTCCTGGCGTTCGAGACACCCCCGTGCTCCACACGCACCAGCGTCACCTGCGGCCCGGCGATCCTCGCCGCATCGACCGGCGGTTGCGAGCCGTCGTCCACCACCACGATGTGCACCCCGGCCTGGAGCTGCCCGACCACGCCGGCCACGGCGCGCTCCAGCAGCCTCTGGCGGTTGTGCACCGGGATGATCACCGCCAGATCGTTCGCCACGATGCGGCCTTCTTCGGTCACGAGGGGAGATCTTGGCACACTGCCCGGATGGCGGCCGGGCTGCGCCTCGCCGGCTGTCACCGGCTTCGCAGCCGGCGGGCGCGTTGAGCGAGCCTGGCCAGGCAACGCACGACCGGTGTGGGCACGGCCATCACGGCGCGCTCCACCGGGAAGCGGGCTCGCAGGCCACCCTCGGCGAGGAGGCGCATCACGGTGCGGGCTTCGCGCCGCAGGCCGGCTGCGATCAACACGTGCAGCTCCATCTTCGTCCGCCGGAGGATGGCGTCGTCGATCGGGCCGCCGTCGCCACAGAACTTCGCCCGCACCGCAGCGCCCGCAACCGATCGCTGCCCGGACTGCTTCAAGCGCTTGTCCAGCGACATCGGCGAGTCGCGGTAGATGAAGACCGGCTCGTCGGCGACGGCGATGGGGTGCGCGGCAACGATGCGGCACCACATGTCCCAGTCCTCGATGTGCGAGCGTTCGTCGTAGCCCAACCCGCGCAGCACATCGGTGCGGAACAGGGCGACACCGGCGAGGTGGTTCGCGACCAGCTGCAGCGGCAGCAGGCCGGGTGGTTCCAAGCCGTCTGCGCCGGCCGGCGGCCGACGCACCTCCGGCGATCCGTCGGGCCCACTCCGGATCTCGGCCTCGGCGGTGCCCGCGTAGTGGGCGAACGCGACGGCGGCGCAGCGCTCGGAGCTGCGGTCGATCGCCGCCAACGCGTCGGCCATCAGGTTGGGCAGCATCACGTCGTCTGCGGCGAACACGACGGTGAACTCCGTCGAGACGGCGGCGACGCCCTCGTTGAGGGTTCGGCAGACCCCGCGGTTGTCGGGGCGGTGCAGCACACGCGTCCCCGGCCGCTCGCGGGCATAGTCGGTCACCATGCCCAGCGTTCCGTCGGTGGAGCCGTCGTCGACGAACAGCACCTCGAAGCCACCGAGCGTCTGCTCGTCGAAGCTGCGCAGGGTGTCGGCGAGGAACGCAGCGGCGTTGTAGCACGGCACCACCACCGTCACTCGTCCCCCTCCGCCGCTCACCGTGGCCCCTTCGGCGGCCGACGCTTCCACAGCCTCGGGTCGGCTGGGTCGACGCGCTTTCCCATCCGCCCGAGCAACCCGTCGAGCGCGCCCCGCCACCGGAAGCACAAGCCGGCGAACCGCCGCTCGCGGAGCAGATGCAGCCCGATGCCTGTCTCGCGGGCGACCCAACCCCACAGCCACGTCCACTGCCGAAGGTCGAGGGCCACCCGGATGTGGTTCCGAGCCTGGTAGTACCCACGCCAGTCGGCCGTGGAACCCATGTGCAGGAAGGTCGACCCGTCGGTCGGCCGCACCAGCACGTCAAAGCCGGCCAACCGGATGCGAGAGGTGAACTCGATGTCTTCGAACATGATGAACAGGTCGCGGCGCGGCACACCGGCGGCGGCGACCGCCACGCTGGAGACGATGGCCCCATCGGAGAGCACGAAGTCGGCCCGCTGCCATCCACCCTCGACGCGGCGCAGGTCGTGCCGAACTAGGCCCCGGATGAAGTGACCGCCGCGATTGCCGACGGCGCCCACGTGCAGGCCGGCCGCCTGGGCCTCCGCTGCAACTACGAGGCACGACGCCAACGAGGTGGGCGCCGGCGGGCTGTCGTCGTCGAGCAACCACACCCAATCGGGGTCGTCGGCCTCCAGCAACCACTCGAGGCCGGCCGCGAAGCCGGCCGCCGGGCCGAGGTTCCCCGCCAGTGCCAGGTAGTGCACCCCGTCCGACAGAGCCGTCGCTTCCGCCCGCACTCGCTGATCGCTGCCACCGTCGTTGTCCACCACCACGACACGAACCACAGGCGTCGTCTGCCGCAGCACGCACGCCAGGGTCTGCAGCATCACGTCGACCCGGCGAAACGTGACGATCACGACTGCGACACGGGCACTCATCGCCTCACATCACGCCTTCCACGTCAAGGCCGTCGAGCTGCCACGCTTCGCGTGTCGTCGCGGCTGACCGAGGATCGGTGCGGTGATCCCACACGCAGAGCAGCGACTCGCCGCGGGGCAGCGCCATCCGAGTGGCCGGACGACCGGTACCCGCGCCCGCAGGAGCGAGCACCGCGACCGCCTTCGACTGCCATGCCAAGGCTCGCAGCAACCGGCGCACCGCGGGCGGGTCTCCCCACGCCGCAGTCACCACGATCGTGCGTGCAACACCGCCCACCGTGCGGTGCACCACACCGTGCGGCGCGTCGGCCTGGGCCAGTTGCGACACCTGGTACTGCACCCCACCACGCGCGTCGAGCCGCCAAGCCAGCGCGGCAGGATCCCACGCGGTGGCCAGCCTCGGGCCGGGGGGCGCCTGCCACGATTGCACGACCTCAGGGTCGGTGTGCACCCTCGCCGGCGACCACCGCACGGGCTGGTAGTACGACCGTACCGGCTCCAGCGCGGCGGCGCCGTTCTTCACGTGTGCGGCGCGCGCCTCCGGCGTGGCCGTGGCGATCACCAGGCCGACCCTCTGGGCCGATGCCGCAGCACCGAGCTCGGCCTGCACGACCGCCCGGAACACGCCGCGTCGCTGCGAGCGCACCGTGGTGGCACCATCGACCAGCCGGGAGCACGCCACCGGGCCACGGTCGTCGGCGAGCCGCCACGGCAGGCCGAACACCGCACCCAACAGCCCTTCGGCGTCGTCGGCAACCCAGCAGCGCGAGCGGCCCCACGGGCTCTCCCGGTGCTTCCACTGGAACCAGTCGGGAGTGAAGGACCGACCGTAGCCGTCGCTGAGCGCAGCGAGCACTGCCGGCACATCGGCCGGGGTTGCCAGGCGGACCTGGAAGTCAGGTGACGGCACTGGATGGTCTCCCTCCACGAACGAGGTGCTGCAACTGGTACAGCGAGGAGTGCGCACCCGAGATGATCGCCCGTGTGCGGTTGGGCCCCACCGAGGTGTCGAGCCGCAGTCGCGACACGGCCATCGGGTCGGAGCGTCTCGCCACCAGCCGGTGGTCGCAGCCTGCCACCAGCCGGTAGCCAAGCGCCTGCAGTTCGGCGAGCGCGGCAGGCGATGCGTCGCCGTTCGGCCATGCGAACGTGTCGACGGGGGCACCGATCAACCGGCTCAGCCGTTCGTGGGCCAACCGCACCTGGCGGCGCTGCTCCTCGTCGTCGCAACGATCGAGGCAGGGGTGGTCCCAGGAGTGGTTGCCGACCTCGTTGCCCGCTGCCAGCCACTCGTGCACATCGCCCTCGCTCCACTGTTGGCCCACCGACGGTGGACCGGCGGCAGCCAGCGCCTGCTGCATCTGCTCGATGCGGCGGCGCCGTTCCTGGTCGGGGCCGCGTTTCAGCGCGATGCGGGTGGCCACCAGTTCGGAGGGTGCGACGGCGGCCTCCAGCACCTGCCACCACGGCGGCTCGTCGGTGCCGATCCACGCGCCGCACAGGAAGGCGGTTGCCACCATGCCGCGCTCGCGCAGCAGCGGCAGCGCGACCTGCGCCACGCTGGCGTCGCCGTCGTCGAACGTCAGCCACAGAGCGCGCTCGGGCAACGAAGCCACACCCGCCAGGGCATCGGCGAGCTGCCCACCGGTGATCGTTCGATATCCGCGGGCGCGGAAGTGGTCGAGCTGGGCGGCGAACGCTGCCGGTTGCTGCACGTCGTGGTACGCCACCGCGCGCACCCGCCCACGCGTGAGCCACGCTGCAGCGCTACTCACCGCCGAGCTGCCCAGCAAGGACACCACCGCGTTCATGCAGCCCGCCTGCGGCCGTTGGCCACCACGTCGGCGTAGAACGCCTCCATCGCCGCGGCAGCGACATGGATGTCGTACCGGGCCTCGAAGTCGGCCAAGCCGCGGTCGCGCAACCGATCCGCGAGCTCATGGTCGGCCAGCACGCGTTCCAGCGCTGCGGCCATCGCCGCCGGGTCGCCCACGGGCACCAGCACCGCGTTCTGCTCGGTGGCCAGCACACCCCGCACGCCGGGCAGGTCGGTGCACACCACCGGGCAGCGCAGCGCCATCGCCTCCAGCGCCACACCGGCCGTGCCTTCGTACAGAGACGGGATGGCCAGCACGTCGGCAGCGCAGATCAGGTCGGGCACGTCGTGCCGGTGCCCCAGCAGTGAGATCGCGCCGGCAGCGAGCGAGTGCTGCGCCAGCGCCTGGTGCAGGCCCGCCGTGGCATTGCCCTCGCGGCCGGCCACCAGCACCCTCACCTCCGGCACCCGTTGCGCCAGCAGTTCGCTGGCCGCCACCAGATCGGTGTGCGCCTTCTGGTGCTCGTGCCGCCCCACCGCCAGCACCAACGGCTGCTGCGGGCCGATGCCCAACGATGCGCGCACGCTGCCGCGCCGCTGGGCCGACCACGTGCCGAGCCGGTCGCGCGAACGCCCCCGCTGCACCACGTCGATGCGCGCGGGCGGCACGCGCAGGTCGCGTGCGTTGGCCTCGGCCACGCCCGGCGAGACTGCGTGGAAGCGGTGCACCAGCAGCCGGCCGGTGATGCCGTCGAGCAGTTGCACCGCGCGCAGCTTCCAGCCGCGCAGGTTGGGGTCGGTGCCACGCGCCGGGTCGTAGGTGGTGTTCACCAGGCTGGACACCACTTTGGCGCCGGTGCCCACTGCCGCCAGGCGGCCGACCATGTCGCACGCGAACAGAGTGGTGTGCACCACGTCGGGGCGCTCGGCACGGATGCGCGCCCGCAGCTCGCGCACGCGCCCGAGGTACCGGCGGCTGTGCAGCGGCTGCACCACGAAGCCATCGGCGCGCACGCGCTCCTCGTCGCCGAAGCCGGCGTCGTACAGCGTGGCGACACCAACCTCGTGCCCGAGGTCGCGAAGCAGCGGCATCATCGCCGCCGTCGAGTGCTCGGCACCGCTGGCCCCGAGGCTGTCGATCACGTACAGGATCCTCACGACGGCAGGTGGGCCTGGTGCCAGGCCACCTGGCGTGCCACGCCGTCGCGCAACGACACCCGCGGCGCCCACCCCATCAGCCGGCCGGCCAGCTCGACCGCGCCCCCGGTGCGCTGCACATCACCAGGCTGCGCGGGCTGCCAGTCGAGGGGCACCTCGCGGCCCACCGCCTCGCCGACCATCGCCACCAGATCGACCAGGGCGGTGGACGAGCCGCCGGCGACGTTCAACACCTCACCCGGCTGCAGCGCAGCCGTTGCCGCGGCAACGTTGGCCGCCACCACGTCGTCGACGAACGTGAAATCGCGGATCTGCGAGCCGTCGCCGAAGAGTGCGAACGGGGTGCCGCGGCGGGCGCACTCCACCAGCCGGTGGATGGCCATGTCGGGGCGTTGCCGCGGGCCGTACACCGTGAAGTAGCGCAGTGCCACCACGGGCACGCCGAAGTTGTCGGCGTACGCGCGGCACAGGTGCTCGCCCGCCAGCTTGGTGACGCCGTAGGGGCTGAACGGGCGCGCGACGTCGGTTTCCGGCGTGGGCACGCGCTGCGGGTTGCCGTACACCGACGACGAGGAGGCGAACACCACCCGCTGCACCGGCCGGTCGCGGGCTGCCTCCAGCAACCGCTGGGTCGCGCGGATGTTGCGCTCGTCGTACTCGGCGAAGCCCTGCCGCCACGACGCGCGCACACCAGGCTGGGCAGCGAGGTGGAACACCACGTCGCAGCCGGCCAGCAACGGCTCCACGGCCGCCACCGTGAGGTCGGCCTCGACCAGCTCGAAGCGGGCCTCGCCGGCAAGGCCGGCGACGTTGCGGCGCTTCGCCTCCGGCGGGTAGTAGTCGGTGAACGCATCGACTCCGCGCACCGACCACCCGTCGGCCAGCAGTCGCTCGCACAGGGTGGACCCGATGAAGCCTGCTGCTCCTGTCACCAACGCGCGCACGTCGCCCACGATAGGGGCGGGCGCCTCAGCGGCCGGGGTTTCCCCGCCGAGCGGCCACTTCGCCGAGCATCTGCTGCCACTGCGGCACCACCACCTGCCAGGTGAAACGGGCGGCGACGTGGGCCGCCGCGAAATCCCCCATGGTGCGTGCCCGGCCGGCCACTTCCCTGATCGCCGCGGCCAACTCGGCGGGCCCCGCAGCCGCGGGCACCAGCCGGCCGCCCGCACCGTCGGTGACGATCGAGGCGACGGCACCCACGTCGGTGGCCACCGCCGGCACCCGGTGCAGCGCGGCCTCGATCAACACGCCCGGCATCCCTTCGGTGGCGCTGGTCAGCAGCACCAGGTCGGCCGCGGCCCACACGGGAGGCAGCTGCACCACGCCCAGCAGACGATGCCGGCCCGGCAGCAGCCGCTCGCACTCGGCCTCCACCTCCGCGGCCAGTGCACCGGCACCGGCGAGCACCAGCCACGCGGGAGGAAAGCCGGCGGCCGGCGGACCGAGCGCGGCCACTGCCCGCACAGCAGCCAGCGGGCGCTTCTCGGCGCTGAGCGCGCCCACCCAGGCGACCACGAGGGCATCGTCGGGCACCTCCAGTGCAGCGCGCGCCCGGGCGCGCCCGTGCGCGGCATCCGCGCCGTCGCCGGCGCCAGTGTCGGCGGCTCCACCCGGCGCACCCGCCGGCATCGGCCGCGCATTCGGGATGGTCGACACCGACGCGGCCGGCACGCCGTGCAACCGAACGATCGCCTCCGCTGCCGCCGGCCACAACGCCACCACGTGAGCGGCCCGGCGGAACAGCCGAGCGGTGCGCCAGCGGTGCAACCGGCCGCGCAGCCATCGTCCGGGGTCGCCGATGCTGCGGTACACGAAAGGCGTGCGGCAGCCGGTCAGCGCCAGCGCGCAGGCCGGCAGCGCGCTGGAGCCGTAGGCGATCACCACATCCGTGCTCGCCGCCTCACGGCGCAGCCCACGCAGGGTGGCCCACGACAGCGGGCGCTCGCCCAGCACGGGCGCGTCCAGCAACTGTTCGGCTGCGGCGCTCCTGCCGGCTGCGGCGCTCTTGCCGGCTGCGGCCCCGCCGCCAGGGTGCAGGGCCACCACCCGCGCGTCGACGCCCACCGCGACCAGTTGAGCCGCCAGCTGCGACCCCTCCACCTCGGCGCCACGCCGTTGCGCGGAGGCCAGCACGATCAGCACCCGCCCGGCCTGCCCGGCCTGCCCGGCGTCAGTGCCGGCCTCTGTGCCCGCCATGTCAGAACAGCACCACGTCGCCGAGCGTCAGCGCCCACTCCGGCAACTTCGGCACGGGTTCCGCACCCAACATGCGACAGGTCAGCCGCGGCCCCACCGCCGGCATCGGGAAGAACCCCGTGGCCGGCCGTCGCTGACCGAGCCGCAGCACGGTGTCGGCCCGCACCTCGCGCATCGTCCTGCGCAACAGGCGGTCGAGGGCGACCGGCTCACCGAGCCCCAGCAAACACACCAGCTCGGTGACCGCGCCACGGGTTCGGCACTCGATCACCGCTGCAGCGTTGCCGTCGTCCAGCACACGGCAGGGTTGCAGCGCGGAGCCGAACCGCCAGCGCATCAGGTCGGGGCTCAACGCAGTCGCCAGCCGGCCCGCGGGCGTTGCCGTGGAGTAGCGATCGAAGCCACCGGCGGCCAGCCACTCGTCGATGTGCACACCGACCGCCAGCGGGACAGGCCACAGCTCGGCCGGCACCCGCGACTTCATCACGCGGGCAAGCGCGAACGGAGACCGGATGGCAGCCACCGGCGCCAGTCGGCCCACCTCTTGCCAGCCCATCTTCAGGTAGCCAGGCCGGCTCTGGTCGTTCGGGGTGTTGAACACCAGCTCCACGCCCTCGGCCGCCACCTCGGCGAGGCCCTGCAGCGTGAGCGCGGTGAACAGACCCTTGCCCTGGTAGTCGGGGTGCGTTGCGGTGTCGACTGCCCGCACCGCACGCACCACTCGGCCGTCGCGGCGGAACTCCCAGCGCATGAACACCCGCACTGCGACCACCCGGCCGTCGTCCACCGCCACCCACATCGGCGACGGGCCGAACGGGTTCCGGCGGTGCTTCCAGCGGAACAGCGCCGGCCAGTCGCCCTCGTGCTGGTGACTGAGCACCAGCTGGCACAGCTCGATCGCCTGCTGTTCGTGCTCGGGACGGGCCCGGCAGATCTCGATGTGCTCCAAGCCCACCGGCGGCGCCCAACCCGGCACCGGCGGCACATAGCGACGCTCGATGGCGCGCGCCGCTCGGCGCACGTCGAACGCAGCTGATGCAGTCAGCGAACGCTCGCCCAGCATGGACCGCAGCTCCGGCTGCTCCACCAGCTGCTGCAGCGCATCGGCCAGCGCGTGCGGCCTGCCCGGTGGCACCCACAGCGCACCGTCGGCCCCCATGGCCTCGGGCATGCCGCCCACCTCCGTGAGCACGGCAGGGAGGCCCAGCGCGGTGGCCTCCATCAGCGCCACCGGCAGGCCCTCCCAGCGCGAAGCCAGGACGAACGCGTCGGCGGCGGCCAGCACGGCCACGGCATCCTCGCGATAGCCCAGCAGCTGTACCGAGCCGCCGAGATCGAGCGAACGGTGCAGTGCCCGCATCTCCTCCTCCAGCGGCCCCTGCCCGACGGCCAGCAGTCGGAAGGGCACGCCACGACGCTGCAGCTCCGCGCAGGCGTGCAGCAGCGTCGGGTAGTCCTTCTGGGTGCGGAAGTTGGCGACGGTGACCACCACCACCTCGCCGCCGGCCACGCCCAGCTCGGCACGCATCGCCTCGCGGCCGGCCAGCTCGGCGCGGGTGCCGGGCAGGTCGATGCCATGCACCAGCACCCCGGCGTGGTCCACCACCGGGCCGCGCAGCGAGCCCTCCACCTCGGTGCTGACCGCGAACGTGAAGTGATCGCGGCGGCTGGTCAGCCGGTTCAGCACGCGCGTGGGCAGCCGGAACGTGCCCCAGGCGTTGTGCTCGGTGGTGTACACCACCGGCCGCTTCGAGCGGGGCAGCGACCGCACGGCCAGGCGAGCAACGCTGCCCGGCAAGGGCGAGTGCACGTGCACGATGTCGTAGCCGCCCGACCGCACCATGCGGGCCAGGCGCAGCGGCCACAGCGGGTCGCGCCTGCCCTTCGCGACGCAACGGCAGGGCACACCGCGCGCTTCCAACTGGGGCACCAGGTGGCGCTTCCAGGGCAGCACGAACGCGCACTCGTAGCTCGCAACCTCCGGGTCGTGGGCGCCGGCCAGTGACACGAGCAGGCGCTCGGCACCTCCGGGGCCGAGACCCTTGATCACCCACAGGACGCTCACGGCCACGACCACACACCCTACCTGTACGGCTTCTGGCGGCTGAGGCCGCACGACGCTGCACGCTCCCGCACTCGCGCAGCCGCAGCCGCCGTCCGGCCGGCCACCCGGCCGGCGGGCACCGCCGCCACGGGCGCGAAGGGCGCCGGAACGCACCGGTGCGACCACCCCTCGCGGTCTATCCTCGCCCGATGCGAATCGTGGTCACCGGCGGCGCCGGCTTCATCGGCGCCAACCTCTGCCGCACCCTGTTGGCGGAGGGCCACGAGGTGGTCGCGCTCGACGACCTGTCCAGCGGCAGCGCCGCCAACCTGGCGGGCACCGAAGCCCGGCTGGTGACTGGGTCCATCCTCTCTGCCGAGTCGCTCGACCAGGCGTGCGACGGTGCGCACGCCATCGCCCACCTGGCTGCGCTGGGGAGCGTGCCCAGGTCGGTGGCCGAGCCGCTGCCCACGCTGGCCGCCAACGCCACCGGCACCGCGATGGTGCTGGAAGCGGCTCGGCGCCACGGCGGGCTGCTCACCGTGCTGGCCGGCAGCAGCAGCGTGTACGGCGCGAACCCGGCACTGCCCAAGCACGAGGGTCTGGTTCCACAACCCTTGTCGCCCTACGCCGCCAGCAAGCTGGCCACCGAGACGTACGCCCTCGCCTGGTCGCGCAGCTACGGGCTGCCCGTGCTGCCCTTCCGTTTCTTCAACGTGTTCGGGCCGCTGCAGTCGCCGCACCACATCTACGCCGCGGTCGTGCCCCGCTTCGTCGCCGCCGCGCTGGCGGGCGAGCCGCTGATCATCTACGGCGACGGGCAGCAGAGCCGCGACTTCACCTACGTCGGCACCGTGGCCGGCTTGCTGGCCGAGGCGCTCACCACGGGGGTCGCCGTCGACGGCCCGGTGAACCTCGCGTTCGGGAGCAGGGTGACCCTTCTCCAGCTGGTCGCCGAGCTCAGCGACCTGCTGAGCACGCCGCTGACGGTGCGCCACGAACCCGAGCGCGCCGGCGACGTGCGCCACTCGCAAGCCGCCAACGACCGGCTGATGCAGCTGTTCCCGCATGCACAGCCGGTGCCGCTGCGCGAGGGCTTGCGCGCCACCGTCGAGTGGATGCAGGCTCAGCGCGAGGGCGCCTCGTGAGATTCGGTGGCGGCGCCGGCCGCTCTGCCGGCCGCTCTGCCGGCCAGTCGGGTGGGCGGCGGAACACCGTGACGCGCTCCGACCTGCCGGCGATGGCGGCGGTGGCCGCGGTCGGTGCCATCGCCGCCGCGTTGGCGGGCTGCCGGCCCACCGGAAACGTGGTGGGCGACGCGCTGCTCACGGGCGGGTTGGCGGCGTTCACCATCTGGATAGCGGCCACCGCCGCCTGGTGGTCGCTCGTCCTCGCAGGTGCGTTCACCATCGCCGCTGCAGGCGCGTGGCTGCCCTTTGCTCTCGGCCTGGCCGGGGTGGCCGTGGGCCTGTACCTCGGCGATCGCCGGGCCAGCCTCCCCCCTCTTCGCTGTGTCAGCGCCGCCCTCACGGTGCAAGGCCTGCTGCGCTTGCAGCTGCACGGCTTCTTCGCCGCCTCCGCGCTCGTGGCGGGGGGCACGATGCTGTTCCTCATCGGCGTCGGCCTGCAACGCCGCCGCCGCTTCGCCCGCAGGCGCATCCTGAAGTACGTGCTTGTCGGGCTGGGAGTGGCGGTGGTCTCCATCGCCGGTTTCGCACTCGCCGCCCTCGGCACGCGCTCCGACCTCGAGCAGGGGTACCACGGGATGCTCGACGGGCTCGATCAACTGCAGTCGGGCGACCCGCGAACCGCGGCCGCCTCCCTGCACGAGGCGGCGCAGCACCTGGCGGCCGCCGACGACAGCCTGGCGGCCCCTTGGTCGCAGCCGGCGCGCTTGGTGCCCGTGGTGGCGCAGCACCAGCAGGCGATTGCCGCGCTGGTCAGCCACGCGGCCGACTCCGCCGAAGCAGCGGCCGACGCGCTCGACGTGGTCGACTTCGACGCGCTCACGGTGGACGGCGGGCACATCGACATCGACGCCATCGCCGTGATGGAAGAGCCGCTCGACCGTCTGCAGGCCGCCGTCACCGACCTGCAGCAGGCGATGCTCGCCGCCGACTCGCCCTGGCTGGTGCAACCTCTGGCTCAGCGGCTGGACACCTACTCCACCCGTGCCACCGACGTCGCCCGCCAGGCCCGGGCCATCCACTCGGCCGCAGTGAACGCGCCGGCGATGTTGGGCGCCGACGGTCCGCGCCGCTACCTGATGGGCTTCGCATCCCCCGCCGAGGCGCGTGGCCTGGTGGGCGTGATGGGGAACTACGCGGTGCTCACCATCGACGATGGGTTCATCGAGCGCTCCGAGTTCGGCCGCATCAACGACCTGCGCAACGCGCTGGCCGAGCGCCCGTTCACACTGCAGGCGTCCCCGGAGTTCCACCAGCGCTACGCCCGGTGGGGCGCCGGAGCCGGCAACGACGAGCCCGCCGCCGCCGGCTTCTGGTCGAACGTGACGATGACCCCCGACATGCCCACTGCCGGCGCGCTGATCACGCAGCTGTGGGAGGCCAGTGGCGGAGCGCCCATCGACGGCGTGATCATCCTCGACCCCGCCGCGCTCGCCGGCCTGCTGCAGGCCACCGGGCCGATCGAGGTACCGGGCCTCGCCACGCCGCTCACCTCGGCGACCGTGGAGGAGTTCCTGCTCCTGCAGCAGTACGCCCTCGACACCCCGGAACGCCGCGACCTGCTGGAGGACGTGGCCAACGCCACGCTCGACGCAGTGCTGAACGGTTCGCTGCCCGCGCCCCAACACCTCGCCGCAGCCCTCGGCCCGGCCGCCACCGAGGGCCACCTGTTGATGTGGTCGCCGATCGCCGACGAGCAGGCGATGCTGCAATTGGTGGGCCTCGACGGGGCTTTGCCGGCGCTGGCCGGCCGCGACGGCCTGGCCGTGGTGACCGACAACGCGATCGCCAACAAGATCGATTCGTTCATGGAACGCGACGTGCGGTACCAGGCCGACTACGACGCCTCCACGGGTGTGGTCAGCGGCACGATCACGGTCACGCTCACCAACACTGCTCCGGCCAGCGGCTACCCCGACTACGTCATCGGCAGCGAGTTCCTCGACCTGCCGCAGGGCACCAACCGCACCTTGCTCACCGTGTTCACACCGTTGGAGCAGATGGGTGCCACGCTCGACGGGGCACAGCAGGGCTTCAACCGCACCACCGAGTTGGGCTGGAACGCGTACACCGCCACCATCGACCTGCCACCAGGGGCCAGCCGCACACTGGTGATCAACGTGCTGGGGGCGATCGCACCCGACGGCTACGAACTCGTGCTGCGGCCGCAGCCGCTCGCGCGCGACGAGCAGGTGGCAGTCAGCGTGCACGGCGACGCCGACATCGACTACGTCGCAGCCCTCACTCGGCGGGTCGTGGTGAGCGAGAGCGGTGCCACACCAGTGCGGTGAGCACTGACGCGGCGACCGCCCCACCCACCACCCAGCCGGCGGCCGGCGGCAGCGAGGTGGCGATGCCCCCGGTGCGCGCCACCACCAGAGCCGCGACCACCCAACCGCCGGCGACCACGGCCACCGCCGCCGGACGTCGGCCGCCGGCCTGCACCGCGCCCAAGGCCAGCGGCGGCAGCAGTGCGAACAGGCCGCCCGCGAGGGCACTGGGGCGCCCGGTGGCACCGAACAGGGCCGCCCACGCGACGAACCCCCACGCGGCCGCGTACGCGGGCACCGGCAGCGCGACGCGCAGCACACCCTCCGCCAGCAGGCCCGCTGCCACCACCACGCCCACCTCGCGCATCTGGTCGGTCTCGGGCACGCAGCCGTACACCGCCGCCGCCGAGCCGGCGAGCACCAACCACCGCCAGCCCAGTGGCGCGCCGGCGGCACGGGGCAGTGCCCAGCCGGCGACAGCTGCCAGCAGCACCACCGAGGCCACGGCCCAGCCGTTGGTGCGGCCGGCGAAGCTGGGCTGCCAGGTGGCCGCCACCAGCAGCGCCCCACCACACGCCGAAAGCAGCACGCGGCCGGCGGCCAGCAGCCGCTGCGCCGACGCCCACCACACCGCCGACACCGACTCCGAGGCCCACGACCGCGCGCCGGGGAACGCCCACGCTGCCGTCGCGCACGCCAGCAGCACCAGCCCGGCGGCGCGCACTCAGTGCCTCGCGGACAGCACCGTGTCGATGATCCAACACACGTCGTCGCCGGAGAGCAGGCCGGAGCTGGGCAGGCTGACGGAACGCTGGAAGTGCCGGGCCGCAACCGAGGTGCCACCGGCGGTGACCGGCGCTGACCCGGCGAAGACCGGCTGCAGGTGCATCGGCTGGAAGCCGTGGCGGGCCTCGATGCCCGCCGCGCGCAATGCCGCGAGCACCTCGACCGAGTTGGCGCCGAACGTGCGCGGATGCAGCTCGATGGTGGTGAGCCAGTGGTTGGGGCGGCAGCCGGTGGGCACCACTTGGAACTGCACCCCCGGCACGTCGGCCAGGCCGCGCTCGTACGCCGCCCGTACCGCTGCCCGCTGCTGCATGCGCGCCGGCAGGGTGGCCAGCTGGCCACGGCCGACCGCCGCGTTGAGGTTCCCGAGCCGGTAGTTGTACCCCACCTCGCCGTGCTCGTACCACGGCACCGGGCGCCGGGCCTGGGTGCTGAGGTGGCGGACACGGTCGACCAGCTCCACGTCGTCGGCCACCAGCGCGCCGCCACCACCGGTGGTGACGATCTTGTTGCCGTTGAACGACAAGACGCCCACGCGCCCGAAACGGCCGGCCATGATGCCGTCGCGCCCGGCGCCGAGTGCCTCGGCCGCATCCTCCACCAGCGGCACCCCATACCGCGCGCAGGAGGTTGCGATGCTGGTGCCGTCGCACACCGAGCCGTAGAGATCGACGGCGACCACCGCGGCAGGCAGCGTTCCCCGTGCGGCCCGGGCTGCCAGCTCGGCCTCCACCAGCTCAGGGTCGAGCTGCCACGACTGGGGCTCGCTGTCCACGAACACCGGGCGCGCCCCCAGGTACGTGGCCGCGAATGCGCTGGCAGCGAACGTGAGGTCGCTCATCAGCACCTCGTCGCCCTCGCCGACGCCCACCGCCATCAGTGCCATGTGCAGCGCGGCGGTGCCGCTGCTGAGCCCGACGACAGCGGCTGCGCCGGTGAACGCGCACAGCTCGCGTTCGAACGCGTCGAGGTCGGGGCCGGCCGGCGCCACCCACCCGCTGTCGAAGGCGGCGAGCAGCATCTCGCGCTCGACCGACGACATCTCCGGCGGCGACAACCACACCGTCCAGCTCATACGTCCGTCCAGCTCATACGACCGTCCAGCTCATACGACCCCGTTCCATGCCACCCAGTGTTGCAGCCGCGCCGGGGCTACAGTCGGTCATCTTGACGGTAGGGATCAGGCCATGATGAAGGCGACGGCCATGGAAGCGCTGCGGCGCTTCTGGTGGATCGCGCTTCTCTTCGCCATCGGTGGTGCGGTGCTGGGGGCCATTCCCGAGCCCTCGAAGGCTGCCGACGCCGTCGTCACCTATCGCGCCGAGCACGTGCTGCTGGTGAAGTCGGACAACGGCTCGATCTTCGCCGATCCCATCGCCACCAACCAGCTGACGCTGTACGCCGTCACCGGCGAAGTGCCCAAACGCGTCGCCGCGCGGTTCGGCCTGGGCACCGACGAAGCGGCCGAGCTGGCTGCCAGCAGCCACATCAGCACTCCCGTGCTCGACGCCACCACCGGCGCGCTGGTCATCCAGGCCGCCGACGCCACCGCCGAACTGGCGGTCCAGTACGCCGACGCGTTCGCGGAAGAACTCACCAAGTACCTGGCCGAGCTGCAGGAGAAGGAGCGCACGAACCGCGCCAACGCCCTGCTCGCCCAGGCGCAGCAGCTGCAGGCCGACATCGCCGAGCTGCAGCGGGAGGCCGCCGCCGACCCCGACGACCGGTTGGTCGCCGCCGAGCTCGACGCACTCAGCCGCGAGTACAGCGTGGTGTTCGAGCAGCAGTACGGCGATCAGTACAACCAGACGAGCACCCTGACGCTCAACACCCTGCGAAAGGCGACGGCGATCCCGGTCAGCTCCGGCGCCGGCGGGCTCGGCGCACCCGACAGCCGCCTGGGCCGCGGCGCCACCGGCCTGGCCGTCGGCGCCGTCATCGGCTCGTTCGTGGCGTTGATCACCAGCCGCCTCGACCGCCGGGTGCGCTCGCGGGCGCAGGCCGAGCTGCTCTACGGCGGGCAGGTCTCGGTGGTCATCCCCGACGTCAGCGGGGCCGGCAACGAGGTCGCCGTGCGCCCCGAGCGCCACGATCAGCTCAGCGATTCGTACCGCACCCTGCGCAGCATGCTCAGCTTCGCCGAGGCCGCACGTACGGCCGGCGACGGCAGCGAGCCCCGCGGTGCGGCGGTCACCTTGGTGGTCTCGCCCGGCTCGGGCGACGGCAAGACGTCCATCGCCGCCAACCTCGCCGCTGCGCTGGTGGAGACCAACAAGCGCACCATCGCCATCAACACCGACTTCCGTCGACCCACCCTGGCCGCCCGCCTGCTGGGCCACGCCCCGGATCCGTTGCCGTTCTCGCTCGCCGAGCTCAGCCAGGTACCGCCGCGCCAGCTGCTGCGACGCACGCCCCTCACCAACCTGGTGCTGCTCGATCTGTCGGGCATCGATGCGCCGCCGGGCACACTCGCCCGTGCCACCACCCGAGTCCTCGAGCCACTGTCCGAGATGGCCGACAGCATCGTCATCGACAGCTCCCCCGTCGGCGCGACCGCCGAGGTGCTGGAGCTGCTGCCCTTCGCCGACCACGTGGTGGTGGCCATCCGTCTCGACCACACCCTCACCTCCGCCACCCAGCGCACGATGCAGCTGCTCCGCTCGCTCAGCACCGGCACCCTGCACCTCGTGGTGGTGGGCGAGAACATCGAGCGCTCGCCGTACTACGAGTACGGCAACTCGTCGGGCAAGCGCAGCAAGCGCAAGACCGGCACCAAGACCGGCACCAAGACCGGCAGATAGCCGTGCGACTGCAGTCGCTGCATCTCGACGTCGCCCGGTTCCGGCACCTCGACCTGATGGTGGGCCTGGCCGGTCTCGGCTACATGCTCGCCGCCGCCTGGGCGATGCAGAACGTCAGCTACGACATCTGGGGCGCGTTCGTGGCCGCCCCGCTCATCGCGGCGGTGATGATCCCCATCATCCATGCCACGTTCCGCAGGCAACCGGCCTTGCGACGAATCGCCTACGCAGGCCTCGCGGCCAAGGGCCTGGGCACCTTGGCGCGGTACTGGGTTGCGTTCGACGCCTATGGCGGTGCGGCCGACGCGCAGGCGTACCACGACAAGGGCCGGCTGATCGCCGGGCAGATCCGCGGCGGCGAAGTGGCACTGTGGTCGCTGATCCCCCACGGGCAGGGCACCCGGTTCCTGGAGAGCCTCAACGGCACCCTCTACACACTGGTCGGTTCCAGCAAGCTGGCCGGGTTCATGTGGTTCTCCGCGCTCGGCTTCGGCGGGGTGCTGCTGTGCATCAAGGCCGCCTGCCTCGCCGCCCCGAAGGCATCGCTGGAGCGGTATGCGCTGCTCTGCTGCTTGTCGCCCAGTCTGGTCTTCTGGCCGTCGTCACTGGGCAAGGAGAGCTGGATGAGCCTGTCGTTCGGCCTGCTCGCCTACGGCTCTGCCCGCCTGTTCAGCACCCGGCAGTTCGTGCGCCCACTGACGTACGTGGCCGCCGGCACGGCCGGCGGCGTGTTCGTGCGCCCGCACATCGCAGCAGTCTGGGTGGGCGCCGCGGTGACCGCGGCCGTGTGGAGCGCCGTGGGCACTCGCACCGACCGCTCGAACAGCCGGGCCACGGCGGCGGTCGTGATGGCGATCGGCGTCGCCGGGCTGGTGCTCGTCGGCCGCATCGCCCTGCAGTTCCTGGGTGAGAACGAGACCTCCGACTCGGTCGGCAGCCAGATCGACAACGCGTTCGATCGCACCTTGCGGCGCACATCCGGCGGCGGCTCGCAGTTCGTGCCGTCGGCCATCGAATCGCCGCTGGACTACCCGCTGTCGGTGCTGCGCACGCTCACCCGACCGCTGCCTCACGAGGTGACGGGCATCAGCACCCTGCTGCCGGCGCTGGAGACCACAGCCATCATCGTGCTCGCGGTGGTGGGTGCCCGGCGGCTGGCGTCGTTGCCGGGCATGCTGCGCCGCTCGCCGTTCACCGTCTTCCACCTGCTGGTGGTGGTCACGGGTGCGCTGGCCTACAGCAGCTTCTCCAACCTCGCCATCCTCGTGCGCCAGCGGTCGCTGCTGATGCCGTCGCTGCTGTTCCTGCTGTGCCTGCCGCCCTACGTGAGGCCCGAGCCCACGATGTCCGCGGTGCACGGGCGAGACGACACCAGGGCACCCGCCATCGCTGCGCCAAGGCAGCAGCGTGGAAGGGTGAACGCGTGAGCCGGCCACTCTCCATCCTCACGGTGTGCTCGTACAACCGCGTGCGCTCGGTGATGGCGCAGCTGCTGCTGCAACGCGCGCTCGACGCCGCCGGCGTGCGGGCCACGGTGCAGGGCGCCGGCTTCGCCGAACCCGGCAAGCCACCCCTGCCCGACACCGTCCGGGTGCTGCGCCAGTTGGGCCTCGACGCTGCTGCCGTGCTCACCACGCGCGTCGACGACGCGATGGTGGCCGGGGCCGATCTCGTGCTCACCGCCGAACGGCTGCACGTGGTGCGGCTGGCCGAGGACCGTCACGACGTGTTCGCCAAGGCCTACACGCTGCCCGAGTTCGCGGCCCGTGCCGAGGCGGCCGGGCAGCGCGGCCGGCGCACGATGCACGAGTGGCTGGCGGCGGTGGGCCAAGGGCGCACGCATGCCGGTTTCCTCTCGCCGGCCACGCCGGAGATCGCCGATCCGGCAGGTCTGTCCACCGATGCGTTCGGCGCGACGGCCATCGACATCGACGGTTGGTGCCGCGCCATCGCGAGGTTGCTGTGAACGCCCGCCAACTGTTGCGGCGCACCGCCCTGCACCTCCATCACCGCCACCCCGCGGGGCCGGGGGTGACCGTGCTGATCTACCACCGCGTGGGCGGCGGCTCCGACTCCTCGGTCGACCTGCCCACCGACGTGTTCCGCGAACAGATGCGCATTCTGGCCGGCACGAACGAGGTGCTGTCGCTCGACGCTGCCGCCGATTCATTGCAGCGCGGCGAGCACGCTGCCGGGGTCGTGCTGACGTTCGACGATGGCGCCGCCGACTTCTGCGATGTCGCCGTGCCCATCCTGGCCGAGCTGGGGCTGCCGGCCACCCTGTACCTGGTGACCTCGGCGCCGGATGCCGGGCGGCTGCCGTGGGGAGTGCCCGCAGTCTCGTGGAAGGCGCTGCGCGACGCGCAGAGCACCGGGCTGGTCAGCGTGCAGTCGCACACCCACGACCACACTCTGCTGCACCGCACCGGCAGCGCCGAAGCCGCCCGCCAGCTGACCATGTCGGTGGCAGCCATCACCGATCAGTTGGGCCACGTCCCTCAGCACTTCGCATACCCGAAGGCCGTCGCCGGCAACGCCGCAGCTCGTGCGGAGGTTGCGGCACGGTTCCGTACGGCGGCTCTCGCCGGCCACCGCGTGAACCGGTCGGCCGCCGACCTGCTGCGCCTGGGCCGGGTGCCCATCACCCGCGCCGACGACCTGGAGCTGTTCCGCGCCAAGGCCGACGGGGGCCTGCGGCTGGAAGGCCTTGCGCGCGACCTCTACGGCCACGTGCGCTACCGCAAGGTGCGCACATGACCCCGGCGGAACGCACGCGCACACGCGTGGTGCACCTGACCACCACCGACATGAGCCTCGACTGGCTGCTGGCCCCGCAGCTGGTGGCCTTCGGCTCGGCCGGCTGCGAGGTGGTGGGAATGTCGGCCGCCGGGGTACATGTCGCGCACCTGCGCGAGCTGGGCATCCGCCACGTCGCTGTACCCTCCCTGACCCGTGCTCCCAGCGCGCTGGGCGACCTGCGGGCGATGATCGAGCTGTACCGGCTGCTGCGCCGCGAGCGCCCCGACGTGCTGCACACCCACAACCCCAAGCCGGGGGTGCTCGGCCGCATCGCCGGCAGGCTGGCGCGTGTGCCGGTGGTGGTGAACACGCAGCACGGGCTGTTTGCGCAGCCCACTGATCGCTGGCGGCGCCGCCTGCCCGTGTATGCGCTCGAGCGGCTGGCCGCCGCGTTCTCGCACCACGAGCTGGTGCAGAACAGCGAAGACGCCGACACCCTGGTGCGCACCCTGCGGGTGCCGCGGCGGAAGGTCACCGTGCTGGGCAACGGCATCGACCTCACCCGCTTCACCGCCGACCCCTCGGGCCGCGACGCCGTGCGCGCCGAGTGGGGCATCGCTCCCGGCACGGTGGTGGTGGGCGTGGTGGGCCGGCTGGTGAGCGAGAAGGGCTTCGCCGAGATCGTCGAGGCCGCCGAGCTGCTCCAGCGAACCGCACTGCAAATGGACATCGTGGTGATCGGCCCGGCCGACCCCGACAAGCGCGACGGGCTCGATGCCGCCGCCCTGCAGCGCGCCGAGGCGGCCGGGTTGCGCTTCGCCGGCCGCCGCGACGACATGCCCCGTTGCTACGCGGCGATGGACGTGTTCCTCACGGCCACCCACCGCGAGGGCTTCCCGCGGGCAGCGATGGAGGCCGCGGCCAGCGGGCTGCCGATCATCGCCACCGACATCCGCGGTTGCCGCCAGGTGGTGCAGCACGAGCACAACGGCCTGCTGGTGCCGGTGCACGACTCAGCGGCGCTGGCAGCCGCGGCGCAGCGGTTGGTCAGCGATGCCGACGAGCGCAACCGGCTGGGCGCCGCCGGGGTGCAGAAGGCGGCGGCGGAGTTCGACCAGCAACGGGTGATCGACATCACGCTGGCCACGTACTCGCGATTGCTGGCCCGCAACCGGCGGGTCAGAGCACCTCGCCGTTGAACGACCGCCCGCGCAGCAGTCCCTTCGCATCGAACACCAACGGTGCGACCTCGGCGACCAGCTGCGGGTCGAACGACGGGTGGTCGACCATCACCACGACGATGTCGGCGGCGGCCAGCTGCAGACGATCGAACGGCACCATCGCATAGGGCAGCTGGCCGAGCGTGACCTCGGCGACGTGCGGGTCGCACACCACCACCTCAGCGTGCGACGCGGCGAGCTGCGCGGCGAGCGGCACGGTGGGGCTCTCCCGCCAGTCCGACGTTGAGGCCTTGTAGGCCAGGCCGAGCAGCAGCACGCGACTGCCGTTCAACGGTTTGCCGTGGTCGTTCAGCAGCGATGCCACCCGCTCGAACACGAACTGGGGCATGCCCTCGTTGATGTCGTTGGCCAGCTCGACGAACTCGAACTTGCGCCCGAGGTGCTGCTCGACCCGCCACGACAGGTACGACGGGTCGACCGGCAGGCAGTGCCCGCCGACGCCCGGCCCGGGCGTGAAGCGCATGAAGCCGAACGGCTTTGTGGACGCGGCATCGATCACCCGCCAGATGTCGACGCCCAACTGGCGGGCGAACATCGCCATCTCGTTGACCAGCGCGATGTTGATGTGCCGGAACGTGTTCTCCAGCAGCTTCGTCATCTCGGCCTCAGCGGGCGAGCCGACGGGTACGGTGCGCTCGACGATGCGATCGTAGAACGCCTTCACCGCCGCAAGCGACGACTCGTTGACACCCGACACCACCTTCGGCGTGTTCACCAACGTGAAGCTGCTGTTGCCCGGGTCGATGCGCTCGGGCGAGTAGCCGAGGTGGTAGTCGGTGCCTGCCCGTAGCCCGCTGGCCTCGTCGAGGATCGGGCCGACCAGCTCCTCGGTGGTGCCCGGGTACGTGGTGCTCTCCAGCACCACCACCGCACCGGCGCGCAGGTGCGGTCCCAGTGTGCGCGCCGCCTGCTGCACCGCCGACAGGTCGGGCTGTCGGTCGCGCAGCGGGGTCGGCACGCTGATGACCGCGACGTCGAACCCGGCCAGCGTCGCCGCGTCGTCGGTGGGCACGTAGCCGGCAGCGAGCGCTGCCGAGAGCTCGGCGTCACTGACGTCGCCCACGTAGCTGCGCCCAGCACGCAGCTCGGCGATGCGATCGGCGGCGACGTCGAACCCGACCACGCGGAAGCCCTGCTGCACCGCCCGCAACGCGAGCGGCAGCCCCACGTACCCCTGGCCGATGACGACGAGGGATGCCGGCGCCCCGGTGGCGTCGGTGCTCATTGGTGATCCAGCTCTTTCATCGTGAGCCCGTCGGCGTGGTCCACCCCGGTGCGACGCAGTACCAAGGGCACGGTGCGCGCCAGCAGCGTGAGATCCAGCCACAGGCTGCGGCGATCGACGTACTCCACATCCAGCGCCAGGCGGCGCGGCCAGTCCACCGTGTTCCTGCCCGCCACTTGGGCGAGGCCGGTGAGCCCGGGCTTCACCTCCATCCGGCGCCGCTGCGCGGCGGTGAAACGAGGCAGGTAGTGCACCGGCAGAGGGCGTGGGCCCACCAGCGTGATCTCACCCCGCAGCAGGTTCACCAGTGAGGGCAGCTCGTCGACGCTGGTGGATCGCAGCAGACCGCCCAGCCGGCCGAGCCGCTCGTGGTCGAACTCCGGCCCTTCCCTGCCCGCAGCGGGGGCGTGCATGGAGCGCAGCTTCCACAACATGAACGGGCGTTCGCCGCGGCCCAGCCGTTGCTGGCGGAAGATCACCGGGGCGCCCATGCGCACCCTCACCGCAACGGCGGCGGCGGCGATCAGCGGCGACAGCACCATCAGTCCGAAGGTTGCGACCACCACGTCGATCACCCTCCGGACGGCGTCGGCACCGCGAGCTGAAGCGCTCAACGCGGACCCCGCGCCATGGCCCGCGCCGGCACACCAACCACCGTGGAACCCGCCACCACGTCGTCAACCACCACCGCGCCACCGCCGACCACGGCACCGCCGCCGACGGCCTTCGACGGCAACACGCACGCCCCGATGCCGACCAGCGCCCGATCGCCGACGGCGACGCCGCCCCCCAGCGAAGCCCCGACGGCGACGTGTGCGAACTGGCCGATGGTGCAGTCGTGGTCCACCGAGCAGCGCGTGTTGTGGATGGCGCCGACCCCAACGGCGGAAGCAGCGTTCACCACCGCACCCGCCAGCACGGCCACCCCCGCGCCCAGCAGCACTGACGGCGACATCATCGCGAACCGGCTGACGGCCGTCGCCAACGGCAAGCCCGCGGCTGCACAACGCGCCGACAACGCCTCCCGGACAGCATTGTCGCCGATCGCCACGAACGCGTGGGTGGCGCCGGCCGAGGCAGCGACCTCGCCGAGGTCGTGGTCGGTGCCCAACACGGGGCAGGGCAGGCCCGGTGCGCCCGTACCGTCGCTGCTGACGCAACCGACGACCTCGTAACCGGAGTCGAGCAGGGCCTCGATGCACACCCGCGCGTGGCCGCCTGCGCCCACCACCAGCACCCGGCGATCCAACTCCGCTCCCATCGGAGTCAAGCTAGCGGTGGAGGTCGCGCCGGGGGGTGACTGCACCCCATCACACGTCGCGGAAACGCTTTGGCCGTCGGCCACAGAACTGAACCAGGTACTCTCGGGGCATTCGTCCTTCGACCACGTCACCTCCCACACCGATGCGTCGCAGCAGTGACCTGCCCACGTTCGACGACTGGACGCGTACGCTCATCCTCGCCGCCAGCGATGGGCTGTGCTGGCCGCTGGCGCTTGCGTTCACCGCCGCCGTCGAGGAGTGGCCACTGACGTCCTCTCGCGTGCTGCTGATCGCCGTGGTCGGCATGCTGGGGCAGGTCCTGGTCGGTTTCGCCACCGGCCTCTACCGCCGGCGCTTCCAGCCGTTCAGCTTCGAGGAGATCGGCGTCGCCGGTCTCACCGTCGGTCTCGCCGGCGTGATCGCGCTGGTCGCCGATCGGTTCGCCGCGGGCGAGCCGTTCGGGCACAGGTGTGTCTGGGCGACGGCGACGGCCGGGTCGCTGGTGCTCACCCTGCGTTATGTCCGCCGCCTGCGCGCCCGCGTGGTGCGCAACCGGCGGGCACGGCCGCGCACGCCCGTCGTGGTGCTGGGCGCAGGCGAAGGCGGCATGCGCGCGGTACGGGCGATGCTGTCGTCGCCGGTCAGCGGCTACCGCCCGGTGGCGCTGCTGGACGACGACCCCGCCAAGCGCAGCCTCCGCATCATGGGCGTACGCGTGCTGGGCAGGTTCGACGAGCTGCCCCGGGTCGCCCACCACATGCACGCGCAGGCCGCCGTGCTGGCAATCCCGTCGGCCGACGCGGAACTGCTCAGCCGCCTGCACCTGCTCGCCCAGCGGGCAGGCCTGCAGACGCTGGTCCTGCCGCCGGTGCAGCAACTGGTCGGCAGCGGCAGCACCGCCGAGCTGCGTACCTACAACGACGAAGACGTGCTGCGCCGGAGAATGGTCTCCATCGACATGGCCGCCGTGCACGCGCTGATCGCCGGCCGGCGGGTGTTGGTCACCGGCGCCGGCGGCTCCATCGGTTCCGAGCTGAGCGCCCAGATCTCCCGGTTCGAACCCCAGTCGCTCGCACTGCTGGACCACGACGATTCGCTGCTGCACGCGGTGCACAGCTCGGTGGCCGGCTTTCCAGACGTGTTCCCGGTGCTCGCCGACATCCGCGACGAGGCACGCGTCAACGAGGTGTTCGCCACCTACCAGCCCGAGGTCGTCTTCCACGCTGCCGCGTTGAAGCACGTGCCTGCCCTGGAGGCAGCCCCGGCGGAGGGATGGAAGACCAACGTGCTCGGCACGCGCAACGTACTGGCCGCCGCCGAGGCGAACGGCGTCGAGCAGTTCGTCAACATCAGCACCGACAAGGCCGCCGACCCGCTCAGCGTGCTCGGCCGCACCAAGCGCATCGCCGAGCAGATGACAGCGGCGGTCGCCCAGCGCACCGGCCGGCGCTACGTCTCGGTGCGGTTCGGCAACGTGATCGGCAGCCGCGGCTCGGTGATGGAGACGTTCCAGGCCCAGATCGAGGCCGGAGGTCCGGTGACCGTCACCGATCCCGAGGTCACCCGCTTCTTCATGGCGGTGCGCGAAGCCGTACGGCTGACGCTGCAGGCCGCCACCATGGGTTCCGCCGGAGAGGTGCTGGTGCTCGACATGGGCGCGCCCGTGCGCATCGCCGACATCGCCCGCCAGTTGATCGAGCAGTCGGGCAAGCGGGTCGAGATCCGGTTCATCGGCCTGCGCCCGGGCGAGAAGCTGCACGAGGTGCTGCTGTCGAACGGCGAGGAGGCCACCCGGCCGCATCACCCGTTGATCGACCATGTGCACGTGCCCGCCATCTGGCCCGACCTGCCCGCCGACTACGAAGCGTCGGTCTTACACTCACTCGCTGCGGCCGAATCCGTCGGATATGCTGCTCCGCA
The DNA here is from genome assembly GCA_030645675.1 of Actinomycetota bacterium. Classification (GTDB taxonomy): domain Bacteria; phylum Actinomycetota; class Acidimicrobiia; order Acidimicrobiales; family Ilumatobacteraceae; genus UBA668. The sequence goes on along the minus strand of JAUSLQ010000135.1, from coordinate 762 downwards.
CACGAGCGGGTGACGAGGAGACGCAGTGCTCAAGCGCATCGCGATGCTGATCTGTGCTGTGCTGGCCGTCGCTGTCACGCCCGTGGCCACCGCCCACGCCAACATCTACCCGCCAGGCTGCGTCGACGTCTTCACGGACGCGTCGGCGTACGCACCCGGTGCCGTGGTCACCCTCACCGCCCAGGGCACCCCGGCCGACGGGGGGCTCCTGATCACCTTCACGATCACGCTGACCGGCGCCGGGCAGGTCACGCCCATCGTGGTCAGCGCGCTCGCCGATGCCTCAGGTCTCGCCGTGGCCACGATCACCGCCCCGCAGACGCCAGGCTCGTACACCGTCACGATCACCACCGTCAACTGCGGCGTCGTCAGCTCGTCGTTCGCGGTGAACCTGCCCAACTCGACCCCGACGACAACCCCGACGACAACCCCGGGGGGAACCCCGACGACAACCCCGGGCGGCGGCATCCCGCGCGCCGGCAGCGACTCGCAGTCGTGGGTGGTCACCGGTACCGCACTGCTCTGCACCGGCCTCGGGTTCGTGCTGGTGGCCCGCCGCCGCCGGCACACCTCCAGCGCCGCCTGAACCCGCCCAGCAGCGGGGGCGGAGCGCTCGAGTCTGCCGTGTCGCGCCGTCATGTCCACTGTGTGAACAGTCGGTACGACTGACCGACTCATCAGCACCACTGTCTGCTGCATCAGTAAGTAGCAAGTGGTGTGACCAGGGGTTAAGTTCTCGCCGCTCAGTGCCGGACGTACCGG
>JAUSLQ010000124.1 GCA_030645675.1 Actinomycetota bacterium | reverse complement strand
CCACGTACAGGCGCGCTGGTTGCAGCCCGGCGTGCTCCATCGCGACGAGGTTCATGCACGCGCTGACACCCGAGCCGCAGTACGTGATGGGCGCCGCGTCGGGATCGGCGGCGCCCAGCGCTTCGTAGTGGGCGCGCAGTTCGGCGGGCGAGCGCAGGCGGCCATCGGGCGCCAGCGTGGCGGCCCAGGGTGCGTTGCGCGCACCGGGCACGTGGCCGGGCCGCGGGTCGATCAGTGCCTGCTCGCCCGTGAACCGCTCGTGCACGCGGGCGTCCAGCACCGGGCCGCCGGCGGCGGCGTGCGCGGCGGCTTCGTCGGCGGTGGCCAACCGGTGTGCAGGCCAGGGGGTGGAGGTGAACGGGGCCGGCGTGGGCGTGGTGCCCGGCCCGCTCTCCGTCGACCGCCCGTCGGCCACCCAGGCGGTGAGGCCGCCATCCAGCAGGGCAGCGTCGCGGCCCAGCATGCGCAGCATGGCCACCAGCCGAGCGGCGGTCAGCCCGCCGGTGTCGTCGTAGGCCACCACCTCGGTGTGGTCGCCGATGCCCAGCGCGCCCATCGCGGCGGCGAAGGCCTGCGGTATGGGCAGCGGGTGGCGGCCTTCGGTGGCGGGCAGGTCGTGGGCCGCGAGCGCTCCTTCGAGATCGACCCACACGGCGCCCGGCAGGTGCTGGGCCTCGAACGCGGCACGGCCGTCGCGCCCGTCGAGGTACCAGCGAACGTCGGCGAGCACGGTGCCGGGCGAGGCCGCCAGGAGCGCGGCGAGAGAATCGGCTGCGACGACCGGGGCGATCACGCCAGCATCCTGCCAGCACATTTCGCCGATCTCGCGCCAGAATGGGCGAATGTCTTACGACACCATCTCGGCGATCCACGACGTTTTCGCCGTCCTCGCCCTGGTGGCGCTCGTCGGCGCCGTCCTCATGGTGGCCGCCCGCTTCATCCCCACCGTCACCAGCGTGCGGTTCCTGGGGGCGTTGCACAAGGTGCAGTTGCCACTGGCCGCGCTGGTCGCATCCACGGCCACCCTGGCCAGCCTGTGGTTCAGCGAGTGGAACTCCGAGCACTGGGTGCCCTGTCGCTTCTGCTGGTTCCAGCGCATCTTCATGTACTCGTCGGCGGTCGTCCTGGTCATCGCCGCCCTGCGCAAGGACCGCGGCGCCAAGTGGTACGTCGTGCCACTGGCCTCGATCGGCATCCTGCTCAGCTTCTGGCACATCCTCATCGAGCACCACGTGGTCGAGGAGTCGACGTTGTGCACGTCGATCCTGAGCTGCTCCACGCCATGGCGCGTGTCGTTCGGCAGCATCGGCAACGACGGCAGCCCGGCCAACTGGCACTCGGTCACCCTCGCTGTGATGGCATTCAGCGGTTTTGCTGCCATCCTTGCGTTGCTCCTCACCCCTGAACCCCTGGAGGCAGAAGAAGATGGCGAATCGGCAGCGGGCTGAGGCTCGGCGCAAGGCGCAGGCGAAGGCCTCGCGGAACGGCGGCGACAGCAAGGGTTTCCTGATCTGGGCCATCCTCGGCGCGGTGGTGGTGCTGGTCGGCGCCATCGTCTTCATCGCCACCAGCGGCGACGACCCGGCAGCAGCCCCGGTCACCACCGACTCGAGCGGCGCGACGGTCACCACCGTCGCCTTGCCGGTCAGCCAGCCGGTGACGATCACCGGCGAGCCACTGCCGTCGTTCAGTTCCACCGAGGGCGACCTCGCCGTGGGCAGCACCGCACCTGCGCTCACCGGGCTCGACTTCCAGGGCAACGAGATCACGATCGAGCCGGGCACCGACGGCCCCTACATGGTGGTGTTCCTCGCTCACTGGTGCCCGCACTGCAACGACGAGGTGCCGGTGCTGAACACGTGGAAGCTCAGCGGCGCCGTGCCGGTCGACCTGCAGGTCATCGGTGTCGCCACGGCTGTGGCGGAGACCGCCGCCAACTACCCGCCGGCAGAGTGGTTCTCCACCGTCGGCTGGACCTGGCCGGTGCTGGTCGACGAGTCGCAGGGCGAGGGTGAGGCGGGCAAGGCGGCAGTCGCCTACGGCGCAACCGGCTGGCCGTACTTCGTCATCGTCGGTGCCGACGGCAAGGTGAAGGCGCGCTACTCCGGCGAGATCTCCGCCAACGAGCTGACGCAGATCGTCGACACCGCACTCGCGTCCTGATCCACCTCTACTCACATGCGGCGGATTCAGAGCGCCCACCCCTCACCCCGCGAACTTAAGTTCGCGTGTAGAACTTAAGTTCGCCTGAGGAACTTAAGTTCGCGGAGCGGGCGGGCCGGCGGCCAGGTGCGCGGCTTGCTGCAGCACTTCCCGCAAGGGCAGGCCCAGGGCTGCAGCCGCGGCGACTGCGTCGTCGTGCTCCACCTTGGCGCGGCCCGGTGCCAGCTTCACGCGCACGGGGTGGCCCTGCACCACCACGGTGGCCTCGTCGCGGCGTTGCGGCCAGCGGCGCACTGTGCTGCCACGCATGCCCAGCGAGCCGGTTTCGCGCAGCAGCACGGCACCCACCTCGGCCGCACGGGCCGGGTCGCACAGTGCGTGCACGGTGTGCGCCGGGCGGCCCTTCTTCATCACGATCGGGCTGGCCCATGCGTCGTGCGCGCCAGCGGCGATGAGGGCCGCGATCGTGTGCGCGATCACCTCGCCAGTGGCGTCGTCGACGTTCACCTCCAGCAGCTGCGCGGGCTGGCCGGGCTGCGGGGTCTGGTCGGGGGCCGGCTCGGCGCCCACCACCACCTGCACCACGTTGGGGCGGCCCTCGATGTCGGCGCTGCCGGCGCCGTAGCCCACCTGGTGCACGGTCATCGCCGGCATCGGGCCGAACTCGTCGGCCAGCGCCACCATCAGGGCGACACCGGTGGGCGTGGCCAGCTCCTTGCGGTCGGCGATGCCCCGGCTGGGCGCGCCGCGGCTGGCCAGCAGGGCCATCACGGCCGGGGCCGGGTTGGGGATCTCGCCGTGCGCCGCGCGCACCGTGCCCTGGCCGACGGTGATCGGGCTGCACACGATGCGGTCGATGCCCAGCACCTCCAGCGCGGCGCAGGTGCCGACGATGTCGACGATCGCATCGACCGAGCCGACCTCGTGGAACTCGACGTCGTCGGTGCGCATGCCGTGCATCGCGCCTTCCACCTCGGCCAGCACGCGAAACGTGCGCAGTGCGCGGTCGCGCACGCGGGTGGGCAGCTCGGCCAGCTCCAACATCTCGCGGATCGCCCGGTACGGCCGGTGCACAGCATGCGCGTGCGCGCCCCCGGGGCCGTGGTCGTGCGTGTGGTCGTCGCCGTGGTCGTGCGTGTGGTCGTCGTCGCCATGGCCGTCGCCGCCGTGGTCGTCCGCGTGATCGTCGTCGCCGTGGTCGTGGGCCATGCCGAGGCCGTGGTCGTGGTCGCGATGGCCGTGCGCGCCGTCGTCCACCACCACCACTGCCTTCACCGCGGCGAGGCCGCAGCGCAACACAGGCTCGAAGGTGAGCGCGTACTCGTTCACCGGCAGGTGGGCCACGATCGAGGCAACCGACGCCTGGTCGGCACCGGCGTGGATGAGCGAGGCCATCGTCATGTCGCCGGCGGTGCCGGCGAAGCAGTGGAACCAGGCGGTGTAGCCGCGACCGTTGCTCATCGGAACATCCTGGCAAGCGCACAGGCTGCGCCGAAACCGTTGTCGATGCCTACGACGGTGATGCCGCTGGCACAGGCCGCGTGCATGGACAGCAGGGCGGTGACGCCGTCGAGCCCTGCCCCGTAGCCGACGCTGGTGGGCACGGCCACGACGGGGCAGGCCGTGAGGCCGCCGATCACGCTGGCGAGCGCGCCCTCCATGCCGGCCACCACCACCACGGCGTCGGCACTGGTGACACGGTCGAGGTGGGCGAGCAGGCGGTGCAGGCCCGCCACGCCCACGTCGGTGAGGCGGTCGGGCCGGAAACCGTAGGCCTGCAGGGTCAGCACGCACTCGTCGACCACGGGCACGTCGCTGGTGCCAGCGCTGACCACCAGCACGTTGGCGGTGCGGTGCGGGTCGGGGGCGCGCCACAGCACCGAGCCGGCACGGGCGAACCCGCCGGGGTGCGCGGCCAGCACGGCCTCCTCGGTCGCGGCCGACACGCGGGTCAGCAGCACCGGGCCGCTGCCGTGGGCCAGCAGCTCGCCGACGATCTCGATGCACTGCGCCGTGGTCTTGCCCTGCCCGTAGACGGCCTCGGGCATGCCGGTGCGAATGGCCCGGTGATGATCGACCAGCGAATCGCCGACCGCGGTGAACGGCAGTCGGCGCAACTGGGCGACGGCGTCGTCGGGCGACACCGTGCCGGCGCGCACGCCGTCGATCAGGTGCTCCAGCTCCCCCACGTCCATCCCGCCCATTGTGCCTGGCCCACGCCGCGTTCCCGCCCGCCCCCTCCCCACCCGAGTCCCTGGCCACCAACCGAGTCCCCGACCACCAACCGAGTCCCCGGCCACCGTCGGAGTGCCTGGCCACCATCCGAGTGCCCGGCCACCCCCGGCCCGCAACTGGCAGGCCGCGACGAGCGGCCAGCGAATAGCCTGGCCTCCTATGACTTCCGCCGCATCCAGTGACCGTCTCCGCGTGGGCTTCTTGGGGCCGCTCGGCACGTTCACCGAGCAGGCGTTGAAGACCCAACCCGACCTGGCCGCGGCCGAGCACGTCCTGTACCGCACCATGCCCGACGTGCTGGATGCCGTGGAGAGCGGCGAGGTGCACGTCGGGTTCGTGGCCATCGAGAACTCCATCGAAGGCACGGTGAACCTCAGCCAGGACGAGCTGGCGTTCAACCACAACCTGCTGATCCAGCGCGAGGTGGTGCTCGACATCGAGCACTGCCTGCTGGCCAAGCCCGGCACGACGATGGCCGATGTGAAGGTGGTGCTGTCCATTCCGGTGGCCAGCGCCCAGTGCCACTCGTACCTGCGCACGCATGTGGGGCAGGCCGAGCTGCGGGCCACCAACAGCACCGCCGAGGCGGCACGCCTGGTCAGCGAGGAAGCCGGCGACGGTGCCGCCGCCGTCGCGCCCCGGGCCAGCGCCGAGCTGTACGGCCTGCAGATCCTGGCCGCCGACATCGCCGACCACCGTGGCGACCAGACTCGCTTCGTTCTCGTGGCCAAGGAGGGCATCCCCGCGCCCACCGGCCACGACCGCACGGCGCTGGTGATCTACCAGCGCGCCGACGAGCCGGGCAGCCTCATCTCGATCCTGCAGGAGTTCGCCGCCCGACGCATCAACCTGAGCAACCTGCTGTCGCGCCCGACGAAGGACGGCGGCCTGGGCGACTACTGCTTCGTGATCTACGCCGAGGGCCACGTCGCCGACGAGCTGCTGGCCGACGCCATGCGGGCGTTGCACTCGAAGCAGGGCCGGGTGAAGTTCCTGGGCAGCTACCCCGCCGCCGGCGCCCATGCTCATGAGGCTCGCGAGCACGCCGATGCTCGCTGGCGTGAGGCCGACGACTGGGTGCGGGCGCTGCGTTCGTCCATCCGTTGACGGCTCGCGGCGCATCGGGATCCGACCCGGAGAACTCGCCTAGATTTCGGCGGAGAAAGTGTTGGCCCTGCGTTGCTGCCGGCTCATAGGGACAACACAAAGGAGAAGCCCGATGAAGATCCACCGTCTCACACTCGCCACACTCGCTCTCGTTGCCACCGGCCTCACCGCCTGCAGCAGCACGGCCAAGCAGTCGATCACCAGTGCCAGCACCACCAGCTCGGTGCCTACCAGCTCGTCGGTGGAAGTGTCCACCACCACCGCCCCGCCGGCCACAGCCGCGCCGGTGACCGCAGCACCGGCAACCGCCGCCCCCGTCACCGCCCCGCCGGCCACGGCAGCACCGGCCACGGCAGCGCCGGCCCCCAGCTACAGCCTGTACGACGAGGTGCCGGGCCCGAACGTGCCCGGTGGCCACACCGACCCGTTCGTGTCATCGGGCACCCTGGGCAACGGCGTGTACTGGGTCAGCTACAGCGGCGGCGAGACGATGACTCCGAGCATCGAGGTGTACCAAGCCTTCTTCGGCGCCGAGTGCATCAGCAAGGCCGCCGAGATGAGCGACGAGTGCCTGAACGACATCTTCGTGCTTGCCGACCCGTTCCGGGAGATCGACGACCTGGCCTTCGCCGAGGACGTGTTCCTGACTGTTGCCGACTCGAACACTCAGCGCAGCTACTGGATCACCCCCGACGAACTGCGCACCGTCCGTGCCTCCAGCCCCAGCGTGGACGATGCGCCCGGTGGCGTGTTCGTGCCCTTCCCGTTCCTGATGACCGTGCAGAACGGCGAGATCGTGAAGTTCGAGCAGGTCTGGGTGCCGTAACCCGGCCCCCGCCGAGTACCCCACCGACGTTCACCACCCGACTGCGAAGGCGGGCGGTGACGCCGTTTTCGGCACGGTAGATTCGACACCGGAACGGTGGCAGAGTGGACAAATGCGCGCGCCTTGAAAGCGTGAGGGTGCAAGCCCCGGGGGTTCGAATCCCTCCCGTTCCGCCAAGGGTGTTCGTGGATGTTCACCGAAGTCCACCGACGTACAAACTTAGGTGCTCTGAGCAGGTCTTTCGTTGCGTGGACGTCCACCGGCGTTGTAGCGTGTCACTCCCAGGGTTGCTCCCGGTTGCCCCCTTTTTGGGGGGCGTTGCTCCCGGCGTTGCTCCCGGTTTTGGAGGCATTCGAAACCATGGCTCGGAAGGTGACCGGCAAGCGAAGTGTGGGCCGAAACGGCAGCGTGCGGGTGCACGGCAAGGCATCGAACGGCGAGGGATCGGTGTACCTCGACGCCGACGGTTCGTGGCGGGCGACGTTCGTTGCTCCCGGCAGCGCCCGTCCCAAGCGAGTTCGCGGCAAAACCCGTGAGGAAGCGATCGCTCGCAGGGCCGTGAAGCTGGAGGAGCTGTCGCAGATCCAGTCGTCCACGTTCCACCGCGACGCCACGGTCGCCGAGCTAGCGGCCTGGTGGCTCGACGTGGTCGCGCGGCATCGCGTGCGAGCCTCGACGTTGGGCACCTACAGCCAGCGCGTCGAGCGGATCACCAACACGATCGGGCAGTTGCCGGCGCGATCGCTGAAGCCGGAGCGCATCGCTCGTTGGCAGTCGGACTTGTTGAAGTCCGGGCTCGCGTCAGGGACGGTCGCGGACGTGCGGGTGACGCTGCACCAGGTACTCGAGCAGGCCGTGATCCACGAGCTGATCGCCTCCAACCCGGTCGATCGCGTGGCGGCGCCGAAGGTGGTCCGTGGTGCTCGACGCGCGCTCGTATCAGAGGACGCCCGCCACCTGGTCGGGGCGGCCGCAGACGATCGCCTCGGCGCAGTCGTCGCGTTGCTGTTCGTGCAGGGCTGGCGGGTCTCAGAGGCGCTCGGGCTCGGTTGGGAGGATCTCGATCTCGATGCCGGCATCGCTGTGGTGCGGCGGGCCGGGATCTACGTCCACAAGGTCGGCATGGTGCTCGGCCCGACCAAGAACGCCGGCGCGTCCGGCACCCACCACCTGTCGGCCGGAGTGGTCGAGTTGTTGCGAGCGCGCCGCAAGGCGCAGGCGGCAGAGCGACTGGCGTGTCGCGAGCCGTGGCCGACGCACACCTACGAGGGACAGACCGTGTCGCTGGTGTTCACCAACGAGCGGGGTGGCTTGGTCAACCGCCAGGCGGCGGCGAAGGCGGTGACTCGTGCGGCGACACGCGCCGGCATCGACCCGAAGGGCATCGCGACGCACACCGGTCGACGAACCGCCGTCACTGTGCTGTACGCCGAGGCGGGCCTCGACCTCAGCGACATCGCCAGGTACGTCGGTCACAAAGGCGAGGCAACGACCGCCGGCTACGTGCGATCGCTGGGCGAGCGGCCGAAGGCGACGGCAGCGATGGCTGCCTCGATGCTCGATCCTGCGGCGGCACGGGAGGTAAGGCCCTCTGCCGGGCCGGCCGATGCTCGAGAGTTGCCACCTGAAACCGTGAATGCCTAACGCTCTGTGGGGTGCATACTTCAATGCCAAGTCGGTTTTCTTGTCCAGGGAGAATGCGTTGATCACAGAGATTCGAGTCCGCAACTTCCGGGGACTGACCGACGCGGCGGTGGCGCTGGGGCGCTGGACGATTCTGTACGGCACCAACGGAGCGGGTAAGAGCTCCCTTCTCGATTCATTGAACCTTCTGTCGAGCTTCGCCACGGGCACGACGATCACCAACGCGTTTCCCGGCGGCGTCTTCTCGTTGCAGTCTCAGCTGCACGACCCGACCGTCAACACCATGGAGTTCGTCGCGAGACATCGGGTCGGCGATCCATCGATCGGCGCCGTAGAGACCTTGGAGTACTCCGTCGTCTTCGAGGCGGGCCAGCGCCTCGGGAAGGTCGGTGCCGAGCGGCTCATGGTCGACGGCGCCACAGTCATGGATGTCAGCGGAGGCATCGCGAGTCGCCTCCAGACGAGCGACTGTCGCGACCCGATGGCAGCCTCGGAGGTCGTACAGGCTCACCAGTTCGTGCGCCGGTATCGCTTGGAGCCGCGCGCCTTGAGGGCAGCTTCATCCGCCCATCACTTCATTGAGAAGAACGGTGTGGGGCTTCCATCGTCCCTGAGCTACCTTGAGGCAGGCTGCCCTGAAGCGTTCGATCGCCTTCGCACCGACTTTCTGGCGCTGTTCCCCGAGATCGCTGACCTTCGGGTGGCCCGCCTCGGAGGTGGTGACCTGGCGCTTGAGTTTGACACCGGCGCCGCGCAGGGGCTCAGCGGGGTTCATCTGAGCGACGGGCAAGCGCTCACCCTCGGCATACTCTTTCTTGCCCACTCACCGAATGCTCCTCGCGTGCTGCTGTTGGACGAACCGGAGGTGACGCTCAGCCCTGTATTGGTAAAGCGGCTGCTCGACCGAACAGAGAGCGCACTCTCATCGGACCGTCAGGTTCTCCTCACTACACACTCTCCGTACGTACTGCAGTGGGGCATCCACAACGACGCCGAGGTCCGACAGGTACGCGGCGATTTCGGAACACGGTCTTGGCGCGACGCGCTTCATCAACAAGGCATCGAGCATTCGACCATGCACACGGACGCCACGCCGATCACGATTGGTCATTGCTGCGCGCTTCTCGAGACTTATCTGACTGCCTGACAGAGGTTACGACGCCGCCATGAACCGCTCGAAGCGCTCGGAGATGAGATCGCGATCGGGCTTGGCCACGCGGCGGCTCGGCGTGTGAATTTTCGAATTGTTCAACTCTTGGAGGGCGTACCTGAGCGTGGGCCCGTCACTCTCCTCGAGCACATCTGAACGAATCCGCACACGGTAGTCAGGATCGACGCCCATGATGTCGGCGTCGTACGCGGCGTGATGGATCTTGCACATGGAGATGCCGTTCGGAACGATGGGTTCACCACCGTCGGCGTCGGATCGGATGTGAGCGGCATCGAGGAGTTGCGAGTGTCCGAGGCGACAGACAGCGCAACGACCTCCGTAGGCCGACAACACTCGAGCACGGAACAACGGCTGGTGGAGCCGATCGTGTATCACCCGTTCTGCGTACCGCCGTCGAAGGGCGAGATCGATTGCTCCATCGGTTGTCCAGCGCTGCGCCTGCTCGAGGTCCAAGCCGACGACGAACTGGTGTGACACGGGCTCCTCGTCGACGAGCCACACAGGGAAGATGGGTAAGTACGTTCCAACGTCGATGCCTTGGAACCAGATGAGCGGGCGTTGCTCCACCAGCGCGCGCCGTAAGGCCCGGTTCTCGGGATGGTCGACGTCAGTCCCGCGCCACTTGTAACGCAGATAACCGTCGAGGCCGGGTGAGTCGTCGTACGGGCGTTGGTCCGGGCGCGCCGCGTGGACCGTCCTGAAACTGAGTGCAGCGTCGAGCACGCGGGGCTTGCGAATGCCTCGCTGCGGATCCATCAGTGGGACACGCACACCGTCGAACCTGAACTCGGACACGTCGGCGAACCGAACTGGCCCACCGGTGCGTAGCTGGATGACCCGGAGGAACGCGAACGCCGATGTGCGCAACCGTTCGTCGTAGTCGTCGTCGCCCCACATCTGAGATCAGCTTTCCACAGGACCCGTGGCCTGTTGGGCGACGAACCGCGTGGCACCCTTTCGTCATCATGCAGCGATGGACAGGCTCTTCGACCCAGGTGCTCTCGACCGGCAGGTGAGCGACGCCGAGTTCCATCGGTGTAGTTTGAAACCCATGCCCGCACCGTCGAACTGGAGTGTCGCCGGACTGTTCGCTGGCATCGGGGGCATCGAGCTTGGCCTTCAACGTGCCGGCATGCACACCGAGCTGCTCTGCGAGTGGTGGGAACCAGCACGGGCGGTGCTCGAGCATCGCTTTCCCGACGTCCCGATCGAGCCGGACGTTCGAGACCTCGAGAAGCTCCCTCCCGTCGACCTCGTCGCCGCAGGGTTCCCCTGCACGGACCTGTCGCAAGCGGGCAACATGAAGGGAATCACCGGGGAGGCGTCCGGCTTGGTCGGCGAGGTCTTCCGGCTGCTCGGTGATCGGAGGGTGCCGTGGGTCCTCCTCGAGAACGTGCGGAACATGCTCGTCCTCGACGGTGGTCGAGCGATGCACTTCCTCGTGCAGGAACTTGAATCCCTCGGCTACCAGTGGGCGTACCGACTCGTCGACTCCCGGTTCACCGGGGTACCCCAGCGTCGTCAACGCGTGATCTTCGTAGCTTCCATTGACGGCGACCCACGAGAAGTCCTCTTTGCAGACGACGCTGGCGAACCCGACAAGAAGTACTTCCGCGACGACATGTTCGGGTTCTACTGGACCGAGGGGCTGCGCGGGCTCGGATGGGCGCAGGACGCTGTGCCCACGTTGAAGGGCGGCTCGACCATCGGCATTCCATCGCCGCCGGCGATCTGGAACCGCCGAGCGCGACCGGGCAAACGGATCGTGACACCCACGGTTGCCGAGGCCGAACAAATGCAGGGTTTCGACCCGGGCTGGACCGAGCGGGCAGAGGCGGTGACAGGACGGAAAGGCACCCGATGGAAGTTGGTCGGGAACGCCGTCACAGTCGGCGTGTCGGAGTGGGTCGCCGGTCGGCTCGGTACACCCGGCGCCTTCGACGCTGAGGTTCGTAGTCTCCCGGCCTCGGCCCCATGGCCCAAGGCAGCATTCGGGACCCACGGGAAGCGATGGTCAGTTGATGTGTCGATGTGGCCACTTCGACAGCCATACACCCACCTCCGGGACATCGTGGACCTGGGCACCGCAACGCCGCTGTCGACGCGGGCGGCCGCGGGCTTCCTCGAGCGGGCGAATCGCGGCAGTCTCCGGTTCGATGCCAGGTTCCTCGACGACATCGCGTCCCACATCGACAAACTGGCCGCAGCCTGACTCACCGCTGCCTGACAGCAGCCTCGATCCTGTCCGCAGCCGTCTGTGCAGGTTCGTGTTCCCACACTCGAATCACGAGCCAGCCCTGGGCCTTCAATGCACGGTCGGTCTCGCGATCGCGCTCCACGTTCGCCGCGAGTTTGGCCTTCCACCAGTCGCCGTTCGCCTTCGGCGCCGTGGAGTGGAGTGGGCAACTGTGCCAGAAGCACCCGTCGACGAAGACAGCCACCTTGACCCGCGTGAAGACGATGTCGACTCGCTGGCGCCGACCGACAACCTTGAAGTCGACTCGGTAACGAAGTCCGCGACGCCACAGCTCGGATCGCAGTGTCCGCTCCGGTGCGGTGTCGCGTCGGCGCTGCGATTTCATACGTCGCTCGATCTCGGGCGACGACGCAACGGGGCGCACAGAGGAGGGTGTCATGGGGTCGGTCACCGATCGGGGGTCATCGGCTCTCTAGTCTCTCCTGTCGTGGATCTGCTGCCGTCACCCAACCTGCCGGCCAGCGGCGCGGGTCCCCTGGCCGCCGGTTCCGCGGCATGTCGATGAACGGTCCCGATCTCATTGCACGCACGATGTCGGTGCCGTCGATCCAGGACGAACACGGCAATCTGTGGCAATACCACTCGAGGAGCGACCGACACTCCAAGGTGGCCTGCTGGGCGACGATGTTCGACCTGCTCCAGCACTCGGCGCTGCTGAGGCGACACGTCGCCGAGGGCAAGGTGGCCTTCGGCGTCAACCATGAGTTCGCGGACTTCCGCACTCGGCGGAAGAAGAAACTCGATCTCGTCATCCATCGTCCAGGGTCCGCCGCCGATGGTCGGATAGGACGCACGTTCACCGACCTCGGTACGAGTCTCACGCTCGAGTTCGACGCCGCGGAACGTGCTGCGCTCGCCGACCTGCCGGAGTTGCGAGAAGCGCCGGTCGGCACGGTTCTCATGGCACTCGAGGCCAAGGCGTGCATGACGAAGCACGTCGGATCGGGCCCCCGGTTGTACGACGAACTCAACAGCTCCCACCTCACCGTGCATGGTGCTGCCGATCAGGCGATCGCCGTGGCGTTCGTGATGGTCAATGCCTCGAGCACCTTCATCAGCCCGGACTCGAACAGGCGACCGCTCGGCCCAAGCCAGCCGCCGCCGAAGATCACACCTCTTCGACAGCCTCACGCCACCGAGTTCATTCTCGGCAAGGTGAGTGAGCTGCCGACACGGACCCGGCCGGGGCACGAGGGTTACGACGCCATCGGCATCGTGGTGATCGACTGCCCGAACGACGGCACAACCGTGTCGGTCGTGACTGCTCCCCCAGCCCCGGCGGTCAACGACCTGTTCTCCTACGAGTCGATGATTCGGCGGGTCGCCAACCAGTACGACTTCCTGAACTCGAACCTGTAGCGACTCGACTGGTCACGCCTCGGCCGTATGGTCGCCGAGATCGTTGGCGTCGTCAGCGTGTCGCCAGGACTCCGCCTCGGATGGGTCCTCGAGCACGATGGGTTCGCCGCACAACCGGCAACGACGGCGATCGCCCCGCACCACGACCTCGCTGAGAACCGACGGCGGGCCTGGGTTGGCCGCACTCCATGCATCGGCGAACGCGACCGCTTCGGCTCGCTCCCAGAACGCCACGACCTCGCGATCCGGCTGGCCGGGAGAGCGCGCCAACCAGATTCTGACCTCGCCGATGGATGTGCTCGCGTCGTGCTGTGGTTGGTTCGCCATCGTGGTACCTCCGAGGCCACAGTGAGCTCGGTACGAAGCGGGTTCGCAACCCGACCGGCGTGTTGGGCGAGTCGCCGACCGAAACCGACATAAGACTTCGTATAAGTGTTCCTTGCCTTCCGAGGAGAACACTTATACCCTTGTCCTGTGGCCGCGTCGACTGCCTCCAAGAACGCCGTCCGCCGATGGGGGGCAGGAACAGCGGCGATCGCCCGCGCCCTGATCGCTGCGAAGGAGCCGCTGACCGGCGTGGCGCTGGCCGAAGCGGTCGGGGTCAGCCAGCCGCGAGCGTCGCAGGTCATCCGGCAGCTGACGGGGCAGACAGCGGTGCGAGCCACGGATGATGGGTACGTCGGTCGGCCAGCGAAGCTGCTCGACCTGTACGAGCGGCGCTCTCGCCCAGCGCTTGTTGAGGCTGAGTCGTATTGGTACAGCACGCGGCCCCTGTCAGATCAGGCGGCTCGAGTCCTTCGCCTGGCGCGTGCGACCAAGACCGATGTTGCCTTCTCGGCAGACCTTGGGCCGGATCTGCTGGTGCCATGGCGACACCCCACACTCGCAGTCGTCTACGCAAGCGGGGCGTTGGAACTGAGCGACGCAGGGTTCGTGCCCGCAGAAGGGCGCCCGGACGCGAGCGTCATCGTGCGCTGGACGACCGACCGGACGCTGCTCGTTCCGGCCTCGCCCTGGCCGAGGGTCGTCGACGACATCCCGCTGACCGACCCGACCCAGCAATGGTGGGACCTCATTGACCTCGGGGGCGAGGACCGTCGAGAGGCCGCCGATCGACTTCGGGCGGCGATCATTGGCCACACGATTCCGGGTGGAGCATGAGCCCAGCGAAGGTGGTGCTCGCCAGCCTCTCCGCAGCGATGGACGGTGGGTTCACCGCGATCGCAGACGTCAGCGACGCTATGTCGGTTGCCGGGGCGGAGGGCGACTACCGGCTGATCGGTGGCGTGACTGTGATGCTGCACATCCAACGACTCGGACTCGACCTCCCGCTGCGAGCGACGGGCGACGCGGACTTCGGCGTCCCACCGCACGTGCTCCGTCGACCCGACCTCGTTGAGGCCATCGAGCGCCTCGGCTACCACAAGGTGTTCGGGAACAGATGGGAACGGCAGGTCGACGAGCGTCGCGTCGCCGCCGTCGACCTGCTCGTGCCTGCGTACCGCTCGCGTGCCCGCGACACCGTCACGGTTGGAGATGTCGTGACAACCGAGGTGCCAGGACTTGCCGAAGCATTGCGCCGACCGGGCATCAAGGTCGACGCTGAGCTTCGGCTCACGGACGGCGCCCGACTGGAGACGACCGTCGTGCTTCCCGATGCGATCGGGATCCTGGCCATGAAGGCACTCGTCCGGGCAGTGCGCACGGAGTGGCGAGATGCCGAGGACCTTTGGCGCTGTCTCGAGATCGCTGCCGCCGAGGGCGTCGAGCCGTCCGATTTCGATGAAAGCGCAACGCTTCGTGAACTGCGCCTGGTGTTGTGGCGAGAGCTCGGACCGGGAGGCGCGGCTGTCGGAGCCCTGACCGAACGCCTGCAGGACGACGCATCGGCGCGGCTCCGCACACGCCTTCGAGCCTTGCTGGCCGAAGTGGTTGGCAACCGCTGACGCACAAGGCGACTGGGCGCGTCTGACGTGCGACGATCAGTTGCAGCGCTCGCGTTCCAGCCGCTCGCGGATGTAGCGGCGTAGCTCGCCCATGGGGATCCGGCGTGAGCGGCCGATATGGACCGAGGCGAGCTGGCCCGTGGTGAGCAAGTCGTAGAGCGAACCACGGCTGACGGAGAGGAACCGGGCGGCCTCCGGCAGGGTGACGAGTCGGAGATCGTCGTCAAGGTCGGCGAAGTCAGTTCCAGTGGCGTGCATCGGGTGCTCCTTCTGATCGTGCGAGTACACAGGAATACAGAGCACGGATTCGCCTGGGCGCAGCACTCTCTCGGCCGATTTCTCACGCGATCGCGCCGACAGTCGCGTTGCGGCCACGCGACTGACCACGCGATCGCGTCACCCCGACGCGGTCGCCCACGCGACTGTGCGCGCAGTCGCGTGTTCAGCAACATCGCTAGCGCACCTTCAGCCATCAGGCCGACATCGGGTCGGCCCCGACGCGCCGGAGGTCCGAATGCGCCGCTCTTCGCCGAACTCAACTCGGTGGCCGACACCCCTTCGCCGGCGCGGTCACGTGCCGGCGGCCGTACGCCAGGGCGAGGCACCCGCTACCGCCGGAACGAAATCGACACGGCAACGGACCGTTGGCACCTCGACAGCCGGAGGCGCACGCGACTGTCGCCGCAGCGAGGCCCGCGCAGCCGTGATGCAAGTGCGTCCACTTCCTGTCGTGTCCGGCACCGCCGACTCGAGCCCGTTCGGTTGTTCGGCGCTCGGCCGGTTGGGGTGGTTGTGATGTTGTCGCTGGCGAAGCTCGGTCGGGGTAGCGAGGGGTACTACCTCGACGCAGTCGCGAAGGGCGCTGAGGACTACTACGTCGGTCGCGGTGAGGCGCCGGGGTACTGGGCCGGGCGGGGAGCCGAGCTGCTCGGCCTCGACGGTGAGGTGACGCCCGAGGCGCTGCGGGCGATCCTCGCCGGCACCGCGCCCGACGGCTCGATGCTCGGCGCGGCCAACCGCACCGTGCCAGGTTTCGACCTCACCTTCTCTGTCCCGAAGTCGGTGTCGGTGCTCGCCGCGCTCCGACCTGAGCTGTCGGAGCAGATCGTCGACGCGTGCGAGATCGCCGTCGCTCGGTCGATCGCCTGGCTGGAGGAGAACGCCTGCTTCAGCCGGCGAGGCCACAACGGTGTCGAGCACGTCGATGGTGACGGCTACGTCGCTGCCGCGTTCCGGCACCGCACCAGCCGGGCCGGCGACCCGCAGCTTCACTGGCACGTGCTCGTCGCCAACACCACCCGCGGGCCCGACGGCCGGTGGCGCACCCTCGACGGCACTCGCATTTACCCGGCGCTGCGCACGGCCGGCTTCCTGTTCGAGGCCGAGATGCGCCACGAGCTGACCAACCGCTTCGGCGTCCAGTGGCAACCAGCGCGCAACGGCATCTCCGAGATCGACGACGCGCCCGCCGCCGTGTTGCGGCACTTCTCCAAGCGGCGGAGCCAGATCGAGGACCGGCTTGCGATCAAGGGCTACTCCAGCGGTCGGGCCGCGCAGGTCGCGGCGCTGAGCACACGCGACCGCAAGGCAGACCCGGAGTCGGACCAGACCCTGCGCGAGCGGTGGCAACGCGAGGCCGAGTCGATCGGATTCGACCCGGCGTCGCTCGACCGACTGCTCGACCGTCCCCGGCGGGCGCTCGTGCTCGACAACGAGATCCCGGCCGCGCTGAGTCCGAAGGGACTGACACACAAGAAGTCGACCTTCACTCGTCTCGACGCGCTGCGCGATCTCGCCGAGCGGGCCATCGACGGAGCAACGATCGACGAGGTCGAGCGGGTCACCTCACGGCTGCTGGACGATCCGGAAGCGGTCGACCTCGGAGTCGACACGAACGGCAGCGAAGACGTCGAGCTGCGTTCCGGCCGGCGGATCGGCACGGTCACTCGCCGCTACTCGACCCGTGAGCTCCTCGCATTGGAACAACGGATCATCGACCTCGCTGTTCGACGCAGCACGACTCCTCGCCCGCAACTTCTGCCCTCGGTCACGAAGCTCGTGCTCGCCACAAAGCCCGGCCTGTCCGGTGAGCAGCGCGCCGCCGTGCACCGTCTGCTCACCGGCGAGCGGCTCGTCGACTGCCTCATCGCTGCGGCCGGAAGCGGGAAGACGTACAGCCTCAACCTCGCCCGCGAGATGTGGGAGGGCAGCCACTACCGGGTGATCGGCGCCTCGCTCGCTGCCCGGGCGGCCAAGGAGCTGGAGGACCAGGCGCACATCCCGTCACGCACGATCGCCAAGCTGCTGATGGACCTCGACCGTGGCACCGAGCAGCTCGACGACCGAACGGTGCTCGTCATCGACGAAGCTGCGATGGTCGGCACCCGCGCCCTTGCCCGGCTGTTCGACGCGGCGGACGCCGGCGGCTCACGACTCATCCTGGTCGGCGATCCCCACCAGCTCCAGTCAATCGAGGCCGGCGGTGTGCTGCGCGGACTCGAGAAGCGGATGCCGACGATCGGCCTTACCGAGAACCGCCGACAGCGACACGGCTGGGAACGTGTCGCTCTCGCCCACCTGCGCGCTGGTGAGGTGGGTCGCTTCCTCACCGCCTACCAAGCGAACGGTCGCATCCACATCGGCGACACCGCCGACAGTGCCAAGCAGCAGCTGATCTCCCACTGGTCGACCCAGCTCCGCTTCAAGCGCGATGTCGTGATCCTCGCACTCCGGCGCGACGACGTCGCCGACCTCAACCGGCTTGCACGGCGAGAGATGCTCAATGGCCGACGACTCGGCCAGGAGGCGCTCATAGCCGGCGACCGCGAGTTCCGAACCGGCGATCGCGTGGTGTGCCTGAGAAACCAACGGGCGGACGGCCTGCTGAACGGACTCCGAGGCGTCGTCACGGCGATCGAGCCCGCGGCCCGATCGTTGACCGTCCGCCTGACCGACGGAACCGACCGGGTCGTGCCGACCGGCTACCTCGATGCCGGCCACCTCGACCACGGCTACGCCATGACGATCCACAAGGCCCAGGGCCTCACCGCCGACGAAGCCCTCGTCCTCGCGACCGACGACCTGTACCAAGAGGCGGGCTACACCGCGCTCAGTCGAGCCCGGCTCGACACGCGTGTCTACGTCGTGGCTGACGACTTCGACGATGACCCGAGCGTTGACCTGAGCCACGCCGGGCGTGATCGAGGTGCTCGAGCGCCCGACTCCGGTTTGGCACGCTCACTCCTTCGCTCTCACCGAGACCTGCTCGCGCTGGACCGGTAGCGGTAGATCGGCCCAAGGCGGGAAGGCCTTGGCGAGCCTGGCTATAGCCCTTGAGGCCGATGACGTGTTCGGCTGCGTAGGCGACAGATTGAGCCGAACCATTGACGTTGTTCATCGTGCACGACGCTATGCCGCAGCAGAATTCAGAGGGGCGATCGCGAAGCGAGCGCTATGGCGACCTACCCTCCAGGACCTTCACCAGCTTCAGCAGGGCCTCCACGTAACCCAGTGCCTCGTTGATGCCAGGATCGAAACCGGTCGGGTGCGCCGCCTGGTTCCGGGTGTGAAGATGACCCAGCATCGTCTTCTGCTGACCCTTGGTGAGCATCCCGATCTTCTTGCCTGCATCGATACGCGAATACTCGTTCACCTCCTCGCGGAGGTCTTCAATCGACGTCGTGTTCCACTTGGGATATGCGGTGGCCACTGCGGCGAGCCCATCGCTTGCGAGCCGATCGTCGTACACGTCCATGCATGCCGCCCAAGCCATGACGTGGGCAGCAAGGTGGATCCCGTTCGCAGCGCACTGCAGCGCCTGACGGAACATTGCCTCCTGTCGAAGATTCAGGGCTGTGAGCGTGTTGAGAATGTCGCCAAGTTTGAATGACCTTGATCGGTGCGCGTCCTCGTAGGCCTCAAGTAGGGCGTGCGCCTCGGCCTCGAACGTGGCCGCACGTTCAAACAAGGACGGCGCTCGAATGTCACTCATTCTCGTCGATCAAGTTCTTCCGCATCGACGCGAAGAACTGATCGAAGAACTTCGCGTCAGCAGTAGCCGGAAGCTGGAGTTCGATATTGATGGTGATGCCGCCGACACCACCCACCTGAACTCTTGGTGCGCCGCCACCGCCACCGCCACCGGCCGGGGGCGGCGGCGGCGGGTGGTGCTCCCCATCAGCCCCGCCGTTCGAGGAGGTTGACTCTGCCACCCCGGTGAAGTCACCAAGTGGAATCATCGCTCGGAAGGTAGCCCAGGACCGCTTTATGGTGACAGGTGACGCCGTCGAGTCCTCGACGCGTGCCCAGTTGATGAATTCCTGTTCGGTTCGGTTCGGTGCATCGGGGTACACGTCGAAGAAACCTGCGTAAGCCTCCCGCACCCCCGCGCCCCGCACCACCATCGACTGTCCCGTGTGACGATGGTCGTGCCACCGGCGCTGCGGAACGCCGCCTTTGTCGATGAAGCCGAGTGCCTTCAGAAAGGCGACCAGGTACTTGTCGTTCTTCCCCGTGTACCCGCGTGTTTCTAGGTACTTGTAGTCGACCTTGGTTGGCACTGGCGCCGAGACGATCTCGTTGAGAAACTTGCCGAGGTTCCCATTGTTCAGGACGTATGCGAGCCCCATCTATGTCCGCTCCCTTGATCGCTCTTGCCAGGCCCGGCTTGGCTGTCGGCCCGCATTCGCAATGGTACTTCGGTGGTGTGAAGTAGCTGGGATGATCGGCGTCATCGGTCGTCGTTCGGGCGCCGTCGGGTGTCTCCGTCGATGGCCGAGGGTGGTGCGACAATGGTCGTCGCCGCAATCACTTTGATCGTTGCGGTGGCGCTTCGGCCCACGCCCTGCCCGCCGCCAGCACCTGCGCGGCCGCCCGAGCGCCCTTAGGTCTGTCGAGCGAGCTATACGCCGACGCCGCTTGGATCGCGACATATGCGGCGAGACGACGGCAGCCGTCGTAATCGGGAAACAAGTGGTCGGTCGTCACACCGCTAGCACCGAGCCGAACCCGGAGTTCGGCTTTCCACTCTGCGGGCACCCGAATCGTCCACCCAACCGCCGGCCACTTCGAGCCTGCAGGCTTCTTCGCTCCCTTTAGCGGGAACATGATCCGAAGGGTGGTGATGTGACGAAGCTCCTCCGCGGACAGATTCTGCCCGTCAAGCGACAGGCCATCCCCGGCGAGGCGTCGTATCATGCCACCGACAAGGAAGCGCCCGCGCTGAGCAACGATGCGTGGATCGAGGGGTGGGTCGTCGACGGACACGACGGACTCCCGCCAGAGAGCCGGCGTGAAGAGCCCCTTCGCGCCCCCGGCCTTCCAGGGAAGCTCCTTGCTGTCGCCAAGCCTCGTGCTCGGATACCTTCCAGACGATGCCTTACGCTGGCCGACAACGAAAAGCCTCCCGTCCGTCCGATCTTGAGCCGACACTGCGAAGTAGAGCGCAACTCGCGGCGCATACGTGGTATCGATCAGCCTCGTCGGCGCGGCGTGGTGTTGAAGAACCATGAGAAGCTCACCATCGCTCATGTTGCGGCCGAGACCCTCCAGGCGCATCTGCCGAAGGACAGCGCGCTCAGCGCGACTGAACGCAGCCTCGTCGAAGTCTCCACCGACGGTGATGAGCGTTCGGTAGAGGGTCGATGAGAGTCCCCAACTGCTGTCAGCATGGCCACGGAATCGGTATCGCATCTCAACGCTCGGACGACCGGGTAGGTCCGATCGATCGAACCAGGCCTTCATCCGCTCGACCAGATAGCTCGAATTCTTCGTCGCGTTGAACAAGGCATCAAGCGAGGGTGGCCGCACTTCCCGTTCGCTTAGGACTCGTTCTGCAAGGTTCATGTCCACGAGCGATGACCCTACGTGACCCGTTGCGATAAGGCTCGATGAGCCCAACGTAGTGAGTCGTCATCGGGCGACGGGCCCCCTCCGTCTGGAAGACCGGCAGCGAACGCAGGCTTGACGGACAGGCCGACCGGCACGGCCAATGGGTGCATGCCCGCCAAGTGCCGCGTATCTCACTTGACGCTAACCAGCCGAAGAGCTTGGGGGCTGATCCGTTGACGTGGGTGCATCCCCCGAGCCGACGGTTGAACCAGTGCTCGGCTCGATCGTCTCGTTCGGAGCTTGGCTCGGCACCGTCGTAGTCACAGGGTCCAGGGGACCGTCATCTGAGTCCTTCAACGGGGCGAAAATGCCAAGCCCCACCGCGAGCAGGCCAAGGAGGACGTGGACGCCTCGCTGCAGCATCTCTCGCCGGAACAAGTTGTTTGCCTGGTGCGGTCGTGGGGTCTCTCGACCGTGCCCCCGCTTGATCTCGTAGGCCCGCTCCTGCAAACCGACGAAATATGGCCAATTCTCCTCCAGCACGAGACGAGCTCGCTGCTTGTGAACTCGCGCCCACTGCGCCGACCGGAACGAGTAACTCAGCGCCATGAGGTTGGCCAGAAGGACCGAGATGCCGACGACAACCAGCATCCATCGTTCAGATGCCGCCGCCACTGCCATCGCGCCAAGGGCGACCACCGACGCAGCAACGACGAAGTTCGTAACTTGCAGCCGTTGGTCCTCGAACTCGCTGTTTCGTGTCCACTGGGACTCCCAGTACATGCGCAGTGTCTCGGGATCCCGACCTCCCGCAGAGTTGGGTGCTCTATCGAGAACCTCAGCGGATGGTCTCGCCGCAGGCGGTGACGGCTTCGTAGGTGTTGAGATGGACGGCTTCCTCGAAGGCGCCCGCCCCTTTCGACCATTGGGAGACATTGGCGAAGCGTACGCTTGGGTTCCTCCAGCCAAGACGGATCCCCCGCTAGCTGAAGGAGTTGAGATCAGAAGTCGGGGAACATCCGCGCTGACCAGCGCGCTCGTATCTGGCGCGATGCCTCGCGCCCTTCGTTGCTCCCGGGTTGCTCCCGATCGACGGCCGCTCGACCCTTTCGAAACATGGTCTGAGCAGCCCAGACGCGACCGCGACCACCAGAATCTGCGAATCCCTCCCGTTCCGCGGTAGAGGTTCACGGACGTTCACTTCCGACGGCCGCGCACGTTCAAACTTCAGCGCGCTGACCAGGTCGCACGGCGGTGATGGTGCTGTACGCAGAGGCGGGTCTCGACCTCAGCGACATCGCGAGGGTACGGCGGCCACGCCGGCGAGGCGACGACCGCAGGGTACGTGCGGTCACTGGGCGAGCGCCCGCGCTGCGATGGCTGCGTCGATGCTCGATCCAGCCTCGACGCGCTGCCTCGAGAGGTCTTGGCGGCCGGACGTAGCCTGGGCATGGGAGGTGAGCGTTATGTGTGCACTGAACTCGCCGAATGACGGCGTGTGGTGGCGACGCCAGATCCGCGATCCGCAGGTCATGGTTTCGCTCGTTGCGGCTGCCTGCCTTCTCGTCGAGGCCGTCATCGCGAAGAACGTGATCGATGTGGAACTCGACTTCTTCAGCCAGCTCGCCCCGATGTGGATCTTCGTCGCCTACATGGTGAGCGGCCTTCGCGATCGTACAAGTCAGATCGCGTTCATCGCCGTGATCATCCTGGCGACAACCGCCATTCTGGTCCTGTACGCGGTCTGAGAACCTCTCCTCTGCCCGGAGTGCTGGCAGCGGGAGTTCGACAATCGTGGGTAGCGCGGGGTCTAATCGTTCCCGTTCGAGACGGACGGGGGGGCCACGCAGTTGTCTCGGGCAATCGTCCAGTGCAGCGCCAGGACCATGTCGTTGTAGGCCGACAGGAGCGCGGCGTCGTCGACCTCCTCGTACCGGCCGATCAATCGACCCGCCCGCCGATGAGCTCCACTTCCCATCTGGGATTGCCCGGTCTGCTCGACGGGAACCCGACCGGGACCCACAGCGTCCAAAGGGCATGAGGACTCGGATGAGGTCGCTGCTCGGAACGCTGGCTCTGGCTGGCGCGCTGGCCACTCTGGCGGCATGCGACTCGGTGACGGACAGCCCGTCCACGTCCGCACCCGTCGGCGCCATCACGGTCGACCAGTTGCTGGCACGATCGTCCGACACCCCGATCGCGGTGCAGGGGTTCCTGCTGGCCGACGGCCGTGGCGTTGTCCGGCTCTGCGCGGCCATCCTCGAGAGCTATCCGCCTCAGTGCGGCGAACCGTCGGTCGAGCTGGCGGGCCTGGACATCGCCACCATCTCCGGCACCACCACCGCCGAGGGCATCACGTGGAAGGAAGGCGTCGTGCTCACACTGGCCCGAGCCCAGGACGGGCGATTCACGGTGGCCGTCGACGTCGGCTGACGCACGCCGCTGGACCCAAGTGCGGCACTCGTGCGAGTTGTTTCCCGGCCAGTCGCCGCACGTTTGCTTGTCGACACCGTCGGGCCGTCGTACAGTCCTCGAAGCAGACGCGTTCGCGTTCGATCCCCGCGCGTCGGCCCCAGCCGAGGGAGAACGACGTGGAAAAGCGTTTCGTGAAGGTCCTTGCAGGAGCAGCCATCCTCATGCCGGCGCTGCTGACGATCGAGGCGGTGGCCCCAGTGGCAGTCGTCCAGGCGCTGTCGCCCGAAGTCGTCATCAGCCAGGTCTACGGTGGCGGCGGCAACACGGGCGCGCCCTATCAGAACGACTTCGTCGAGCTGTTCAACCGCGGCACCTCGGCCGCCTCGCTGGCCGGGATGTCCGTGCAGTACGCCTCTGCCGCCGGCACCGGCAACTTCGGGTCCCCCGTCGCCCTGTCGGGCTCGCTGGCTCCCGGCCAGTACTACCTCGTCCGCCAGGCCGCCGGCGCAGGAGCCGGCGTTGCGCTGCCGGTTGCCGACGCGGTCGGCTCTACGGCGATGTCGGCGACGGCCGGCAAGGTCGCCCTCGTGTCGCAGACGGCCGCCCTGGCCTGCAACGGCGGCTCCGCTGCGTGCAGCCCGGCCCAACTGGCGCTGATCAAGGATCTCGTCGGCTTCGGCACCACCGCCAACTTCTACGAAGGCGCACCTGCGCCCACGTTGTCCAACAGCACCGCTGCGGTGCGCCTCGCGAACGGGTGCACCGAGACGGACAACAACGCCAGTGACTTCGCCGCCAGCGCACCGACTCCGCGCAACACCTCGTCGCCCACCAATGCTTGCCTCGCCCCTGATGCGGCACCCGAAGTGGCAGCCACCTTCCCCGTCGACGGGGCGACCGACTTCCCCACCGAGGCCAACCTCTCGGTCAGCTTCAGCGAGCCGGTCAACGTCACCGAACCGTGGTTCACCCTCGCCTGCAGCGTCTCCGGGTCTCCCGTGACCGCCTCCTACTCCGGCGGCCCGACCACCTTCACCATCGACCCCGCCGTGGCACTGACGAACGGCGAGACCTGCACGCTGACGGTGCTCGCCGGCAGCGTCTCCGATCAGGACGCCAACGACCCTCCCGACAACATGGTGACGAACTTCGTCGTCGGGTTCACACCGTTCAACGTGTGCGACGTGCCGTACACACCTGTCTCGACGATTCAGGGCAGCGGCCTGGCAACCCCGATCCCCGGCGTGGTCACCACCAAGGGCGTCGTGGTCGGCGACTTCGAAGGCACGGCCGCGGCGTCGGGCTTCTACGTGCAGGACCTGTCCCCTGACGCCGATCCCGGCACATCGGAAGGAATCTTCGTGTTCACCGGTGCTGCCAACCTGGTCAGCGTCGGCCAGGTGGTGCGGGTCACCGGGTTCGCCCGCGAGCGGTTCAACCAGACCACGCTCAACGGCTCGAACAGCAACGCCGCTGCGGTCCCCGCCACCAACATCGTGCAATGCGGCACCGGCACGGTGCCGGCCACCGATGTGACGCTGCCGGTGACCACCGTCGACGACTTCGAACGCTACGAGGGAATGTCGGTTCGCTTCCCGCAGTCGTTGGTGATCGCCGAGTACTTCAACTACGACCGCTTCGGCGAGATCGTCCTCGCTCAGCCGCTGGCCGGCGAGAGCCGCCCCTTCAGCGGCACCGCGATCGACGAGCCGGGTAGCGCCGCCAACGCTCGCACCGCCGCCAACGCGCTGAGCCGGATCACGTTGGACGACGCGCAGAGCGCACAGAACCCGCCGACCCTGCGCCACCCGAATGGCCTGCCCTTCTCGCTCGCCAACCTGTTCCGCGGTGGCGACACCGTGCAGAACACCACCGGCGTGCTCGGCTTCGACTTCAGCCTCTACCGCGTCTTCCCCACCGGCCCGGCCGACTACACCGCCCTCAACCCGCGCCCAGCGGAACCAGAGCCGGTGGGCGGCACCGTGCACGTCGCGGCGATGAACACGCTGAACTTCTTCGTCACCGCCGACTACCCCACCGGGAACCCGCTGGACAACCAATGCGGTCCGGCCAACACCGTCGAGTGCCGCGGCTGGGACTCCGACCAGCCCGCCGAGTTCACCCGCCAACGCGACAAGCTGCTCACCGCACTCACCGGCCTGGGTGCCGACATCATCGGCCTCAACGAGTTGGAGAACTCCGCCGGCACCGAGCCGCTGGCCAGCATCACCTCCGGCATGCCGGGCTACCAGTACATCGATACGGGAACCATCGGTACCGACGCGATCAAGGTCGGCATCATCTACCGGCCTGCCGTGGTCACACCCGTCGGCAGTTTCCGGACGCTCACCTCGGCAGTCGACCCGCGCTTCATCGACACCAAGAGCCGCCCGTCGCTGGCCCAGACCTTCGAGGTCAACGCCACTGGCGCACGCTTCACCGTGGTGGTCAACCACCTCAAGTCGAAGGGCTCCGACTGCGTCGACGTGGGCGATCCCGATCTCGGCGACGGGCAGGGCAACTGCAGCCAGACCCGCCGAGCCGCTGCCGAGGCGATGGTCGACTGGCTGGCGACCGACCCCACGGGCAGCGGCGATCCCGACTTCGTCATCGTCGGCGATCTCAACTCCTACGCCCAGGAAGACACCATCGACGAGATCACGGCCGGCGCCGACGACGTGGCCGGCACCGGCGACGACTACACCAACCTCATCGCCTACTTCGAGGGCACCTACGCCTACTCCTACACCTTCGACGGTCAGGCCGGGTACCTGGACCACGCGTTGGCCAATGCCAGCCTGTTCGCCCAAGTCACCGGGGCCACTGAATGGCACATCAACTCCGACGAGCCCGACGTGCTGGACTACGACACCAGCTTCAAGCCCCCGGCGCAGGACGCGCTGTACGAGGCGAACCCGTACCGCACCTCCGACCACGACGCGGTCGTGATCGGCCTGGTGCCCAACGCGACACCGACCGTGGGCGCCGGCGGCCCGTACACGGTGGCCGAGGGCAGCTCGGTCACGCTGGTCGCCACCGGCACCGATCCGAACGGCGATGCCCTCACCTACACCTGGGACCTCGACGACGACGGAGTGTTCGAGACGCCCGGGCAGACCGTGTCGTTCAGCGCCGCCGCGCTGGACGGACCGACCAGCGCCACTGTCACGGTGAGGGTGACCGACCCACTCGGGCTGTCGGCAGAGTCGTCGGCCACTGTCAACGTGACCAACGTGGCCCCAGCGGTGAGTGCTGCGTTCACGGCCGGCAGCGTGAGCTGCGGTACCAACAACGCCACCCTGACCATCATCTTCAGCGACCCCGCGGCGGCCGACACGCACAGTGCGGTCATCCACTGGGGCGACGGAACCAGCCAGACCGTCAGCTCGGCGATCAGCCCCCTCGTGCTGTCGCACACCTATGCGGCGGCGGGCGTGTACACCGCCAACGTCGGGGTGACCGATGACGACGGAGGTACCACCGGCGCCACCGCCGCCGTGACCGTGAACTACACCACCAGCGGCTTCCTGCCGCCGATCAACCCCGACGGCACGAGCGTGTTCAAGTACAAGAGCACGATCCCGGTGAAGATCCGCTTCACCGACTGCAACGGCTCCACTCCATCGAACCTGGCGCCGAGGATAACCGTCACCATGGTCTCCGGGAGCGCTCCGGGGCTGGAGATCAACGAGCCGATCTCCACCAGTGGTGCGGACACCACCGGCGTGATGCGCTTCAGCGGCAACCAGTACATCTACAACCTGGCCACCAAGCCGCTCCCCGACCCGACGGCCACCTACCGCATCACTGTCACCGTGCCGTCGACCGGGCAGACCAGCACGGTGCTGTTCGGCCTGCGCTGACGAGAGCCGTCGACCGCCGGGCGCACCAACGCGACCTCGTGTACGCACCCCCGCCCGACGCGCCTTCAAGCCAGTGTCGTGTCGATCCATGCTTCGATGGATCGGCCGAGCTCTGTCAGCGGTGTCATCCCTCCACCGAGCACGGTGTCGTGGAACGCTTTGAGCGAGAACCTGGCTCCGAGGCGCGCTGTGGCCAGCGCGCGTAGTCGGTCGATCTCGAGGCGTCCGATCATGTAGCTCGTTGCCTGACCGGGGTCTGCGATGTACCGGTCGACCTCGCGTTCCGCGTTGCCGCGCACGAGCGAGGTGTTCGACATCAGGAACGCGATGGCCTCGTCGCGCGTCCAACCCATTGAGTGAAGGCCAGTATCGACGACGAGTCGCGCAGCGCGCAGCGAGTCGAGCGTCAGCATGCCGAGTTGCTGCAGCGGGCCGCTGTACAGCGACATCTCGTCGGCGAGCCGCTCTGCGTACAGACCCCATCCCTCGCTGTAGCTGGTGACTTCCAACTCGCCGAGCACGGGGTGCAGGTCGAGCGCCTGGGCCAAAGCGAGTTGAAGATGATGGCCCGGCACTGACTCATGAAACGTGGCGGCCTCGAGACCGACTCGGGTCCACATCGTCGGTTCGGAGGTGTTGTAGTACATGGTGCCGCTGCGTGCTCCGTCGGGTGACGGCGCCGTGTAGTAGGCCATCGCGCCAACCTCGGCGGCGACCGCCACGCACGTTGCATCCGGCAGGCGCGTGAACCATCGAGGCGCCTCGGCTTGAGCGCGGGTGAGGGCCGCCACTGCATCGGTGATGATGTCGGCGGCTGTCGAGTAGCGCAGGGTCGCGTCGTCGCGCAAGCGGGCGCGCAGCTCGACGGGGTCGGCGAGCTCGAGCGCGGCAGCACCTCGTACCCGGTACTCCTCGTCGAGCAGGGCCAGCTGCACCCGACCGACTTCGTGCACCTGTTCCGCGGTCAGCTCCGTCGAGGTCGAGGCGCGTAGCAAAGCCTGGTAATCGCCGGCACCTCCCGCGGAGTGGCAGATCCCGGGCCGGTCGTCGGGGCGCGCGCCGGGCAACGCCACATCGCGCAACATGAGGCGCAACCGCACGAGCGCCGGGCGAACGGAGTGCCTGACGCAATCGACGATCTCGGCCCGCCAACGCTCGGCCTCCCGTACGGACATCTCCGTCGGTGACGACTGCTGAACGAGTGGGTCGTGAGCGGGATCGGTGTCGAGGAGGGTGTCGAGCTCTGCGATCGCAGCCATGATCCCGCGCGCCGTGGCGCACCGTCCTGCCCCGAGGCCCTCGCGGAGCCCCGCGATCCAGCCGTCGATGAACGCGGGCGACGACCGCAACTTGGTGATGTACCCCTGGCCGTGCTCGCGAGTGGTCAGCGCGTAACCCGGCACCATCACCGTCAGGAACGCCGCCATGTTGATCGCGCCCGCCACCAACGTCACATCGCGCGCGTACGGCAAGATCGAGGCCCCGGCCCGTGCGCTGAACTCGACCGCCGCCAACAGCGAACGGGCTCGGTCGTCGAGCTCCGAGCGACCGATCTCCCAGCGACCGGGCCCCGAGCGACCCAGCTCCGCGGCCCGTTCGGCGAAGTCCGCCAGTCGTGTCACACGCCCAGCCACCCCAGCAGGACTGAGGTCTTCCCAGTGTTCGACCTGATCGACATCGCCTCGATCGATGTTCCACAGCTGCGCCGAGCCGCGGTGGTACAGCCAGTAGTCGTCCGCCAACTGCACCGCAGCTGCGCTGCTCATCTCGGCAGACTACGACAACGAGCGAACCATCACATCGGCTCGGTCGCGGACATGACAGTTCATCGTGCGGCATCGTCCGTCAGGCCGCCACGCTCACATAGGTGTGTCCGACACCTCTGGGTGGAGGGATCTGCCTGGACCGAACAATTTGCTTGAACTGCGCCGGTCTCGTGCCGACAACTCCTGCATGCTCGAACGCGTTGCCAGCCGACCGACCCTCGACACCCCTCTGGGCGGCGGATGGCACTGCGTCGATCGCGTGACCATCGCAGGCTGCGCGATCGACCAGGTGCTGGTGGGCCCGGGCGGAGTGTTCGCCGTGGAGACCAAGTGGACGAACGAGCCTTTGCACCTCACCGACACGTTCTTCGACGACCACGCTGCTCGCCGCAGTCTCGCCCACATCCGTGAGGGCGCCGCCCGGCTGGGCCTGGAGCTGCGCTCGGCGCACGGGCTGCGCTGCGAGGTCACACCACTGCTGCTGCTGTCGGGCCCCGGCAAGCCGGCCATCGAAGCAGCGCTCTACAGCGAAGGGGTGCTGGTCGCCCCTGGGCAGCTGCTGCCGCATGCGATCACCATGCGACCTCGCTCGCTCGTCGCACTCGACGTGCAGGCCATCGCCGCCGCGGTGTGCAGGCTGGCCGAGCCGCAGGTGCCGGTGCCGGTGCAGGTGCAGCCGGCCACGCCCGATCGCCGGGCGCACCAACGCGACCTCGTGCACGCCTGCTGAGCACTCCGCACAGCGCCACAGCCCGCGGAAGCGGGCGCCACGGCCCGTCTGCCTATCGCGCTCGTTCCCCACGGGATGCAAGCTGGACCGTCTGTTCGATCCGAGCCGCGCGTGTTGCTGGTCGCTTCGCCTGAGTGATCCACCAGAGGATCTGCTTGCGCGCCGATGGTGCGAACCCGTTCCAGTGGGCCAGCGCTCGTTGATCGCCATCGAGGGCCACGGCCAGGTCGTCGGGAACGACGAGCGCCTCCACGTCGTCGAGCAAGGTCCACGAGCCGTCGGCACGAGCCCTGTCCACCACCGCTCGGCCGGCAGGCAGCATCTTCCCCTCGGCCTCCAGTCGTGCGATGCGCGCCTTGTTGGTACGAGCCCATCCGCTCCCTGGGCGGCGGCGAGCGAAGTACAACATGCTGCGCTCGTCGTCGAGCCGTTTCGCCGTGCTGTCGACCCAGCCGACGCGCAGGGCCTCCTCGATCTGGTTCTCATACGGCGGAAACGGCCGGCCGGTCGCCGTTCGCCACGCGACCAACCACACGCACGTCTCCGTGAGGTGATGCTCCGCGAGCCACGCCCGCCACTCCTCGGTCGTCTCGACGTGCACGCGGGTTGCGTCTGCCTGGCTCATACGCCGCAGAACACTCCCCAGGCCATCACCTCTTGGCAGAACGTGCCGCGGGTGATCTTCCACCTGCCGTCCACGAAGCGGGCGCGACCGAAGCGATCGAGGTTGGTCGCCGGCCCCACGATGTCGTAGTAGAAGAACGCTTCGACGGGCGACACGAACACCAGGTCCACCACCGTCACCTCCGACTCCGACAGGACTTCGGCCACCGACGACCCCTCCTCGATCTGCTCGGCGACCGACAGGTCGATGCCACTCGCATCGTCGATCAGGTCGAAGAACTCCAGGCCCTCCTCGATGGGCGCGCGGAACAGATCCTGCAGCGCGCGCTCCACCTCGGCGCGCGCCGCCGCCGGATCGGCCGGCTGCTCGCCCGGTGCGGGCAGCTCCAGTTCGCTGGGCGGCCCGGTGCCGGGCGCCAGCTGGTCGGGGATCTGCCAGCACCGCTGATCCGTCCACATCGGTGGGCCCTGCAGGTCGGTGCGCGGGTCGAGCCGCCTGCGCTCTCCCGTCGCCGACACCAGCTCGATCGCGGTGCCGTCGAGATCGACGTCACCCCACGGATTGAAGCCCGGCATCGGTCCTCCCGGCTGCAGGGCACCGTCACCCTTCAGCGCCGGCAGCGCCACGATCGCCAGCCCGTCGACAGGCTCCATCTCGTCGGCCTCCACCCCTGGCCGGGTGGCACGCACCAGCACCACGCCCGGCGGCACCTGCACGATGGCGCCCCACATCGGGTCGTCCTCCAGGGTGCCGCCGAAGAACAACTGGCCACCGCCGGCGGGGGCCGCCACTTCCGACAGCGTCAGCTGGCTCTGCGCCACCGCCGCGGCGGAGATGATGGTGCCCGATGCCATGCCCGTGGGAACGCACCACGCCGGCGCTCCCTCGGGCACCTGGACCGGCTGGAACTGGGCCGCACCGTCGGTGACCAGCAGCCGCACCGTGAGGCCTTCGGCGGTCACCCTCTCGATCACCGAGGCCGCCCCGGCGGCGGCGTCGTTCACGGTGTCGGGCAAGGAGTCCGAGGTTGCCACCGACCCGTCATCGCGACTGACTGCCACCACCACCACGACCGCCGCCGCCGCGGCAACGGCTGTCGTCGCCACCAGCACCATCGCCAGCGTTCGTCGCGACCGCGTGCGCGTGGCCTCGTCGACATCTCCGTCGTACAACGACGACCGACGCCCCTCGCGGTCCACTGCTCGGCAGCGTAGACGGGCGCGCACATCGGCGACCGTCGGCCAACGGGGCTTCATGCCCTGTCTGCACCCACCGGCTTGGGGCAAGAATGGGGGTATGGAAGCACCCGTCGCCCAGGTCGTCATCCACGGTCACGATGTCAGCTACCGACGCGCCGGCGCCGGTGAGGCGGTGGTGCTGATCCATGGCCTCGCCGGCAGCTCGCACACCTGGCGGGCGGTGCTGCCCGAGCTGGCCGAGTCGTTCGACGTGATCGCCCCCGACTTGTTGGGCCACGGCGAGTCGGCCAAGCCGATGGGCGACTACTCGCTCGGCGCGTTCGCCAGTGGGCTGCGCGACTTCCTCGCCGTGCTCGACGTGCCCAGTGCGACGATCGTCGGCCACTCGTTCGGCGGCGGAGTCGCGATGCAGCTGGCCTACCAGCACCCCGAGCTCTGCGACCGGCTCGTGCTGGTGGGCAGTGGCGGGCTGGGCCGCGAGGTCAGTTGGCTGCTGCGCTCGGTCACCCTGCCCGGTGCCGAGCACCTGATGCCGCTGATGTTCCCGCGTGTGGTTGCCGACCTCGGCACCAGCGCCGGCCACCTCCTCTCCGGCCTCGGCCTGAAGGCGCCGCGGCTGGCGGAGATGTGGCGCTCGTACGCATCGCTCGCCGGCGCACAGAACCGCAAGGCGTTCGTGCGCACGATCCGCACCGTCATCGAGCCCGGCGGCCAGACCGTCAGCGCGCTCGATCGGCTGTACCTGGCAGCACACGTGCCCACGCTCGTCGTCTGGGGCGACCGCGACGACATCATCCCGGTGCAGCACGCGCACATCGCCCACGAGGCCATACCGGGCAGCCGGTTGGTGATCCTCGACGATGTCGGCCACTTCCCGCATCTGGAGGCACCCGAGCAGTTCCTGGCCACGCTCACCGACTTCCTCACCACCACCCCGCGCGCCTCCACCGCAGCAGCGAACCGACCCG
>JAUSLQ010000112.1 GCA_030645675.1 Actinomycetota bacterium | reverse complement strand
TGGTGCAACTGCAACAACTGGGCGACGACGACCGCGAGTTCCTGCTGGCCACCGTCGGCAAGCACGCCGAGCTCACCGGTTCACCGGTTGCGCAGCGCATCGTGCAGGGCTGGGCCACCGAGGCCGGCCACTTCAGACGAGTGATGCCCATCGACTACCAGCGGGTGTTGAGTGTGATGGCACAGGCAGAGGCCGATGGCCTGGACGAAGAAGCGACGTTGGCAATGGTGATGGAGGCGAGCCGTGGGTGAAGTGACTGGCTTTCTGCAGTGGCAGCGCAAGGCCGCCTGGCACCGGCCGGTGCAGGTGCGGCTGCGCGACTGGAAGGAGGTCTACGAAGACTTCCCGGGCGACATCCTGCACCAGCAGGCAGGGCGCTGCATGGACTGCGGCATCCCGTTCTGCAACAACGGGTGCCCGCTTGGCAACCTGATCCCCGACTGGAACGACCTGGTCTACCGCGACCACTGGCGCGACGCCATCGACCGGCTGCATGCCACCAACAACTTCCCCGAGTTCACGGGCCGGTTGTGCCCGGCCCCGTGCGAGTCGGCATGCGTGGTGGGCATCAACGGCGACCCTGTCGCGATCAAGCAGGTCGAGGTGGAGATCATCGACCGCGCCTGGGACGAAGGCTGGGTGGCCCCGCAGATCCCGTCGGTGAAGACCGGCAAGCGTGTCGTGGTGATCGGCAGCGGCCCGGCCGGGCTGGCCTCGGCGCAGCAGCTCACCCGC
Source organism: Actinomycetota bacterium (assembly GCA_030645675.1). GTDB lineage: Bacteria > Actinomycetota > Acidimicrobiia > Acidimicrobiales > Ilumatobacteraceae > UBA668. The sequence continues at coordinate 7,008 of JAUSLQ010000112.1, read as the reverse complement.
GCCGGCCACGAGGTGGTGGTGCTGGAACGCGCCGATCGCATCGGCGGCCTGCTCCGATACGGCATCCCCGAGTTCAAGATGGAGAAGCGCCACGTCGACCGGCGCATCGCACAGATGGAGGCCGAAGGCACCGAGTTCCGCACCAATGCGGCCGTCGGCGATGGCATCGACATCGAGGTGCTGCTCGCTTCGTACGATGCGATCGTGCTGGCCTGCGGCGCAACGGCGTGGCGCGACCTGCCGGTGCCGGGGCGCGAGCTCAAAGGCATCTACCAGGCGATGGAGTACCTACCGCCCGCCACCAAGGTGCTGTTGGGCGACCTACCCAAGTCGCCCATCGACGTGGCCGGCAAGCACGTCGTGATCATCGGCGGCGGCGACACCGGCGCCGACTGCCTGGGCACCGCCCACCGCCAGGGCGCGGCATCGATCACCCAGCTGGAGATCTTGCCCAAGCCGCCGGAGCGGCGCGGGGCCAACAACCCGTGGCCGCAGTTCGCAATGGTCTACAAGGTCACCTCCGCCCATGAAGAGGGCGGCGCGCGCCTGTACAGCGTGAACACGGAACGCTTCCTCGATGATGGCAACGGCAACGTGCGCGCGCTGCTGATCCACGAGGTGCAGATGGTCGACGGTCGCTTCCAGAAGATCGAGGGCACCGACCGCGAACTGCCGGCCGACTTCGTGTTCCTGGCGATGGGCTTCGTCGGGCCGGAGAAGGGCTCGTGGCTGGAGCAGCTCGGCGTCGCCTTCGACGAGCGCGGCAACGTGGCCCGCAACGACGGCTACATGAGCAACGTGCCCGGTGTGTTCGTGGCCGGCGACATGGGCCGCGGCCAGAGCCTGATCGTGTGGGCCATCGCCGAGGGCCGCTCGTGCGCTGCGGGCGTCGACCGCTGGCTGATGGGCGAGACCCAGCTCCCGGCGCCGATCCCACCCACCGCGCGCCCACTTCAATAGCCAGCCGCTCTAGGCTTGACCACATGCAGAAGAAGTGGTTGGTATCGGTGCTGGCTGGCGCGGCAGTGCTGCTGAGCGCGTGCGGCGACCCCACCACTGCCACTGGCAGCAGTGTGGTCGACATGACCGACACGGCGTACGCAACGTTGCCGACGACTGCGGCCACCTTGCCGCCCACCACCCTCGCCGGTGGCCCCGCCGCGGGCACTCAGACCACCGAGATCACCGAGTACACGGTGGTGGAGGGCGACACCCAGTTCACCGTCGCCAACCGCTTCGGTGTCACGCTCGACGCCCTGAACCTGGCCAACGCCGACACCGCCGGCTACTCGGCGTTCTACGTGGGCCTGAAGATCAAGATCCCGGTGGGCGCCATCATCCCCGCCGTCACCACCACGGTCCCGGGTACCGGCACCACCGTCGCCGCCACACCCGCCACGGCCGCTCCCACCACCTTGCCCGCCAACGACAGCGGGTGCACACCGGGCAGCCATGTGATCGTCGAAGGCGACCTGCCGGGCACGGTGGCCGCGAAGTACGACGTGACGCTTGCCCAACTCGAGGCGGCCAACGCGAACACGCCTGGCTACAAGAACTTCATCGTCGGCGTGAAGATCATCATCCCCTGCGCCTGAGGCCCCCAGGGAGCAGCGCCGCACCGAGCCATCGCTACCCCAAGTCGTTCCAGATGTCGTTGGCCGCTTCCTCAACGGCTGCCGCGTCATCGACCTTCATGGCGAACTCCGCGTCGTCTCGTGACTGCCACTCGTCGGGCGCCTCGAGCGTGACGAAGGCGGCGTCCGCGACATCGACGAAGTCGCGCCCGTCGCCGGAGTCGGCGATCTCGCCGCCGACGTCATCGGCAGCGACCACCGCGACTGCTGGATCGGTGGTCACCTCGCCACCCGCATCGGGAACGGTGGAGCCGGGAGGGTCGTCATCGGGAAGGTCGTCATCGGGAGGGTTGTCATCGGGAAGGACTCGGCCGTCGATGTCGAGGAAGAACGCATCGTCGCCCCCGTCGTCCAGGTCGAGGCCAACCCCGACGCCGACCTCGTCGAGGAAGGGCAGGTCGGCCTTGACATCAACGGTGAACCCGTCGTCCGTGGTCGCCCCGATTCCAGCGCCTACCCCGCCGAGATAGCCGTCGGTGGTGAAGCCCTGCTCGCCGATCGAGAACCCCACGGAGGCCAACTCGTTCATCCCGAGGTCGACGGAGAAGGCACCGTTGTCGAAGTCGATGTCGATCGCTCCGCCCGTCACCCAGTCCACGTTGTCGAAGACGTACTCGTCGACCTGGTCAGTCAGCCAGCTCGCGCCGCCGAAGGTGACGGTGTCGAGCGCATCGGCGCCGTACCCGGCTGCGGCGCCGATGACGTCGCCGGCGACGGCCAAGGGGGACAGGACGAGGGCGCCGAACCCGGCCAGGGTCTCGCCGACGAACTCCGCACCGTCGACGACCGTGTCGATGGGTGAGCTGAGCACTTCGCCGACTTCATCGATGAAGCCGGGAGCGAACTCCGCGATCGCCCTACCGCCATCGACGAGCCCGCTGACGATCGGGATCTCCTCGGCCACGTCGATGATGGCGTCCCACGCCTCGGTCAGCCAGCTCATCGCCTGGTCGTCTTCATCCGAGGTCGTCCCAGACGTCGTCCGCGGCGGCCTGCTGCTGATCGACCAGCTCGAGATCCTGGGAGAAGTCGGAGAGGTCGGTCTGCGGCTCGGGCTCGAGCGCCGACGACTCGAAGACCGGAGCAGTGTCGTCGAGGGAGTTCCCGAGGTCGGCCGCGACATCGGCGACCTGCGGTGCGTTCAGGATCTCGGCATCGAGATCGGTCGACGAGCCCCCAGCCGTTGTCGTGACACCGTCAGCCGGTGCAGTCCGTGCGGTGGACCCGGCGAGCGCTTCGACCTGTTCGAGGGTGATGTCGGCGTCGTAGTCGCCGAGGATCCCCACGGTGATGCCGCGGAGGTCTTCCAGTTCGGCGATCACGCCGAGGCCGCCATCGGCATCCAGACCGATGCCGACGTCGGCGCCGGCTGGAAGGTCGACGCCGGGGATGTTCTCGTCGAGCAGGACCGTGGCGCCGTGGCTGTCGGTGATGCCGACGTCGACGCCGAGGAGCGGCGCATCGCTGGACACCGTCACTCCGTCGCCGCTGATGCCGAACCCGACACCAAGCAGGTCGTCGACGCCGACGTTGGCCGTGAGCGCGCCGTCGTCGAAGTCGATGTTGATGACGCCGCCTGTCACGTAGTCGACCTTGTCGAGCACGTTGTCGTCGAGGAAGTCGAGGACGTCGTCGCCGTAGCCTCCGACGCCGGCGTTCGCGAGACCTGCGGCACCGCCGATGGCATCCACGGCGATGTCGCCAGCGGCCCCCGCGACGCCAAGGCCCGAGTCGATGCCGTCCCTGAGGAGGCCGACGCCGGCGAATCCCACGCCGTGGACGATGCCGCCGAAGTCGCTCACCAGACCCATCCCGTGGTCCATGACGCTGCCGAACGCGCCTTCCACGGCACCGACAGGATCGGTGATGATGTCGCCCAGTGCCTGCATCGCGCCGACGGGATCGGTGACGGTGTCGACGACCGTTTCGCCGAACGCCCAGATCGGCGAGGTCAACGTCGACGCGAAGTCGGAGACCGGTTCGGCCACGGATGCGACGGCGCCGGCGAGGGCACTGCCGCCGTCGGTCACCGTATCCACTACGACTTCCAGCGAGCCGGTGATCGTGTCGCCCAGGTCGTCGACAGCGTCGGTGACCGTGTCCCAGAAACCCATGGTGTCCTCAATTCCTCGAGCCGCATCGGCGGTCGTGAGTAGGTTGTTCGTGTTCTGTCTCGGTGATTCGTCGCCGACGGTGCCCGCAGGGGAGATCGCGGAAGGCTGAAATTCGCCTGGGAGCAACTGGGGTACTGTTGGCCATGGTCGAGAAATCCAACACACCCAGTCGTACCGCTCGGCTGGCAGTGCAGCCAGGCACGATCAGGGCGATCCCGTCATTCGTCTTCTCGATTCCGGAGGGCTGGGTGATGGAGGAGGCACCGAACACGTTGGCCGTCGTGCACGCCCCGGAAGCCGTCGATGGGTTCTGGCCGAACCTCCGCATCAGCCACGATCGCCTGGGCGAGTCGGTCGACCTGAAGGTGGCGGCCCAAGCCACCTGGGCCAAGGTGCGCACGCAGGCCCCCGATGCAAGGATCACGTTCGAGAGATCAGCGCAGTTCGGCGAGAACGTCGTGTACATGCGTGGCGTCGAAATGACCTCGCCGCAGTCGAAACGCCAACTGGGGCAGCTCCATGCGCTGTGCATCGCGCCCAAGGCCCAAGGAGCGACGACGGTCGACCTGTTCCAGCTGATCGCCACGTCGCTGACCGAACCGGCCAACTCACCCGTTCCCCAGTTCCTCGAGATCATCGGTTCGTTCCGCTTCCTCTGAGGCCTCGGGCCGCTACTGCGTTCGCCGCAGTGGGTGGCGAGCCCGAGTGCATCGGCGGTGTAGGTCACGGTGGTCAACCTACGCCTTGTCGCTTCGGTCGGATACCGGGAGGATTCCTGGTTCACGGCCAGGACCCTCGGTCCGCCGGCGCGGATTGCCCTAGCGTGAGCCGCATGCTCACGATCATCGAAGGGCGCGTGCTCGGCTGTCTGCTGGAGAAGGAGCGCACCACACCCGACCAGTATCCGCTCACGCTCAACGCACTCGTGCTGGCGTGCAACCAGTCCACGTCGCGCGAGCCGGTGATGCACCTCTCCGACCACGACGTGGAGAGCACGCTGGCCGGCCTGAAGGCACAGGGCCTGCTGCGCTACGTGCACCCGGCGCACGGGCGCAGCGTCACCCGCTTCCGGCAGGTGGCCGACGAGTCGTGGGGCCTCGAGCGCCCGGCCGCAGCCGTGGTGGCGGTGCTGCTGCTGCGCGGTCCGCAGACGGTGGCCGAGCTGCGCAGCCGCACCGAGCGGCAGCACGCGTTCGAGTCGCTCGATGCGGTGGATGTGGTGCTGCGCGAGCTGGCGGCCTCCGGCCGGGCACGGCTGCTGGAGCGTCAGCCCGGCCAGAAGGAAGCCCGCTGGCAGCAGTTGTTCGCCGACGAGCCCGAACACGTCGTCGCGATGGTCACCCCTTCGGCCGTCGCCGGCAGCATGGCCGACCGCGTCGCCCAGTTGGAAGCCCGGGTCGCCCGCCTGGAAACCGCCCTGGCCGACCTGCTGCCGTCCGAGTCGCCTGCCGACGTGCTCGCGGGGATGCCCGAGCCGATCCCTGCCGAGCTCGCGGTCGAGTCGTTCCTGCCCGACTCGTGAATTCACCATTGGCTACGTAGCAAACGTTGAACTCACCGTTCGGCCCCGAACCATCAGGCCACGTGCCGCGGGACCGAATCTCCAAGGGTGGCCAGCATCACCGGCGACCGCGTCACCACGTCCTGGTAGGTGAACTGCATGGCAAGGAGGCCGTCGAGCTGCATGCGGTTGAGCCGCTCGGCGTCGCGCTGCATCTGCATCGTGGACCGATGGTGCTCGTACCCGAGCAACTCGACGACCACGTTGGTGCGGGCGGGCGGGCGGGACGGGACGGAAGGGCGCAGGCCGCCTGCTCAGCCGAGGTCGGGCCAGCGGCGACGCTGGCGGCGGCGTTGGCCGGCCATGCCCAGCTTGCGGTGCTCGGCCAGCGCCCATTGGCGGCGCCAGCCGTTGTACTCGGGGCCCGTCAGCTTCGGGCTGGTGCCCTTCGCCGCCCGCTGGCGGGCTGTCCAGTAGTCGGTGAGCGCTTCGTCGCCAAGTGCCGTCACGGCAGCCTCGATGCGGCTGTTGAAACGGCGCGTGCTCTCGCCCTCGGCGGGGTGCAGCGGGGCGCCGAACACCACCTTCGTCGTGCCCGGCTTGGGGCGCTTCATGCCCTTGCCGAAGATGCTGCCGGTGCCGTCGATGAACACGGGCACCACCGGTGCACCGGTGCGGTTGGCGAGGTACGCCGCGCCGCCCTTGAAGTCCTGGCCCCAGCCGTCGGGTGAGCGCCCGCCTTCGGGGTAGATCACCAGGCTCCACCCGGTGTCGAGCAGGCGGCGCAGCTCGTCGCTGCTCTTGCGGCCGGTGACCTCGCGGTCGATGGGGAACGCGTTCAGCGCCAGCGCAGCGATCGTGCCCTTCAGGCGCGTGTCGAAGAAGTAGTCGGCCGCGGCGGCGACCACCAGCTTCGAGCGCCAGGGCTCGGGCACGGCGACGATCATCACACCGGTGTCGAGGTGGCTGTGGTGGTTGGGGGCGAAGATCACCGACGGCGGTTCGTCCATGCGCTCGAGATCCGACAGGCGATCGAGCCCCACGACCTCCGGGTCGGCGAGGGCCTTCACCATCGCCCGCACAGGGCCGTTGGTGACGACTGCGCGCGCAGCCTTCGCCGGAGCCGAGCGGGCCCAGTCGGTGTCGAAGTCGGCACCCAGTCTGCTCGGTGTTGCCGGCACCTTCAGGCCCTTGGGTACCGTCGGCTTGCGGTAGGGGAAGCCCAACGCCTTGGCCGGCTTGAGCACGGCCTGCACGGCCGACCCAGCGGCGTCGCCGAACTTGGCGACCTTGCGCAGCTGGGGCACGGAGCTCAGCCTGCTGGGGGTGTTGCGCAGCTTCATTGCACGTCTGCAACCAGCAGCGACGGCACGTGCAGGTGGGTGATGGTGGGGTGGCGGCCCACCACGTCGCCGGCGATCTCGAACGCGTCGTCCATCGTGGATGCGGGCGTGAAACCGAGGCGGCGCACGGTGGGCGGGTCGCCGCCGACGATGATCACCTTGCCGGCGTGCTGCAGGCCGTGGGCGCCCCAGTACCAGGCGTAGAACGGGTGCACGCCGTGGTAGGCGTTGCCGGTGCGGTACAGGTGCTTGTACCACTCGTCTTCCGCATACTGCTTCTCCCACTTCCTCGACATCTCGGCCGGGCTGGTGGTGTCGGCCAGCACCTGCTCGAAGAAGTCGATGTAGCTGGGGTGGTGCACGGGGTTGAAGTCGCGGTAGGTGGGGTGGGTCATGATGATGACCCCGCCTTCGCG
>JAUSLQ010000074.1 GCA_030645675.1 Actinomycetota bacterium | reverse complement strand
TCGAGCTCACCGACGATCCCGACAGCTACATGCTGCTGATGGACATCGACGAAGACCGTATGCCCATCGCCGGCACCGAGCGCCGCGTCCCGCTGCCCCAGTACAGCCGCTTCGTGGTCGACACGCAGCGCCTGTGGCACGTCGTCGTGCACCGCGGCAACGCCCCGCGCTACGCGCTGATCACCTGCGTGGAGTCCACCCCCGAGCTCGAGGGCTGGATCCAGAGCCAGGTGCCAGCGCTCGTCTGAGCCCACCTACAGTTCGTCAGAGCAGGCCGCGGCGGTGGCCGCGTAGCGCCGCCAGCTCGGTGACCAGCAGGTCGACGTGCTCGGCCTCTTCGGCGGCCAGCTCGCAGTACAGCTCGCGTGCGGCTGGTGCCGCCTGGTCGATGCGCGTGCGGAAGAAGGCCTCGGCCCGGCGCTCGAGCTCGATGGCCATCTCGACCAGTTGCAGCGGGTCGTCGGGGGTGTCGCTGCCTCCGGACTGCAGCACGCCGGGATGCAAGGTGCCGTCGGCCCCGGCCGGCGGGGGGATGTGGTAGCGGTTGACCAGCGTCTCGATGTGTTCGCGCTCCATCGCCGCCAGCCGTTCGAACATGTCGTGCAACGCCTCGTCGCCGCCGGTGTCCTGCACGTGGGCGGCCGCCGCCACGTAGAAGTCGCGCCCTCCCAGCTCGATCTCGAACGCGTGGCGCACGGCCTCCAGCGCCCCGTCGGCCACGGGACCGATGTCGGCGTCGACGGGCTGCAGCACGCCGGCGCACGCAGGGCAGCGGCCATAGGGGAAGGCGAAGCCCTCACTCCGCTTGCTGCAGTTGGTGCATCGCCAAGCCACCAGCGAGCCCGCGCAGCAGATGCCGTCGTCGAGGTCGTCGCCGTCGCTCACCGGGCGCTGGCACCGCGGGCACACCGGCCCGGTCACGGCTGCGGTGGCTGCGGCCGCGGTTGCGGCCGCGCTCACCGCATCGGCGTCGCCCGACCTGGCGTCGCCCCCGATGGCACCGGTCTCGAACCAGGCGAGCATCGCGGCGGCGGCTCGCCGGCCGGCGCCCATCGCCAGGATCACCGTCGCCCCACCGGTGACGATGTCGCCGCCGGCGAACACGCCCGGCAGGTTGGTGGCCTGGGTGACGGCATCGGCGGCCACGTACCCGCGCTCGTCCAGGCCGAGGCCGGCCGTGTTGCGAGTGATGATCGGGTTCGGGTTGGTGCCCAGCGCGACGATGACGGTGTCGCACTCGACCTCGCTGAGCTCGCCAGTGCCCAGCGGGCGCCGCCTGCCGTACTCGTCGGCAGGGCCCAGCTCCATGCGCTCCACTCTCAGCCCACGCACGACACCGATGTCGTCGGTGAGCACCTCCACCGGGTTGTGCAGGAAGTGGAATCGAACCCCTTCTTCCTCCGCGTGGACCAGTTCTTCGACGCGGGCGGGGGCCTCCGCCCGCGACCGGCGGTACACGCAGCGCACGTCGGCACCCAGGCGCCGGGCCACGCGCAGGCAGTCCATGGCGGTGTTGCCGGCGCCGATCACCACCACGTCGCGGCCGATACCGACGGGTGTGTCGATGTCGGGGAAGCGGTCGCCGCCCATCAGGTTCACGCGCGTGAGGAACTCGTTGGCGCTGATCACGCGCCCGGCGTTCTCGCCCGGGATGCCGAGGAACGACGGCGCACCGGCGCCGACCCCCAGGAACACGGCGTCGAACCCGCGGGTGCCCAGCAGATCTTGCACGGTGAACGTGCGACCCACCACCTTGTCGGTCTCGAACTGCACGCCGAGGTCGACGAGCCCGGCCACCTCGCGGTCGATGATCTCGCGCGGCAGGCGGAACGACGGGATGCCGTAGCGCAGCACGCCGCCGGCCACGTGCAGCGCCTCGAAGACGGTGACCTCCACGCCGGCTCGGGCGAGGTCGGCGGCGCAGGCCAGGCCCGCCGGCCCGGAGCCCACCACGGCGGCGCGGCGGCCGATGGGTGGCATCACCGGGTGGGGCAGCACGTGGCCGTGGTCGCCCACGAAGCGTTCGAGCCGGCCGATGGCCACGGGCTCCATCTTGCGGCCGATGACGCACTGGCTCTCGCACTGCGTCTCCTGCGGGCAGACCCGGCCGCACACCGACGGCAGGATGTTGGCTTCGCGGATCACGTCGAGCGCACCGTCGACGTCTTTCACCAGCAGGTGGCGGATGAAGCGGGGGATGTCGATGGAGACCGGGCAGCCGCTGATGCACGTGGGCCGGCTGCACTGCAGGCAGCGCTCGGCCTCGCGCATCGCCTCGGACAGCGAGTAGCCCAGGCTGACCTCGTCGAACGTGTGCGAGCGCACCTCGGCGTCGCGTACCGGCATCGGCACCTTCGTCGGTTCGATCTCGCGCAGCTTCTTGTAGGTGCGCTTGCCCTGCACGAACAGGGTCTGCTCCACTTGGCAGCGGTGTTCGTAGTCGGCCGCTGCCGCCTGCTCTTCGTCCGTGAACCGGCGGTTGCGGGCGAGCAGTTCGTCGAAGTCGACTGCGTGGGCGTCGAAGTCGGGGCCGTCGACGCAAGCAAACCGCGTCTGCCCGTTCACGCTGACGCGGCACGAGCCGCACATGCCCGTACCGTCGACCATGATCGTGTTCAAGGAGGCGACGGTGTGCACTCCCGCCGGGCGGGTGACCTCGGCGCTGGCCCGCATCATCACCATCGGCCCGATGGCCACCGCCAGGTCGGGCGTGTCGCGCTGCACCACGTCGGCCAACGCGTCGGTGACCAGGCCTGGCCGGCCGAGGCTGCCGTCGTCGGTGCACACGATCAGTTCGTCGGCCCACTCGTGCAGGCGGTCGCGCCAGAAGGCGAACTCGGCGCTGCGGAACCCGACGATGCACGTGGTGCGCCAACCCGCCTGCTTGAACGCGCGGAGCTGCGGGAACACCGGCGCCACCCCTAGGCCGCCGCCCACCAACACCACGTGGCGGCTGCCCGCCGGCTGCACCTGTTCGATCTCTGTGGGCATGCCCAGCGGGCCGACGAGGTCGGCGAACTCGTCGCCCTTCTGGTAGTGGTCGCGCATCTCGGCCGTGCTGCGGCCGAGGGCCTGCACCACGACGGTGACGGTGCCGCGCCGTGCGTCGAAGTCGGCGATCGTCAATGGCACGCGCTCGGCGCCCTCGTGCAGGCGGACCATCACGAACTGGCCGGGGCGGGCCGAGGCGGCAACGTCGGAGGCCTCCACCTCCCAGAGGAACGTGGAGTGCGACAACTCTTCTCGGCGGCTGATGCGGAACATCCGCCGGTCAGCGTACGCCGCGGTTCGAAGAGCCACCAGTTCACACTGGCGCCGTGCGGAGCGAGGGTGCCTGCCGGGCGATGTGCGGGCGTGGGTCAGCGCAACGAGCGGGTGGGCAGCCAGCCGTCGACCGCGGGCTCGCCCAGAGAACTCATGATGCGCAACAGCTCGGTACGGTCGGCGGCCGGCAACGCCTGCATCGCGTCGGGCGGCTCGGAGAACACGCGGCGCAGGCGCTGCGCCACCTTCGTGCCCTTCGCGGTCAGCACCAGCTCGCGAACGCGCCGGTCGTCGGGAGCGTTGCGGCGCTCGGCGAACCCCAGCTGCTCCAGCCGGTCGGCGACGGCGGTGACGTACGACGCGTCGCACGCCATGCTGTCGGCCAGATCTCGCATGCGCACCGGGCCGTCGTGCAGCGTCATCAGCGCGTGGCCGTGCGGCGGGGTCAGCTGCAGCGTGGCCAGCTCGGCGAAGAACGCGTCGCGACGCGAGAAGAACAGCGCCATCATGCGCTGCCACGCGTCCGCCAGCTGCGGGTCGACCTCGGCCACGGACGAAGTCTAGCGCGATCCATGACCAGAATCAAAGGTTGACAATGGTCAATGATTCTGTAGAGTCGAGGGCCATGGCAGACACGGCAATCCTGGCGGAGCGACTCCGCAAGACCTACGGCGATGTCGTCGCCGTCGACGACATCTCGCTGGCGGTGCCTCGTGGCTCGGTGCTGGGCATGCTGGGCGTCAACGGCGCCGGCAAGACGACGATGGTGCGCATGCTCACGACGGTGCTGCAGCCCGACAGCGGCCGCGGCGTGGTCAACGGCTTCGACGTGGCCCACCAGCCGCAGGCGGTGCGCCGCAGCATCGGCCTGGCCGGCCAGTTCGCAGCGATCGACGAGAACCTCACCGGCCGCGAGAACCTGGTGCTGGTGGGCCGCCTGAACCACCAGTCGAAGGCTGCGGCGCGGCAGCGTGCCAGCGAGCTGCTGGCCCAGTTCCGCCTCAGCGACGCGGCCGATCGGCCGGCGCGCACGTACAGCGGGGGCATGCGCCGCCGGCTCGACCTGGGGGCGGCGCTGGTGTCGCACCCACCCGTGCTGTTCCTCGACGAACCCACCACCGGGCTCGACCCGGCCAGCCGCAACGACCTGTGGGAGGTGATCGAGGGCCTGGTGGAAGACGGCACCACCGTGCTGCTCACCACCCAGTACCTGGAAGAGGCCGACCGGCTGGCCGACAACATCGTGGTCATCGACGGCGGGCTGATCGTCGCCGAGGGCACGGCCAAAGCCCTGAAGGCTCGTCTGGGCGACACCGTCATCGAGTTCGAGTTCCACCACCCCACCGAGGCCAGCCAGGCCGGTGAGCTGCTGGGTGTACCCACAGCGGCCGGCACCGTGGTGCGGCTGGTGATGTCGAACGGCCCCGCCACTCTGCGGACCGCGCTCAACGATCTGTCCGCCGCCGGCCTCACCGCCGCCCATGTGGCCCTGCGCGAGCCCACGCTGGACGACGTGTTTCTCACGCTCACCGGCTCCAACGCCACGGCGCCCGACACGAACGGAGCCCGCACATGAACACCGCCGCCCCCACCTTTCCGCCCATCTCCACCCGCCCCGGCGTCGGTTTCGCATGGGCCGCGCGCGACACCCTGGCCATGGTGTGGCGCAACCTCACCGTCATCCGCCGCGTACCGCAGCTGCTCGTGTTCGCGATCGTGCAGCCGCTGATCTTCGTCTTCATGTTCCGCTACGTCTTCGGCGGCGCGATCCCCAGTGGTGCCAGCGGCCTGCCGTACGTCGACTACCTGATGCCCGGCATCTTCGTGCAGACCGTCACCTTCGGGGCCATCAACACCGCCGTCGGCCTCGCCGAGGACAAGAACAACGGCCTGCTCGAGCGGTTGAAGTCGCTGCCGATGAGCCGCTCGGCGGTGCTCGGCGGCCGTGTGCTGGCCGACTCCACCCGCAACGTGCTGGTGGTGGTGCTGATGGTGCTGGTCGGCTTCCTGGTCGGTTTCCACACCCACACCAGCGTCCTGAAGGTGATCGCCGGCATCGGGTTGATGGTGCTGTTCGGGTTCGCGGTCTGTTGGATCTTCGCGGTCATCGGGCTCTCGGTGGCCAACGGCGAGGCCGCTCAGGCGGCCGCCTTCCCACTGATCGCGCCGCTGACATTCGCCTCGAACGCGTTCGTGCCGACGGCCACGATGCCCGGCTGGCTGCAGTGGTGGGCCGAGCGGCAGCCGCTGAGCGTCACGGTCGGGGGTGTGCGGGCGCTGATGCTGGGCAACCAATCGATGGACTACGTGTGGGGTTCCATCGCCTGGTCGTTGGGCATCACCGTGGTGCTCGCACCCTTGGCGGTGCGACGCTTCCGCAACAGCTGACCGCCCTCTCCGACGACGCGCCCGCCGGCGATCTACGCTGAGTTGATGCGTGCGGCACGGGCCCTGGCGGTGGTGGGTTGCGTGTGCGCGCTGCTGGCCGCGAGCACGGCTGCGGCCGAGCCCAGCGGCCCGGGCGAGAGTGGCCCGCCGTCGGTGCTGGCCCAGCGGCTGGAACCGCCGGGGCGCACGTTCACCGTGGCGGCGGTGGGCGACTTCCTGTCGGAGGGGTTGGTCAACAACGCCGCCCATGCGCTGGCACCGAGCGGTGTGCGATACGACTACGAGCCGTTGCTGCGCCCGATCAGCGGCATCGTGCAATCGGCCGACCTGGCCATCTGCCACATGGAGACGCCCATCGGCGCGCCCGGCGCAGTGGTGGGAATGGCCGGCAAGGGGCCGTACGGCAGCAACCTGATCGCCGCCGCGGCCGAGCTGCCGGGCGACCTGCGTCGCGTCGGCTTCGACCGCTGCACCACTGCCTCGAACCATGCGTACGACCTCGGTGTCGATGGCATCCGCACCACGCTGGAAGCGCTCGACGGTGCCGGTCTCAGTCACTCCGGCACGGCCCGCACCGAGCTGGAGGCCCTGCCGCAGCTGCTGACCGTGAACGGCGTGCAGGTGGCCAACCTCAGCTTCGCCCGCAACTCCAACAGCGGCTTCCCTCGCGACGCGTGGCGGCTGCGCCAGGCCGTCACCGCCGCCAACGTGGTGAACGACGTCGCCCTCGCCCGCGCCGCCGGGGCGGAGGTGGTGATCGTCAGCCTGCACGTGTACGTCGAGATGCAGAAGGCACCCACCGCCGACGACCGGGCGCTGGTGCAGCAGATCGTCGCCCAGGCCCACCCCGACCTGATCATCATCCACGGCCCGCACGTGGTGCAGCCGGTCGAGCGGGTGAACGGCACCCTCGTCTACTGGAGCCTCGGCAACTTCATCTCCGGCATGGGTGTGGCGGGGCGGAACAAGTACAGCGACACCCGCACGCTGGACGGCCTGCTGGCGTCGGTGCGGTTCACCGAGCAGCCCGACGGCAGTTGGCGCACCGAGCCCTGGACCGTGCTGCTGTGCAACGTCACCGGTAGCCGGATGGTCTACCCCGGCCTCACCACGTTGCAGGATCCGTCGATCTCGACGACGTTGCGCGCCCAGCTGACCGCCTGCGTCAACCGCAGCGCGCCGGTGGTGGCCGACCTCAAGTAGCTCGCTGCCGTGGAGACGCGGCCGGTGGGTGGCGCAGCCGGCCCGGCCGAGGCTGTCAGCCGGCGCGGCCCGAGGCTGTCAGCCGGCCCCGGCCGAGGCTGTCAGGCGGCCGTCAGGCGGCGGCCCGCTCCCGCTCGGGTGTCTCGGTCAGCGGTGCCAGGTCGGCCAGTGTGCGGGCCAGCACCTCGGCATAGCCCTCGCCATCGGGGTCGGCGTCGAGCAGGCCGTGATCGGCCAGCGCACGAGTGTCCAGCCCGGCCGGCACCACGGCCCCCGACATCCGTACTGGCAGCGTGCTGGCCGCTTCCAGCACGGCCGCGGCGACCGACTCGTCGCCCTCGGCCAGGCACCAGGTGAGCACATCGGATGACAAGCGGGCATGGCCGGCCTCGTCGCGGGCGATCACCCACAGCGTCTCCTGCACCCGTGCATCGGTGGCTCGTGTCGCCTTCGCTGCCGCCAGCCAGGCGGCGTAGCCCTCGTTCAGCACGCCGTCGCGCAGTGCCTCCACGGCCAGCTGCGCCAGCTCGCGGTTCCGTGACCGCAGGCGGCGGTGAGGGCGGCGCAGGTGGCCGGGGCGCAGGCTGACGCCCATGTAGCGGCCGGCCAGCTCGAAGCAGCGGTCGGCGTGGTCGGCCTCCTGGGTGGCCGCCTGCAGGCAACGGCGCAGCAGCTCGTCGGGAGCGTCCACCAGGGCGAGCCGGTGCGCCAGGTCGTCGAACGCGATCACCGATGCGTGCTCCAGCTCGCCCTGGTTGCGCCAATGGTCGGCCAGAGCCTCGCGTACGGTCGAGGCCAGCCACAGCGCCTGGCGGTCGGTGAGGTGCGAGTGGCCGCGGCGGCTGCGGGCCCGGTGCAGGCGCCCGTTGCGCCGCCGCAGCGGCCGGCCCTCGATGACGACGATCTCCGTGGTGGGGGGAGGAGTGGTGGCCGGCGAGTCGGTCAGCCCTCCCTCGCACGCAGCGGCGGTCATGCTCAGCGGCATCAGCAACGCAGCCAGGGCCAGGCGCCGGCGGCGCGACGGCAGGGCGCGCACGAGGCGGGTGCGCTGGCCGATCGGGGTGGGATGGGGCGTCATGCAGCAATAGACGTCGCGAGGGTGGGTTGCGGTTCCCCGAAAGCTCATCCAGCGACCCCACGACTCCCCGT
>JAUSLQ010000073.1 GCA_030645675.1 Actinomycetota bacterium | reverse complement strand
AAGATCTGGTCGTAGCTCTTGCCGATCACGTTGGCCAGCACGTTCAGGCGGCCGCGGTGGGCCATGCCCAGCACGGCCGAGTCCATGCCCGCACCGGCGGCCATGGTGAGGATCTGGTCGAGCACGGGAATGGCGCTCTCCGCACCTTCCAGGCCGAAGCGCTTGGTGCCCACGTACTTGGTGGCCAGGAACTTCTCGAACGCCTCGGCCGCGTTCAGCCGCTCGACGACGCGACGCTTGCGATCCTTGTCGAGCTCGTAGTGCGCGCCCTCCAGCTTGCTCTGGATCCAGCGCTGCTCGGCGAAGTCCTGGATGTGCATGTACTCCACACCGATGGTGCGGCAGTACGCGTCGCGCAACACGTGCAGCAGGTCGCCCAGCTTCAAACGCTCGGTGCCACCCACGCCACCGGTGAGGAACTCGCGGTCCAGGTCCCAGATGGTGAGGCCGTAGGTGGCCGGATCGAGCTCGGGTGGCATGTGCGGCTGCTTCCAGCGCAACGGGTCGAGATCCGCAATGAGGTGGCCGCGCACACGGTGCACGCGGATGAGCGTGGCCACCTGCATCTGCTTGTGCAGCATGGCGTCTTCGCGATTCGCCGGGTTCTGGTCGACGTGCCACTCGACCGCTTCGTAGGGCACGCCCACGCTGCGGAACACGTCGGCGTAGAAGCCGTGCTCGCCCAGCAGCAGCTCGTGCACGCGCTTGAGGAACATGCCGCTCTCGGCGCCCTGCACGATGCGGTGGTCGTACGTGCTGGTGATCGTGACCACCTTGCTGACACCCAGCGCGCCCAGCGTGCTCTGGTCGGCGCCCTGGAACTCGGCCGGGTAGTCGATGGTGCCCACGCCGACGATGACGCCCTGGCCGGGCATCAGGCGGGGCACGCTCTGCACGGTGCCGATGGTGCCCGGGTTGGTGAGGCTGATGGTGGCACCCTGGAAGTCGGTGACCGCCAGCTTGTTGCTCTTCACCTTGCGGATGAGATCTTCGTAGGCGGCGAGGAAGCCGGCGAAGTCCAGCGTGTCGGCATCGCGCAACACGGGCACCACCAGGGTGCGGCTGCCGTCGGCCTTCGACACGTCGACCGCCAGGCCCATGTTGACATGCGGGTTGCGGACCAGGCGCGGCTTGCCGTCGGCGCCCACTGCGTAGGTGTTGTTCATGTTCGGCACGGTGTCGGCGATGGCGCGGACGATGGCGTAGCCGATGAGGTGGGTGAAGCTGACCTTGCCCTGGCCGGTGCGGCTGCGGTAGCCGTTGATGACCGAACGGTTGACTTCCAGCAACTTGGCGGGGATGTTGCGGAAGCTGGTGGCGGTGGGCACCGTCAGGCTGCGCTCCATGTTGCTGGCGATCGCCACGCCGGCGCCACGGATCGGCTCGCCGGGCTCGCCGCCGACTGCTGGCGCGGCGGCGGGATGAGCAGCGGGAGCGACGCCTGCGGGCGCGGCCGCGATGGTCGCGCCGGCCGGGGCGGCGGTCGCCGCCGTCGCGCCGTTGCCGGCAGCAGCCGGTGCGGCAGCAGCCGGTGCGGCAGTGGGTGGTGCGGCAGCAGCCGGTGCGACAGTGGGTGGTGCGGCGGCGGGAGCTGCGGGGGCGGGGGCGAGCGTCTTGTAGTCGTCGAAGAACTCTCGCCAGGTAGCGCTGACCGAGTCGGGATCCGAGCGGAACTGCTCGTACATCTCCTCGACGAGCCACGAGTTGGCGCCGAAGCTCGCGGCTGGCTGTTCGGGGGTAGTCATCGCCGCAGATCGTACTTGCGAAGTCACTCCGCGACGTGGTCCCCCAACCTGGTCCCCCAACCTGGCCCCTCACCGCATCCGCCCGCGTCCGTCCCGCGTCCGTTGATTGGATTTCCAAAGCGCGCGCTTGTAGAATGCCGCCATGCGATTCCGGTCTGCCACTCCCCTCGCCGCCGTCGGCGCGCTCACCCTGCTCGGGCTGTCGGCCTGCGGCGGCGATTCGTCCGGCGGGTCGACCGCCGCCTGCGGGTCGATCACCGCCACCGTCGCCGATGTCAGCGAGGAAGACGCCGACGTGGTGGTGAAGGCCACCGACGGCATCATCTGGAACGCGAAGGAGTACTCGGCCGCCGGCGAGGAGTTCACGCTCTACGGCGTCAACACCTCGCAACTGCCGCACAACCTGCAGGTTCGGTGCGCTGACGGCTCGTCGGCCGGCCTGCCCATCGACCTCCCCAGCAAGGGCTCGTCGGGTGCCATCACCATCACCGCACAGCCGGGTCAGTACCGCATCGTGTGCCTCATCCCCGGCCACTCGGCGATGAACTCGGCGCTCAACGTCATCTGAGTCGCGTCACCTGATCGAGAGGGCGTCAACAGCCGTCGGGGGCAGCCAGTGCATCGCGCACGCGCTGGCCCCACTGCACGTCCTCCGTGCTTCCCCCGGCGGCGTGGATGTCCGCCCGCTGTCGTGCCAGTGCCGCGGCGGCTGCCTCCACCTGCTCGGTGAGGACGGTCTCGGCGACCAGGTCGCGAAGGTGGCCGGCCAACGCGGGGCTGGCCCCGCCAGTACTGACCGCAACGACCACCGGGCCCCTGCGGGCCACCGCCGGCAGGATGAACGAGCAGTTCTGCGGATCGTCGGCGCTGTTCACCCACACCCCTGCCTCCCGCGCATCAGCCGCCACCTGGGCGTTCACCGCCGCCTCGGACGTTGCCGTGATGACCAGCCGGTACCCGCCGGCCTCGCCTGCCGCGTACGGGCGTTCGTGCACCGTGACGGCCAACGCGCGCAGCCCGGGCAGCACCTCGGGGGCCACCACCGTCACATGCGCACCGGCGTCAGCCAGGCCCGCGGCCTTGCGCAGGGCGATCGTGCCACCGCCGACCAGCAGCACTGGCACATCCGTGAGGTCGAGCAGAACCGGGTAGCCGAACGCCATGTGACGATCGTACCCCCTGAATTTGCGTTAAATCCGATCCGCTTAGTCGGGAATCGTGGTAGAAAGGGCGAGCCATGTCCTCGCTCACCATCCCCTCCTCTCTCGATAGCTGGCAGCCGGCCGACGTGATGCGTTGGGCCGCCGGCCAGTTCGGCATCGATGGCTTGGTGGTCACCGCCAGCTTCGAGGACGCCGTCCTCGTACACGTGGCCGCCACCGCCGTGCCCGGCATCGAGATCACCCTGCTCGACACCCAGTACCTGTTCGCCGAGACCCAGTGGTTGGTCGACGAGCTCACCAAGCGACTCGATCTCAACCTGCGGCTCATCCGCCCGCTGCCCGACGTGCTGCCCGACAACCTGTGGCAGACCGACACAGAGGGCTGCTGCCACGTGCGCAAGGTCGAGCCACTGAACCGCGCGATCGCCGGCAAGGCCGCGTGGGTCACCGGCATCCGCCGGGCCGACGGCCCCACCCGCGCCGACGCAGCGGTGGCCGCGTTCGACATCGGCCGCGGCCTGGTGAAGGTCAACCCGCTGGCCACGTACAGCGACGACGACATGGCGCTGTACGCGCACCTGCACGAGCTGCCCGCGCACCCGCTGGCCGACAAGGGCTACGCCAGCATCGGCTGCTGGCCGTGCACCCGCCCGGTGGCCCCCGGCGAAGACAAGCGTGCCGGCCGCTGGAGCGGCAGCGCCAAGACAGAATGCGGGCTGCACGTATGAGCACGCTCGAGATCGTCTCCGCCGCCCACCTCGACGAGCTCACCGACGAGGCCATCACCATCATCCGCGAGGTCGCCACCGAGTGCGAGAACCCGGTGCTGCTGTTCAGCGGCGGCAAGGACAGCGCGGTGCTGCTGCACCTCGCCGCGTTGGCCTTCGCCCCCGCTCGCCTGCCGTTCCCGGTGATGCACGTCGACACCGGCCACAACTTCGCAGAAGTCATCGAGTATCGCGACCGGCTCGTCGCCGACTGGAACGTGCGCCTCGTGGTGGCCAGCGTGCAGGAGAGCATCGACAAGGGCCGCGGGGTGGAAGACGCCGGCACGCGGGCAAGCCGCAACCGGCTGCAGTCGGTCACGTTGCTCGACGCCATCGCCGAGCACGGCTTCGACGCCGCCTTCGGTGGCGGCCGCCGCGACGAGGACAAGGCTCGCGCCAAGGAGCGCATCCTGTCGTTCCGCGACCGGCAGGGCCGCTGGGATCCGCGTGCACAGCGGCCCGAGCCGTGGGCCCTGCTGAACCCGCGGATCCGCAAGGGCGAGCACCTGCGTGCCTTCCCGCTGAGCAACTGGACCGAACTCGACATCTGGCAGTACATCGCCCGCCACGAGGTGCCACTGCCGACGATCTACTTCAGCCACACCCGCACGGTGGTCGAGCGCGACGGGATGCTCCTGGCCGTGGGCGGCCCGGTCGTACTGGAGGCCGGGGAACAGCCGTTCGCGGAAGTGGTGCGCTACCGCACCGTCGGCGACGCCAGCTGCACCGGCGCTGTGCGCAGCGACGCATCCACGCTCGACCACATCCTGGCGGAGACCGCCGCTGCCCGCATCACCGAACGCGGCGCCACCCGCGCCGACGACACGTTCAGCGAATCCGCGATGGAAGACCGCAAGCGAGAGGGCTACTTCTGATGAACGAGTCGATGGTCCCCACCCGCCCGGCCGATGCTGCCCCCACCCGCCCGGCCGATGCTGCCCCCACCCGCCCGGCCTTGCGAATCGCCACCGCCGGGTCGGTCGACGACGGCAAGAGCACGCTGATCGGCCGCCTGCTGCACGACACCACGACCGTCTTCGAAGACCAGTTGCAGGCCGTGGTGAAGGCCAGCCGCCGCTACGGCGACGGCGAGACGAACCTCGCACTGCTCACCGACGGCTTGCGCGCCGAGCGCGAGCAGGGCATCACCATCGACGTGGCCCACCGCTACTTCGCGACCCCGGCGCGCAGCTTCATCGTCGCCGACACACCGGGCCACGCGCAGTACACGCGCAACATGGTCACCGGCGCGTCCACCTCCGACGTCGCGATCGTGCTGGTCGATGCCCGCTACGGCGTGGTCGACCAGACCCGGCGCCACTCGCTGATCGCCACCATGCTGGGCGTGGAGGCGATCATCGTCGCGGTCAACAAGATGGACCTGGTCGAGTGGGACGAAGGCGTCTACCTGAACATCTCGAAGGAGGTGCACTCGTTCGTCGACAGCCTGCCGCACCCCGTGCCAGTGCACTCCATCCCGATGTCGGCCCTGCTGGGCGACAACGTGGTCGACGGTTCTGCGCACACCCCGTGGTACGACGGTGTGCCCCTCCTGACGTTCCTGGAGAGCTTCGAGCCCACCGACGACACCCTGCCGGGCGCCCGGCTGCACGTGCAGCGCGTGATCCGCCCGCAAGGCGGCGAGCACGCCGACTTCCGCGGCTACGCGGGCGTTGTCGCCGCCGGCACCCTCACCGTGGGCGAGCCGATCAAGGTGCTGCCCAGCGGGCGCAGCAGCAAGGTGGCTGCGCTGCACCGTTGGGGCAAGCCCGTGCAGGAAGCGCATCCCGGCCATGCAATCGTGGTGGAACTGGCCGACGACGTCGACGTCGCGCGTGGCGATGTGCTGGTGGCCGGCGATGCCGTGCAGCCGCCCGAGGTCGCGGAAGACATCGTCGCCGATGTGTGCTGGATGATCGACCAGCCACTGCTGGTGGGCACTCGCCATTGGTTCAAGCACGGCACCCGCACCGGCTATGCCACGGTCACCGCCATCGAGCACCGCTACGACCTGGTGTCGCTGGAGCACCAGCCCACCGACGAACTGGTGCTGAACGACATCGGCCGCGTGCACCTGCGCCTCAGCGAGCCGATCGTGGCCGACGTCTATCGCCATCACGCAGAAGGTGGACGGCTGATCCTCATCGACGCCGCCACCAACACCACCGCGGGTGCCGCCATGATCTCCGCCATCGCAGCCTGGTCTCCCGAGATCTGATGGACCAGCAGGTCGCGCCCGTCGCACATGTCGCGTTGGTCGGGGCCGGCCCCGGCGACCCTGAGCTGCTGACCGTGCGCGCTGCCCGTCTGCTGGCCGCGGCCGACGTGGTGGTGCACGACGCGCTCGTCGGCGACGGGGTGCTGGCACTGGCCCGCCCCGGCGCCGAACTGATCGACGTGGGCAAGCGGCCGGGTTCCGGTGTCGCGCAAGACCTGATCAACCTGCTGCTGACCCGCCTCGCCCGCGAGGGCAAGCGGGTGGTGCGCCTGAAGGGCGGCGACCCGTTCGTGTTCGGCCGCGGCGGTGAGGAAGCCGCCGCGTTGGCCGAGGTGGGCATCGCCTGCGAGGTGGTGCCCGGCATCACTTCCGCAATCGCGGCACCGGCGGCGGCGGGCGTGCCCGTGACGTACCGCGGCCTGTCGGCCTCGTTCACGGTGGTCACCGGCCACCGCCAGCGCGGCGAGACCCCGGTGAACTGGGCTGCGCTCGCGCAGGCCGGTGGCACGATCGTGGTGCTGATGGGTGTGGCCCAACGCGGCGAGATCGCTGCTGCGCTGATGGCCGGCGGCATGCCCGCCGACACCCCTGTGGCAGCTGTCGGCAGCGCCACCACCGACGTGCAGAGCGTCGTGCGCTGCAGCCTCGCTGCGCTGGCCGCCACGTCCGTGAAGTCGCCGGCCACGATCGTGATCGGCGCCGTCGCCGCCCTCGACGTGACGCAGGTGCTGCGCACCCTCAACGTCTGATCGCGTCACGTGCCGGGCCGACAGCTTGTGCTCGCTCCGGCAGTGGGCCTGCTGCCGCAGGGTCAGCGCCCGGGTCGCTGGCGTCAGCGCCTGGGCCTCATACGTTCGTCTCGTCGGTTCGATTTCGATTTCGCCCACGCCGCGGTAGCACGGCGCGCCTGCTCGACCGACCATGCGCAAAACG
>JAUSLQ010000072.1 GCA_030645675.1 Actinomycetota bacterium | reverse complement strand
CGTCGCCGAGCCGGTCGCGCCGGTCGGCGATCTCCTTGTTGATGCTCTCGTACAGGTTCATCACCGAACGCATGGAACCCTCGGGGTCGACCACGCCGTCGTGGATCAGGCCGTGCACCCACTGGACCCACTCGCGCCAGCGGTGCGACTCCCAGCCGAGCATCTCCAGCGTCACGATCGCGGGCAACGCGGTGAACATCTCGTAGCTCAGCTCGGCCTCGCCGCGCTCGATGAAGTCGTCGACCAGCTCGTCGCAGATCTCCTGGATCCGGGCCTGCATGCGCCTGGCGTGGCCGGGGTTGAACCAGTTGAGCACCACCTTGCGGTAGTCCTGCTGGATCTGGCCGTCGTAGTCGATCGGGATCAGTGGGTCGACGTAGGTGGTGTCGGGCACACCCTTCGGGCACTGCGGGCTGTGACCGGAGCTGAACGTCTCCCAGTCCTGCACGGCGTCGTAGACCGCGTCGTAGCCCCAGATCGCCCAGAACCCGCCATGGTGCTCGGACCAGCCCATCGGGCAGCCCTGCTCGTTGTACATGAGGCTCTTGAAGACCTCGGTGTTGTTGTCGCGCAACGACGGCGCGTGGTGATCGAAGTCGATGACGTGCTTGGCCTTGGCGTTCATGTGTGTCCCCTCACAGCTCGATGACGATCGCCCGCTCGGGGCAGTTCCTGGCGGCGGTCTCGAACACAGCGAGCGGCACCGACTCGGTGGCCCCCTCGATGACCACCGAACGGTCTTCGAGATCGATGAACTCGAACGCATCCGGCGCGTGCGTCAGGCACAGCGCGTGCCCGCGGCAGCGATCGGGATCAACCCATACCTTCATGTTCCCCCCAAGAGGTCGTGCCGGCCCCCGCCGACGTGCGGGGACCGTACCGTGAGTTGACGGATACGTCAAACGCCGGGCTCGTGGAGCCCGGCGTGTGACGTTCACTGCTTCGGTTGGTGCGAGGCGGTGCCTCAGATGCGGGGGAAGTTGTACACCCGGCGGGCGTTGTCCTCGGCCACCTTGCGGGCCACTTCGTCGGTCACGCCCGACAGCGACTCGGCCAGCATCTTGCGCGTGTGCGGCCAGTTGCTGTCCGAGTGCGGGTAGTCGCTCTCGAACATCACGTTGTCCTCGCCGATCAGGTCGATGTTGCGGATGCCCGCGTCGTCGTAGATGAAGCAGCCGAACAGGTGATCGCGGAAGATCTCGCTGGGCTTCCGGGCGGTGTCCATCCCCGTGTAGAAGCGGTGACGTTCCCACGTGTAGTCGGCCCGTTCCAGCGCGTAGGGCATCCAGCCGATGCCGCCCTCGGACAGGGCGAACTTCAGGTTGGGGAACTTCTCGAACAGGCGGCTGTTGACCAGGTCGATCAGCGCCATCTGCGAGTTGAGGCCGAAAAGTGCGATCGCGGCGGTGAACGGCGCCCCGGGGGCAACGGCCGGCGCGCCGCCGGAGCCGAAGTGGATGGACAGCGGCACGTTGGCCTCGTTGCACACTGCGAGGAACGGGTCCCAGTGGTCGGTGTGGAACGACGGCAGGCCGACGGCGTGCGGGGCCTCGCAGAACGAGAACGTGCGTACACCCTTGGCGATCACGCGCTCGGCCTCGGCCACGGTGGCGTCGATGTCCCAGTAGGGCAGGATCGCCAGCGGGATCTGGCGGCCGGGCATGCCGCCGCACCACTCGTCGATCGCCCAGTCGTTCCATGCGCTGACGCAGGCGACGGCCAGTTCCTTGTCCGGCGCACGGAAGAAGGTGCTGCCGGCGAAGCCCGGGAAGCTGGGGAAGCACAGCTGTGCCTGCACGCCTTCGGCGTCCATGTCTTCCAGGCGCTCTTTCACGCTGTAGCAACCGAGGCGCATGTCGGTGTAGGCCGTGGGCTCCATGCCGTAGTCCTCGCGGTCCTTGCCGGCGACCGCGTTGAGGCCGATGGTCGGGTGCGGCACCCCGTCGTACACCCACACGTCGTGGCCCTCGGGGGTGCGCACGATCTGTGGGCCGCGGTCGACGAACTTCGCCGGCAGGCGGTCCTTGAACACGTTCGGGGTCTCGATCACGTGGTCGTCGACCGACACGATCTGAACGTCGTCTTGCAGCGGCATGGTTCCTCCCCGTGACCGGCTGGGCAGCCGGTCGGTCGTGGTCGTCAGTGTGCCGGAGTGTAACGAATGTGAGGGTGGCTTGACCAGCGGTGCTAGGAGTGCGTGACGGCACCTGCGGCGGCGCGGTCGGTAGCGACTGCTGACCGCCGGTGGATGGCGTGCCGCGAAGTCGGGCAGGTCGTACGGATGACGGCGTCGGCGTGATCCCGCATGGTTGCTGCAGCCCCGAAGCGACGGGGCCCGAACGAAAGGATCGATCTCCATGATGAACATCGGCTCCCTCATGCGCAGGCCACTCCGCCGGCTGGCGATGCTGGGCGGTGCGACTTGCGTTGCCGCTGCAGCGCTGGTCGTCGCCCCCTCGGTGGCGTCGGCCGCGTCGGTCTCCGGGACGTGCACCGCGTACAAGTACCAGTACGAGTGGTGGTTCTCACCGGTCGTCCCCGTGGGCGAGGTCAGTGCGAAGGTGAACCTGACCTTGAACTACACGCGAAACGCCAACGGCACGATCACCGTTCAGAGCGTCTCCTACTCGTTCACGGATGCACAGGCCCGCACCTTCGTGCCCGGTGTGACCTTCAACCGCAACATCGGCGGCAGCTCGAACATCAACGTCAAGGCACCCGTCACCCGTTCGTCGCCCGACTCGATGGGAACCGCCGGCACCTTCAACTTTGCCGACTTCACCGTGGCGGCGGGCACGCAGGTGCGAGTGGAAGGCATCCCCGACTTCCCGAACGCTGACGACCCGGCCTGCTCGGTGTACTTCAGGCCCTGATCCGGTTCGCCCGGTACCACGCGGCGGCCTGTCGCCGGCTGGTCACACCCAGCTTGCGCAGGATGGCCGACACGTGGGAGTTGACGGTGCGGACGCTGAGGCTCAACTCTTCGGCCACCTCACGGTCGGTCGAGCCGTCGGCAAGGAGAGCCAGTACATCCGCCTCTCGCGTGCTCAGCCCGAATGGCAGCGGGCCGGCGGCGTCGGCACGCAGGTGTGCCAGGACGCGGTTGCGCAGTGCTTCGGTCGTGGCGACCGGGGCACTGCGCACCTGCGCGCCGAGGTGTCGCCGGATGTCGTCGCTGCGCTGCTCGATCAGGTCGTGCCAGTAGCCGTTCTGCTGGCTCAGGAAACCGGGTCGTGCAGCCTCCACCGCTCGTAGCACCTGATCGCAGAGCTCCAGCGGGGGTTGTACCGGTGGCGGACACAGCGCCACGGTGGCCAACGTCACCAGCATGAGAAAGCGTTGGTCGAGCGCCCACCACAGCTCGATCGAGCGCTCGAACGCTGCACGTGCGGCGTCCGGCTCGCCGGCGTGCGCCAGGCTGTGGCCGAGGTCGCGGGCCGCCTGGGCCAGGCCGATGGGCGACTGCAGGGACTCGAAGGCGGCAATGGCCAACCTCCCGGCGGCGTTGGCTTCGGCGTACCTGCGTTGCTCGGTGAAGCACATCGCCCTTGCGGACAGTGCGTGTGCACTGAGCACGCATCGATCATCGAGCTGTGCGCCGAGTCGGATGGCTTCGTCGGCTGAAAGGAGGCTGGCGTCGAAGTCGCGCCGCTTGGACTCGATGTCAGCCAGGATCACGTGGGCCAGACCGGCCATGCCGATGTCGCCGACCGACTCGGCGGCGTCGATGGAGGCCAGTGCACAGATGCGTGCGTCGTCCGCGTGGCCGTCCTGCAGCAACGCGAGGGCTCTGTCGCCGAGGAGGATCGAGCGGATGTCGCCGAGCCCACGTTCGCTGCATGCGGCGAGTGCCTCGTCCAGATGTTCGTCGAGCAGCCGCCCGCCGGAGTTGTACCGGATCTCGATGAGCGAGCTGAGGGCGCGACTGTATGCCTCGGTCTGGCCCCAGACGTCGGTGGTGTCAGTGACGCGGAGGGCGTGCGTCGCCGCGGCGTCGATGTCGAGGTGCTGCCGCGCCTTGCTGGCCCAGCTGTGCAGCTCGGCTGCGATCGGGCTGCCGGCCGGCACAGCGTCGATCGCCTTGGTCGTCCAGAACGCCAGCACGCGGTGAGCACCGGAGAGGTACCAGTACGAGCTCATGCTGACGACCAGTTCTGCGACCGCGGGTGGATGCTCGAGCAACAGGTCGAGCGCGGCGTTCACGTCGGGTATCAGGTGGTCCACGCGCGCGAACGCGGCCCTCGACTGCACCGTGGTGAGCAGCGGCGCGCTGGCACCCACCTCTCTCGTCAACCACTCGATGAAGCGTGTCTGAGCGACACCGCCGAGTTGGCGGCCGTCGTCGCGTGCGGTCACCACCTGCCGCACCAGCGGGTGCACCGAGATCTGCACCGTCCGCTGCCGGTCGGGGCCGGCTTCGTGCTGCACCAGGTTCGAGTCGATCAGCCGGCCCAGCACCTCCAGCGGCACCGAGCGGCCCAGCCCTTCGCCCAGCCCTTCCAACGACACGGCACCGAGATGCGCCATGGCGCTCAGCACCTCGGCATCGGCGGTGGGCAGCGCGTCGACCGCCGAGCCGATCGCCACCCGCAGGTCGTGCTGGCCCGCCGGCAGATCAGCAGCGCTGCCCGAGAACGGCTCCAACGAGCGGGCGGCGCGTGTGACCAGTTCGTCGATGTCACACACGCGCAGCCACTGGGCTGCGAGCTCCAGCGCCAGCGGTAGCCCTCCGGACAGCTGGATCAGCTCGATCAGGCTGGCAGCGTTCCCCTCGTGCACGGCGAAGGTCGGGGCCACGCGCTGCGCGGCGCGCACGAAGCAGTTCACCGCCGGCCAGGCCAGCGGGTCCGCGAGGTCGAGGTCGGTGGTCGATTTCGGCGCTGCCAGCGGATGCAACCGGAACAGCACCTCGCCGCGCACGTTCAAGCGGCTGCGGCTGGTGGCGATCACCTGCAGGTGATCGAAGCGATCGAGGATGGCCGCCAGCTCCGGGCCGATCGATTCGTCGTCGACCGAGTCGATCACCATGACCAGCGGGCCGCGGTTCGGGCTGGCGAGCATCGATTCGGCCCACTGCTCGATGGACGGCAGCAGCGACGAGGCGTCGAGCGGATCGGCTGCGTTGAACCACCCGAAGACGCGGTCGTCGAGCGCCTCGTGCACCAGCCGCGTCTTGCCGACTCCCGCCAGACCCGTGACCGTGATCAGCGCCCTGCCACTGCCGGCCAGGTCGCGCAGATCGGCGATCTCGCGAGCGCGGCCGATCAGCGCGCCCAGCCGGCCGGTGGGCACCACCGACGGGTCGTTGGTGAGGTCGGTGGTCATCGCCGGCTCATGGGCTGCGGAACAGGGTGACCCGGTAGCGAACCGCCAGCGGCCGCTCGCCGTAACAGGCGAAGGTCAGCAACGGCCAGCGGCCCTGGCCGTCCTGCCCCGGCACCAGCTGGGCTGCGACGTCGCCGATGCCCGGCGATGACGTACTGCATGCGCCGACAGTAACCCGCTCGACGGACGTCAGCCGTTGGCGATGCGGATCGCGGCGCCGGCCAGTTCGGGGCGGCAGATCAGCAGGTCGGGCAGCCACGGGTTCGTGGCGTTGTAGCGCAGTGGGCTGCCGTCCAGCCGCGACACGTGCAGCCCTGCGGCGGCTGCCACCGCCACGGGCGCGGCCGAGTCCCACTCGTACTGGCCGCCCGAGTGGGCGTACACCTCGGCGTCGCCGCGCACGACGGCCATCGCCTTGGCCCCGGCAGACCCCATCGGCACCAGCGTGCCGGCCAGTCCGTCGGCCAGCGCGTTCGCCAGTGCGGTCGGCCGGGTGCGGCTGACCAGCACGCGCACCGGCCCGCCCGGCGCGAACGGGGCGAGCGCGGGCCAACCACCCGGCCCGGTGTGCAGCGTGGTGCCCAGCGCAGGCAACGCCACCGCGCCGGCCGTGGGGAAGCCGTCCTCGACGAGTGCGACGTGCACGGCCCAGTCGTCGCGGTCGCCTTCGCCGAACTCGCGGGTGCCGTCCAGCGGGTCGACGATCCACACGCGGGGGAAGGCCAGCCGCGCGGGGTCGGCGGCGGCTTCTTCGGACAGCAGGCCGTCGTCGGGGCGCAGGGCGCCCAGCTGGCCGACGATCCAGTGGTGCGACTGCAGGTCGCCCTCGGCCTTCAACCTGTCGGGGTCGCCGGCGTACCGTTTGCGCACCTCCAGCAGCAGGCGCCCGGCCTCGGTGGCGATGGAGGCTGCGAGCTCGTGATCGGCTGCCGTCGCGCTCATGGGATCCTCGAGTACTCGCGCAGCACCTCGATGATCTGGTCGGCGGCCTGCTCGGCGGACCAGGTGGTGGTGTCCAGGTGCACCTCCGGGTGCTCAGGAGGCTCGTAGGGCGAGTCGATGCCGGTGAAGTTCTTCAGCTGCCCGCTGCGCGCCTTGCGGTAGAGGCCCTTCACATCGCGCTGTTCGGCAACTTCCAGGGGGGTGTCGACGTAGACCTCGATGAACTCGTCCTCGCCCATCATCTCGCGGGCCAGGCGGCGCTCGGCGCGGAAGGGGGAGATGAACGACACCAGCACGATCAACCCGGCGTCGACCATCAGCTTCGCCACCTCCGCGACGCGTCGGATGTTCTCCACGCGGTCGGCGTCGGTGAACCCGAGGTCCTTGTTGAGCCCGTGGCGCACGTTGTCGCCGTCGAGCAGGTACGTGTGCCGGCCCTGCTGATGGAGCTTGCGCTCGACGATGTTGGCGATGGCCGACTTGCCCGCGCCGGACAGACCGGTGAACCACACCACGGCCGGACGCTGGCCCTTCATCGCGCTGTGGGCATCTTTGCTCACCTCGATCGCCTGCCAGTGCACGTTGTCCGCGCGCCGCAGCGCGAAGTGCAGCAGGCCGGCGCCGACCGTCGAGTTCGTCATCCGGTCGATGATGATGAACCCTCCCATCTCGCGGTTGTCGGCGTAGGGGTCGAACGCAATCGGCCGGTCGAGGTTGATGTTGCACACGCCGATCTCGTTGAGGTGCAGCGTCTTGGCGGCGAGGTGCTCGAGCGTGTTCACGTCCACCCGGTACTTCGGCTGGGCGACCGACAGCCCGACGGTGCGGGTGCCGATCTTCATCAGGTACGGGCGGCCGGGCAGCATCTCGTGCTCGCCCATCCAGATGATGTGGGCCTCGAACTGGTCGGCGACCGTGGGCGGGTCGCCGGCGGCGGCCAGCACGTCGCCGCGCGAGATGTCGATCTCGTCGGCCAGCGTCAGCGTCACCGATTGGCCGGCGACCGCTTCGGGCAGGTCGCCGTCGAAGGTGACGATGCGGGCAACGGTGGATGTCCGGCCCGACGGAAGCACGCGCACAGCCATGCCGGGGTGCACGGTGCCGCCGACGATGCGGCCGGAGAACCCTCGGAAGTCGAGGTCGGGTCGGTTCACGATCTGCACCGGCATGCGGAACGGCTTGCTCGCGGCGAGATCCTCCAGCGGAACGGTCTCCAGGTGGTGGATCAGCGTCGGCCCGGTGTACCAGGGTGTGTTCGGGCTGAGTTCGACGATGTTGTCGCCACGGAGCGCCGACAACGGGATGCACGTGATGTCGTCGAGCCCGATCTGGGCGGCGAACGCGCGGTAGTCGGCCTCGATGCGGTCGAAGACCTTCTGCGAGTAGCCCACGATGTCGAGCTTGTTGATCGCGACCACGATGCGGCGGATGCCCAGCAGCGACACCAGGAAGCTGTGCCGGCGGGTCTGCGTCAGCACGCCTTTGCGTGCGTCGATGAGGATGACCGCCAGATCCGCGGTGGACGCGCCCGTGACCATGTTGCGCGTGTACTGCTCGTGGCCCGGTGTGTCGGCCACCACGAACTTGCGCAGCTCGGTGGAGAAGAAGCGGTAGGCGACGTCGATGGTGATGCCCTGCTCGCGCTCGGCCGCGAGGCCATCGACCAGCAATGCGAAGTCGAGCTCGCCGCCCTGGGTTCCCACCTTCTTCGAGTCGGCTTCCAGCGCAGCGAGGTGGTCCTCGAACACGAGCTTCGACTCGTACAGCAGGCGGCCGATCAGTGTGGACTTGCCGTCGTCGACGCTGCCGCAGGTGATGAACCGCAACAGCGACTTGTGCTCGTGCGCGTGGAGGTAGGCCTCGATGTCGGTGGCCAGCAGCTCGTCGTGGGCGGCCTTACGTGCGGTGCCGTCCATCAGAAGTAGCCCTCCTGCTTCTTCTTCTCCATCGACCCCGAGGAGTCGGCATCGATCAGGCGACCCTGTCGCTCCGAGGTAGTCGTGAGCAGCATCTCCTGGATGATCTCGGGCACGGTCGTGGCCGCGCTCTCCACCGCTCCCGTCAGCGGGTAGCAGCCGAGCGTGCGGAAGCGGATGGAGCGCATCTCGGGCACCTCGCCGGGTTCCAGCGGCAGGCGTTCGTCGTCGACCATGATCAGCGTGCCGCCCCGTTCGACGACCGGCCTCATGGCCGACAGGTACAGCGGCACGATCGGGATCTGCTCGAGGTGGATGTACTGCCACACGTCGAGCTCGGTCCAGTTCGACAGCGGGAACACGCGCATCGTCTCGCCCGGGTTGTGGCGCACGTTGTACAGCGACCACAGCTCGGGGCGCTGCAGCTTCGGGTCCCACCGGTGCTGCGCCGAACGGATGGAGAACACGCGCTCCTTGGCCCGCGACTTCTCCTCGTCACGACGCGCCCCACCGAAGGCGGCGTCGAACCCGTAGTGGTCCAGTGCCTGCTTCAGGCCTTCGGTCTTCCACATGTCGGTGTGCATCGACGACCCGTGTTCGAACGGGTTGATGCCCAACTGCATGCACTCCGGGTTCTGGTACACCAGCAGGTCCATGCCGCTCTCGCGCACCATCCGCTCGCGGAACTCGTACATCTCCTTGAACTTCCACGTGGTGTCCACGTGGAGGAGCGGGAAAGGCGGCTTCGACGGATAGAACGCCTTGCGGGCAAGGTGCAGCATGCAGCCGCTGTCCTTGCCGATCGAGTACAGCATCACCGGCCGCTCGCTCTCGGCAACCGCCTCGCGCATGATGTGGATGCTCTCGGCCTCGAGGCGCTGCAGGTGAGTGAGGATGGGGTCCACCGCTTCATCCAATCATGCCGGACGCCGCGTTGGTCCCATTCCGGGTGGATGCCCGAATCCCGCGGGTCACGAATCAACTGTTTAGTTGACAACCTCGCCCGTTCGGGCTTACATACCGCCCATGGGGGATGCGGCGCTCACCAAGGAGCGGATTCTCGAGGCAGCACTGTGCGAGTTCGCCGAGCACGGTTTGGCCGGTGCGCGCGTCGATCGGCTGGCGGGCCGGGCCGGGTGCAACAAGCAGCTCATCTACGAGTACTTCGGTAGCAAGGAACGCCTCTTCGACGCGACGATCCAGGCGACGAGCGAGCGCCTGGCCGTGGAGGTGCCGTTCGACCCGGCCGACCTGGCCGGGCATGCGGTCGCACTGTACGACTTCATGATCGAGCACCCGGAGGCGGCGCGTCTGGTGCGGTGGCACGCCCTCGAGCGCCCCGGTGTCGCCGGTTCGGCGCCGTGGCTGGTGCAGCGCAACCGCCACCTCGTCGGCGCGATCACGGAAGCGCAGCGGTTGGGCACGGTCGCTGCTGACCTGTCGGCGCGCATGTTGCTCGTGTTCGTCATTGCGCTCGTGCAGACCAACGAAGACGAACGGCTCGTCAACCGCGGCAAGCCCATCCCGCACCCGGAGAAGCGCAGAGCCCTGCGCACCGCTGTGCGGTTGTTGTCCACCCCATCGGAGCAGCGGCCGGAGCCGCCACGCTCCACCTGAACCACACGTCAGTGACAGAACGGATACCCCATGACCGACACCCAGCAGCAGTCCGCCGACATCCCTGTCGTCGAGTTCGACATCCGCTCCGACGCGGCCCTGTGGGCCGACCCGTGGGGCCACTGGGATGTCGTGCGCGACAAGGGTCGCTTCCTCGTCAACCACACGGGCGTCGTTGCACCCACCTGGATCCCCACCCACTACGACGACATCTACGAGGCGTTCCGCAACCCCACGCTGTTCTCCAGCCGTGCCGTCACCCCGTGGGAGGAGGCCGAGGCGCACGAGTGGATCCCGGTCGAGCTCGACGGCATGCGGCACACGAAGTACCGCCAGTTGCTGATGCCGTTCTTCACGCCGGCCAAGGCCGACGAGCTGGCGCCACAGGTGCGGGCGTGGTGTCGTGAGCTGATCGAGCGCTTCGCCGGCGACGGCAAGTGCGACTTCATCGGCCAGTTCGGCCGCCTCTACCCGACCTACATCTTCATGGGCCTGATGGGCTTGCCCGTGGAGAAGGCTGACATGTTCCTCGACTGGGCCGACCAGCTGATGCACACGCCGGCGAGCGAGGACCCCGATGGTGCGATCCGCGCCGATGCCGGTATGGCGATCTACGGCTACCTCGGCGGGCTGATCGCCGAGCGCAAGGCCAACCCGCAGGGCGACATCCTGACCTTCCTGATCAACGCCCAGATCGATGGTGCGCCGATGCCCGACAGCGAGCTGCTGGAGTACGCGTTCCTGTTGTACATGGGCGGGCTCGACACGGTGGCAGGCATGCTCGGCTGCATCTTCCGCCACCTCGCCGACAACCCCGGCGACCGGCAGCGGCTGATCGACGACCCGTCGCTCATCCCGTCTGCGATCGAGGAGTTCCTGCGCTACTACTCGATCGTCACCGCCGGCCGGTTGGTCACCGAGGACACCGACTTCCACGGGTGCCCGATGCACAAGGGCGATCGCGTCCAGCTGTCCATCGCAGCCGCCAACCGCGACCCGAG
>JAUSLQ010000069.1 GCA_030645675.1 Actinomycetota bacterium | reverse complement strand
CGCCGGCAGCGAACGCGGCCGCTCCGTGCTGCAGCGCTTGCCCGCACTGCCCGCCAATGCCGGCGACATCGCCGGCGACATCGCCGACGCCCGCGGAGTGGTGCAGCGGGCAACCGA
Source organism: Actinomycetota bacterium (assembly GCA_030645675.1). Taxonomy (GTDB): domain Bacteria; phylum Actinomycetota; class Acidimicrobiia; order Acidimicrobiales; family Ilumatobacteraceae; genus UBA668. Next base: position 18,052 of record JAUSLQ010000069.1, on the reverse strand, counting down.
CGCGATGCCGCGCCGGCTGCCGGGCGAGCAGCTGCCCACGTTGCTGGCCGGCACCGAACTGCACCCGCACTGGGAGGTGGTCGCGCAACGTTGCCTGTCGTGTGGGAACTGCACACTGGTGTGCCCCACCTGCTTCTGCAGCACGTACACCGACCACACCCCGCTCGGCACCGGCGAAGCCGTGCGCGAGCAGACGTGGGCGTCGTGCTTCGAAGTGGAGCACTCCAACCTCGGTGGCCGGCCGGTGCGTGCCACCACCGCCGCCCGCTACCGGCAGTGGTTGCTGCACAAGCTGCAGACGTGGCCCGAGCAGTTCGGCACGCCCGGGTGCGTGGGGTGCGGCCGCTGCACCACCTGGTGCCCGGCGGCCATCGATCTGGTCGAGGAGGCAGCCGTGCTCACAGGAGGCAGGCAATGACCGTCCTCACCACTCACCCCCCGGGCGCGGCCGCGCCCGACCCGATGGAGCCGGTGCCGCATCGAGTGGTGGCGCGGCTCACCGACGGCCCACACGTGGTCACCCTGCGGGTGGCGGCGGCGGGCCGCGGCTTGCCACCGCCGCTGCCCGGACAGTTCATGATGCTGTGGGTGTTCGGGGTCGGGGAGGTGCCCATCTCCGTCAGCAACGTGCTGCCCGACGGCGCCCTCGACTTCACCGTTCAGGCCGTTGGCGCCACCAGCCTGGCGATCACCAACGCGCAAGTGGGCGACCTCGTCGGCCTGCGCGGACCGTTCGGCACCACCTGGCCGCTGCAGGAGGCTGCAGGGCGCGACGTGCTGGTGATGGCCGGTGGCCTCGGCCTGGCACCGTTGCGAATGGCGATCGAACAGCTGCACACCGCCCGGCTGGCCGGCGGCGACGGTGCACCGCGCCGCCTCACCGTGCTGGTCGGAGCCCGCGAACCGTCGGGCCTGCTGTTCCCCGACGCTCGCGCCCGCTGGGCCGTCGACGGCACGACGGTGCAGGCAACCGTCGACACGCCCGACGAGGCCTGGCAGGGAGATGTCGGCCTGATCACCGGTTTGCTGACCCACCAACCGGGCCGAGCAGACGTGGCATTCGTGTGTGGCCCGGAGGTGATGATGGTGGCGAGTGCGCACGCGCTGCTCGCCGCCGGCATGCCCCCCGACCGCATCCACCTGTCGCTGGAGCGCAACATGCACTGCGGCGTCGGCCACTGCGGCCGCTGCCAGGTGGGCCCGCTGCTGCTGTGCCGCGACGGGGCCGTCGTTCGATGGGATCGGGCTGCCGATCTGGTGGCGGTGCACGGGCGATGAGCACTCCCACCCTTGCCGTGTGGAAGTTCGCCTCGTGCGACGGCTGCCAGCTGACCGTGTTGGACTGCGAGGACGAGCTGCTGGCCATCGCCAAGGCGCTCGACATCCGCATGTTCCTGGAGGCCGGTCCGGAGGAGGTGCTGGACCACTACGACATCTCGCTGGTGGAAGGTTCGGTCACCACCGCCCACGACGCGGAGCGCATCGTCGACATCCGCGCCCGCTCGGGCGCGCTGGTCACGATCGGCGCCTGCGCCACGACGGGCGGCGTGCAGGCGCTGCGCAACGGTGCCGACGTCGCCGACTACTGCCGCTCGGTCTACGCCCGGCCGGACTGGATCGAGACGCTGGCCACCAGCACGCCGATCGCTGATCACGTGACGGTGGACTACGAGCTGCACGGATGCCCGATCAGCAAGCACGAACTGCTGGGCACCATCACTGCTCTGCTCGCCGGCCGCCGCACCCCGGTCACCCGCCACAGCGTGTGCATCGAGTGCAAGCAGCTCGGCAACCCGTGCGTGCTGGTGGCCCATGGGACTGCCTGCCTCGGCCCGGTGACGCACGGCGGCTGCCATGCGCTGTGCCCCTCGTTCGACCGTGGTTGCTTCGGGTGCTTCGGCCCGTCGGAGTCGGCCAACGTCGACGGCCTGCGCGTCGCCCTGCACGCCGGCGGCACCACCGACCCGGTGCTCGTCCGCATGCTGCGCACGTTCACCACCAGCGCGCCGGCCTTTCACGACGCGGCCGAGCGCTACGACACTGCCCAGCGCGACGACACTGCCCAGCGCGACGGCTCGGCGGTCGCAGACGCATCCGGAGCTCACCGACCATGACCGACAACCCCACCGCCAACCCCACCGGGCACGACACAGAGTCCGTCACCGTCGGCGCCTCCCTGGACGCAGCCCCGAATCGCAGCTTCCAGGTGGAAGCTCTCACGCGCGTGGAGGGAGAGGGTGGCTTGATCGTGGAGGTGCACGACGGCGAGGTGCGCGACGTGCGCCTGCGCATCTTCGAGCCACCGCGCTTCTTCGAGGCCTTCCTGCGTGGCCGGGCGTTCACCGAGCCACCCGACATCACCGCCCGCATCTGCGGCATTTGCCCCGTTGCGTACCAGATGAGCGCCTGCCAGGCGCTGGAGGCGGCGTGCGGCGTCACGCTGGACGAACCCCTGCGCGACCTGCGCCACCTGCTGTACTGCGGCGAGTGGATCGAGAGCCACGTGTTGCACGTGCACCTGCTGCACGCGCCCGACTTCCTCGGCTACCCCAGCGGCATCGCCATGGCGGCCGACCACTTCGCCGAGGTCGACCGCGGCCTGCAGCTGAAGCTGATCGGCAACCGCATCGTGGAAGTCGTCGGCGGCCGAGCGGTACACCCCATCAACGTGAAGGTGGGCGGCTTCTTCAAGGCGCCGTCGCTCGCCGCGATGAGGGAGCTGGCCGCCGACCTGCGCCAGGCCACGGAGTGGGCCGACGAGATCGCCCGTTGGGTAGCCACGCTGCCGATGCCCGAGCACCAGTTGCCCCCGGGAACCCAGCTGGTGGCACTGCGCCACCCCACCGAGTACCCGATGCTGGGCGATCGGTTGGTGTCCACCGGCGGGCTCGACATCGCCCCCGACCAGTACCTGCAGCACTTCGCCGAGGAGCACGTGCAACACTCGACGGCGCTGCACGGCAAGATGCTCTCCGGCGGCGACTACCTGGTCGGGCCCCTCGCCCGGTTCGTGCACAACGCCGACCACCTTGCCCCGCGGGCAAAGGCGCTGGCAGCCGAGCTGGGGTTGACCACCGCCGAACGCAACCCGTTCCGCAGCATCCTGGTGCGCGCCATCGAGACGCTGCACGCCTGCGAGGTGGCTCAGCGCATCGTCGACGGGTACACACCGCCGGCGCGGGCCGCAGTGCCGGTGCAGCCGCGGGCCGGCGTCGGGTGCGGCTGGAGCGAGGCACCCCGCGGGCTGCTGTGGCACCGCTACGAACTGGCCGCCGACGGCACCATCGTCAGCGCGCAGATCGTGCCGCCGACGTCGCAGAACCAGGGAGCGATCGAGCACGACTTGGCCGACCTGATCGGCCACTCGCTGCACCTCGACGACGCAGCGCTGGAGGCCTTGTGCGAGCAGGCGGTGCGCAACTACGACCCGTGCATCTCCTGCGCCACCCACTTCCTCGACATGCGCGTCGTGCGCACGTGAACGTTCCGTCGCCCCACGGGGCGGCAGCGATCGCTGTGATCGCGATTGGTAACCCCTACCGCCTCGACGACGCGGCCGGCCCGGTGGTGCTCGCCGCGCTGCAGCCCCGGTTCGCCGGCGACCCTCGCGTACGGTTGGTCGAGCTGGATGGCGAGCCGGTGCGCATCGTGCAGTCGTGGGCCGGCTGCGATGCCGTGATCATCGTCGACGCCGTCCGATCGAACGCTCCCGCCGGCACGATCCACCGTTTCGGCGCCGACGAGATCCACGCCGCGGCCGGCGACGGCATCGCGCTGGGCGGGGGCCACCTGCTGGGCGTCGCCGACGCGATCGAGTTGGCGCGGGCCATGGGCACGCTGCCACCCTCGCTGCTGGTGATCGGCATCGAAGGAGAGCAGTACGGCTTGGGTGAGGGTGTCGGCCCCGCCGTGGCGGAGGCCTGCCGGGCGGTCGCCGCCGAGGTGGGAACGACCATTCACGGCCGGCTGCAGCAGCCGAACACGACGTGACGACGATGCGGTGCGAGTAGGGCGCCGACGCGCGCGCTCTCGTACGCTCTGCACCACATCGACCACACGACCACATCACAAGGAGCACGGACATGGGCATTCTCGACGGCAAGGTGGCCATCGTCACCGGCGCAGGCCGCGGCATCGGGCGCGGCCACGCGCTGCTGCTGGCCAGCCAGGGTGCATCCGTGGTGGTGAACGACCTGGGCGGCGACGGGCGCGGCGACGGCGCCGATGCCACCCCCGCCGAACAGGTGGTGGCCGAGATCGAGGCGATGGGCGGCAGCGCCGTGGTGAACGGCGGCAACGTCGCCAACTGGCAGGCCGCGGAGGCATTGGTGCAGCAAGCAGTCGACGTGTTCGGCCGCCTCGACATTCTGGTCAACAACGCCGGCATCCTTCGCGACCGGATGACCCACAACATGACCGAGGAAGAGTGGGACGTGGTCGTCGACGTGGTGCTGAAGGGCAGCTTCGCCCCCTCGCGCTTCGCTGCCGCCTACTGGCGCTCGCAGTGGAAGCAGACCGGCCAGCAGGTGAACGCGGCCATCGTCAACACCTCGTCGGCGTCGGGCCTGTACGGCAACGCAGGCCAGGCCAACTACGGTGCGGCCAAGATGGGCCTGGCGGCTATGACCATCACGATGGCCCGCGAGCTGGCCTCGGCCGGCGTGAGGGTGAACGCCATCGCCCCGACGGCCGCCACGCGTCTGCTGGGCACGGTACTGAAGGACCTACCGCAGATCCCGGAGGGTCAGCACGACCCGCTGAGCCCGAACCAGATCGCCCCGCTGGTCACCTGGCTGTGCAGCGACCACGCCGCCGGCGTCACCGGCCAGGTGTTCTCCGTCAGCGGCTCACGCATCCAACTCCTCCAGGGATGGCATCCCGTCACCCAGGTCGACGCCGGCGACGAGGACTGGACGATCGAACGCATCGAGCAACTGCGCGACACCATCCTCGGCGGCGTCGACACCGGCCTGCCGGAGTTCAACCCGCAGCTCTGAACCAGGTCCGTGAGCGCCGGCGCCGACCGGTGCCGACCGGCACCGGCTCGTCAGGTGTCGCGACGTCGCGTTACGGTTTGACGGTTTCGTCAACAGGAGGTTTCGCATGCAGGTCCAGGGTTCCAGCGCACTCGTCGTCGGCGGTGCGGGCGGGCTGGGTGCCGCCACAGTGAGGCGCTTGGTCAAGGCAGGCGCCAAGGTCGTCATCGCCGACCTCGCGGAGGAGACGGGCCAGCAGCTGGCCGCCGAACTGGGCGATGCCACCCGCTTCGTGCGCACCGACGTGCTGTCGGAAGACAGCGTCAACGCGGCCATCGCAGCCGCCCAGGAGCTGGGCGAGCTGCGCATCTCCGTCGACACCCACGGCGGGCCCGGCGGCGGACGCACGCTGGACCGCAACGGCAACCCGCTGGGCCTCGACGAGTTCATGAAGGTGGTGCAGGTGTTCCTGCACGGCAGCTTCAACGTGCTGCGCCTCGCAGCCGCGGCGATGGCCAAGAACGAACCGCAGGAGACAGGCGAGCGCGGCGTCATCGTCAACACCGCCTCCATCGCCGGCTACGAAGGCACCATCGGCCAGGTCGCCTACGGCGCCGCCAAGGGCGGCATCATCGGTATGACCCTGCCGGCCGCCCGCGACCTGTCGGTGGTGGGCATCCGCGTCGGCACCATCGCCCCCGGTGTGTTCGCCACGCCGGCCTACGGCCAGTCACTCGACGCAGTCGAGGCAGAGTGGGGCCCGGCCGTGCCGTTCCCCAAGCGCATGGGCCACCCGGACGAATACGCCCACATGGCGATGGCGATCATCGAGAACCCGTACTTCAACGGCGAGGTCATCCGCCTCGACGCCGCCATCCGCTTCCAGATCAAGGGCTCTCGCAGCTGACCTGACCCGTTCGTGCTGGCTTCCGGGGCCGTTTCGTCTCCATCAGCGGGACGAAACAGCCCCGGTTGCGTTTTTGGGACGGTGCAGCCCCGGAAGCCCGGCAGACTGGCTGCACATGAGCGCGCTGTCCGACCTGCTGCCACCCGCCGGGTCGGACCCCTCGCTGGTGCTCGACGCGTTCGCCACCTGGGCGGCCGAGGGTGGCCGCCCGCTGTACCCCCACCAGGAGGAAGCCGCCCTCGCCCTGGCCGCCGGCGAGCACGTCGTGCTGGCCACGCCCACCGGCTCGGGCAAGAGCCTGGTGGCGATGGCGGGCATCGCGCTGGCGATCAACGAGAGCCGCCGAGCGGTGTGGACCGCTCCGATCAAGGCACTGGTAGCCGAGAAGTTCTTCGACCTCGTCGACCTGTTCGGCGCCCAGCAGGTGGGCCTGGCCACCGGCGACGCGGCGATCAACGTCGATGCACCGGTGCTGGTGTGCACCGCCGAGGTGCTGGCCAACAACGCGCTCGCCCAGGGCGCTGCCAGCGAGTTCGGGTTCGCCTGCCTCGACGAGTTCCACTACTACGCCGACCCCGACCGGGGCTGGGCGTGGCAGGTGCCACTACTGGAGCTGACCAACTGCCAGATGCTGCTGGCCTCGGCCACCTTGGGCGACATGACCGCGATCGTCACCGACCTGCATCATCGGTCGGGCCGATCGGTCAGCGAGGTCACCTCGGTGCACCGGCCGACGCCGCTCTACCACCAGTGGCGGATGACGTCTGTCTCCGACAGCGTGCTGGATGCCGTGCGCGAAGGCCTCAGCCCGGTGTACGTGGTGCATGCCAACCAGGCTGCCGCCATCGAGCGGGCCCAGTCGCTGGTCAGCGTCAACGTCACCACCCGTGCCCAGCGCGAAGCCATCGCTGCCGCGATGAAGGGCACCCGCATGGGCCGCGGCTTCGGCGAGACGCTGGACCGCCTGGTGCGCAACGGCGTCGGCGTGCACCACGCCGGCATGCTGCCCCGCTACCGCCGGCTGGTCGAACGGCTCGCCGGCGAAGGCCTGCTGCCCGTCATCTGCGGCACCGACACGCTGGGCGTGGGCGTGAACATCCCCATCCGCACCGTCTTGATGACCGCGCTGACCAAGTTCGACGGCAACCGCGTGCGCACGTTCAGCGTCCGCGAATTCCACCAGCTGGCCGGCCGCGCCGGGCGGCCAGGCTTCGATCCCGACGGCCACGTGTGGGTGCAGGCGCCGGAGCACGTCATCGAGAACGCACGGGCGCTCGCCAAGGCCGGCGACGACCCCAAGGCCCGGCGCAAAGCGACCAAGGCCAGAGCCCCCGAGGGCTTCGTGCACTACGACGAGGCCACCATGCAACGGCTGATGACCGCCCGCCCGGAGCCACTCACCTCGCGCTTCCGCGTGACGGCCGATCTGGTCGCCGGCGTGTTGGGCCGAGCCGACGGGCCGGCTGCATTGAAGCGCCTACTGGCCACCAACCACGACGCTCCCGCCCGGCGCCGGCAGCACAAGAAGCGGGCGATCGCCGTGTACCGCAGCCTGGAAGCAGCCGGGGTCGCCGCGCGCACGCGCGGCCCGAACGGCCAGTGCCTCGGCGTGAAGGTGGGCTCGCTGGTGGAGGGCAGCGACGAGCGCAGTGCGCTGCGCTTCTCCGCCCCGCTGATGCCCTTCGCCATCGAGGTGATGACCACTCTCGACCGCGACGACCCGGCCTACGTGCTCGACGTGGTCAGCATCGTCGAGGCCGTGCTGGACGACCCGCGGCAGGTCGTGTTCGCACAGCAGAACGCGGCGAAGGGCGCGCTGGTCGCGCAGCTGAAGGCCGACTACGTGCCATACGAGGAACGCATGGCGCAGCTCGACACCGTCACCTGGCCGAAGCCGCTGGCCGAGCTGCTCGACACATGCTTCGAGGCCTACCACCAGCACCACCCGTGGGTCGCGGAGAGCCCCTCGCCGAAGTCGATCCTGCGCGAGATGCTGGAAGGCGGCGACACGTTCGCCTCGTTCGTACGCCGCTACCGGCTGGAGCGCAGCGAGGGGCTGGTGCTGCGCTACCTCACCGACGCGTGGCGCACGCTCGATCGCTCGCTGCCCGACGACGTGTACTGCGGCCAGCTCGAAGACGTGGTGGAGTGGCTGGGCGCGCTCATCCGGGCCACCGACGCCACCCTGCTCGACGAGTGGGCGCGACTGGCGGGCGGCCCGGTGCACGAGCACGTCGCGCCCGACGCGCCGCAGGTGGGCCCGGTGGGCCCGCCACCGGGGTGGCGCACGGCGGTACGCACGGCAGCATTCGGTTGGGTCGAGCTGCTGGCGGCCCGCGCCCACGCGGCGCTGGCCGACCGCAGTGGATGGACCGAGCTGCAGTTGCAGGAGGCGATGCGCCCCTACTGGGCCGAGCACAGCAGCATCGGCATCGACGCCGACGCCCGCTCGGCGCTGCACTTCTCGCTCACCGAGGGCCCCGACCGATGGGTCATCACCCAGCAACTGGCCGATCCCGAAGGCGACGGCGAATGGCGCCTCGTCGCACAGGTCGACCTGGCTGAGGCGTTCGCAGAGGGAGCGCCCTCGCTGCGCCTGACTCACCTCGGCCGCTACGCGGCGGGCGACCCCGATGAGCCGGGCGACCCCGATGAGCCCGATGACCCCGATGAGCTCGATGAGTTCGGGATGGACGGCCCCGGCCCCGACCCCGACACCGACCCCGACACCGACACCGACCCGGGCCCCGACCCGGGCCCTGAGGGCACGGGCGACTGAGCCATGGCCTTGCGCCCCACGCTGACCACGCGGTCGCGCCCGTCGCGCTTGGCCTGGTAGAGCGCCGCGTCGGCGCGGGCGATCAGCTCGTCGAGGTCGGCGGCGGCGCCCGTGGCCGTACCCACCGAGACCGTGACCGACAGGCCTGCGCACGCCGTCGACCAGTCGAAGTCGCGCACCGCGTCGCACACCTGCAGACCCAGCTGGTGCACCGAGGAGGCGTTGGTGACGACCGCAACGAACTCGTCGCCACCCATCCTGGCCACGATGCCGGCATCCTGGACGGCGCCGCGCAGCACCTCGGCACATCGCTGTAGCACTGCGTCGCCGACCCCGTGCCCGAACGTGTCGTTGACGGACTTGAAGCGGTCGATGTCGACGACCATCACGGCCGCATCCGCTTCGGCACCGGCGAGGCGCTTGGCGGCCTCACCCAACGCTCGCCGGTTGGCCAACCCGGTCAGCGGGTCGCGCCCGGCAGTGCGAGCCAGTGACGCGGACACGTCGGACAGCTCGCGGCGCGCCAGCTCCAGGCGTGCCCGGTCGCCCAGCCCGCGCGCCAGGCCGGCGATGCGGTCCGAGCGCGACTCGCTCATCGCGCCGATCGCGGCCATCGCATCGGCGAACGCTGCCTCCTGCCGGCCCTGCGCCCAACGCACTTCCGCCCGCAACTGCAGCGCATCGGGCACCCGGAACCCGTCGCCGGCGACGGCCAGCCGCACGGCGTCGGTGGCCCACTGATCGGCGTCCTCGCAGCGACCGGCGGCCAGCATCGAGCGTGCACCCAGCAGCCGCCACGCCAGCTCTTCGCGGTACAGCAGCAGATGGCGATCAGCCTCGATGGCGAGCGCTGCTGCGACGGCGTCGGCTGGGCGTGAGTCCAGCAGGGCGACGGCCGCCTCGGCCAACCGGACGGTGTAGCGCGCGGTGTGGACATCGTTGTCGTGGCCCAGAGCGCGAACGATCTCCCGCATCCGCGCCATGCGGGCGGTGCGGAACACCGGCAGCACGGCGCGCCCGCTGGCGATCGACTCGTGCAAGCAGATCACCAGGTTCTCGGTGGTCAGCAACGCGCGGGCTGCCTCCAGCGGAACGTCGGTGTCCAGCGAGGCCAGCGCAGCCTCGTACTGATCGATGGCCAGCTCCCACGCGCCCAGTCGTTCGAAGCACGAACCCAGCGTGTTCGCCACCGAGGCCGCCACTCGTGGCGGCAGTTCACCCTCCCACAGCTGCACCAGGGCATCGACAGCCAGGTCGAAAGCCCGGCTGAGGTCGCCGACGTCAAGTGCCGTGACGGCGGCCGCCGCCACGAGGCGGGGCAGCTGATCGGGGTCGATGTCGTCGGCCTCGAACACGTGCACCGCGGCGGAGGCCAACCGATTGGCCTCCTGCCAACGGGCGGCCCCGACGAGGTCGAAGGTGCGGCGGATGAGCCGATCGGCCCAGGCCTCGGGGCTGTCGCCCAGCTGCCCGGCCGGCCCAGACTGACGCATCGGAAGCGGCGGCTCGACTGCCGAGCCGGCATGCCCCGTGCGTTCGATCAGCAATCGCTCGAGCTCGGGCGCGTCGCCGTACCGGGAGGCCCGGATCGCGTCGGCCAAGGCAGGGTCGGGCTTTGCCATCCGGTTCACCCCCCGCCACGGCCGCCGAAGTCGACGGCCAACGGGTCGGCGGGGGCCGACGGCGCTTCGACGGCAGACGCCGCGTCCGTGCCGGCCGGCAGCACGAAGGCGGCAGCCGCCAGCGAGTCGCCCGGCTCCAGCAGCTCGGGGTAGCGCGCGCCCGGCAGCACCTGCACGTCGAACACCTCTTCCACCGCGCCTTCGAACCGCATGAACCCGGCGATGGCGCCGGATTCGGTGTCGACCAGCCACACCCCGCAGCAGCGCTCGTCGATGTGCTGCGCCAGTGGCAGGCCGGCGAACACGTGCTCGCGAACTTTCGACAGGCCGACGAGCGCGTACCGACCGAGGAACGCGAGGCCGCGGGTGAAGCCGGGGAGCCGCACCACCGGATGGGCATCGCCGGTGACGAGGTCGACCGTGCACAGCGTGCCCTGCCCCGAGTCGAGCACCCAGAGCCTCCCGCCATGCCAGCGCGGCGAGTGCGGCATCGTCAGGCCGTGGGCGACGATCCCGCCACTGTCGACGTCGATGACGACGCCGCCACCCACCTTGTCTCGGCGCCAGCCCTGGTGTTCGTCGGACATGCCCATGGCGGTGACGAAGCGCGGCCGGCCGTCGACCATCGCCATCCCGTTGAGATGGCAACGATCCTCAGCGGCAAGCGCGGTGACGAACGACGGCCTCCAGCGGGGCACGAAGCTGACCGACGGGTCGAGCGTGGCGAGGCAGGAGAAGCGCGTGTTGACGACCCACAGTTCGTCGCCCGCCCAGGCCATCTCGTGCACGCTGATGTCGCCGGTGACGTGCGACGATCGGGGCACGTAGCACACGTCGTGCTCGTCCTCGCCGAGGCGGGCCGCGAGCGCCGGCTGGTTGTCGAACCGCCACACCGCCTGGTCGGTGCCCAGCGCCAGCCGATTGCCGGCCACGGCCACGCCCATCGGGCGCGCGAACGCCCGCAAGTGGGTGTTCAGGGCGCCGTCGGCACCCGAGCGCAGCAGGACGACGCGGCCGCTCTGGTAGGTGGTGACGATGACGCTGGAGCCGCTGCGCCGCAGCAGCTCCGCGAACGAGGGCGTGTGGACGCTGCCGAACACCTCCTCGGCAACGCGTGCCGAGGCGGCAGAGTCGCTCGCGCCGGTGCTGCCGGTGCTACTGCCGCCGCTGCCGTCGGCGGCCGGGCTGGGCGCTGCCGCCGAGGCGGGCGGGACGGGCACCCCCACGGGCCGGCCCGGGCGCCGGGCAACGCCGGGCTGCAGCTGCGGGCCTGCCGGCGGGTCGGCGACCAGTGCGGCGACGCGCCGCGCCACCGGCTCGATGATCGACTGCACCGTGGCCAACTCGTCGGCGTTGCGCATCCACTTGTCGGGTTCCGGAGCGTCCAGGGTCGAGCGCGAGGGCGGCAGCGGGCCGGGCAGCGGTCGGTCCCATTCGAAGCCCAGCCGGGCGCACAGCCGGCCGGCCTCACCGTCGGGGTCGGCCAACAGCTGTTCGTGGCCCACGACGCACCAGCGCTGCGGGTCCAGCTGCTGCAGGTCGTCGAGCAGGGTCGAAGTGGTGGTGGCCCACTGCCGGGCTGCCACCTCCACGAGCGGCAGGCCGATCATCTCCCGCCACCCCGGCACCAGCAGCAGCGACCAGGCGGTGTCGCCCCAACCGGGCAACCGCGGATAGGTGACGAAGCGGCCAGAACGCCAGGCCTCCAGCATGCTGCTGACCGTCGCCTGCGCGTCGCGGTGCAGGTAGACGAAGACGGCATCGGGGAAGGCCTCAGCGAGGAACGGCACCCTCAGCGCGTTCTTCGGCGTCTTCTCCAGCAGGCGAATGGGTGCATAGCCGGCCGGCGGGCGACCCTCGCGATCGTGACTCCGGACGATGAACGAGTCTTCCAACAGTCGCACGGCACCGAGGGTGGCGTCGGCCGCGGCGAGCGCGTTCGAGTGCCAGCCACGGCTTGCCGGGTGCAGCTCGCGGATGCTCTCGAACACCTCGTGGCTCTCGCCGCCGATGGTGAACACGCCCTTCGCCCTGGCCAGGGTTTCGAACAGCAGGGTGCTGCCCGAGCGCGGCGAGCTGACCAGGAACACCGGCCGGTCCAACCGCCTGGCCGGCTTCCGGCCGGCGCGGTCCGTGGTCTCGGCCGCAACGCTGGGCGATGTGATCGACGGCGGTGCGATCGACGGCGGTGTGAGCGCCGGCCGCAGCAGCAGCTGGCGCACTGCCTCGGCCATCGTGGAGCCGTTGGGCAGACGCGACGGCGGCAGCTGGTCGAGCCGGGTGTCGAGCCGCCGCACCAGCGCCGCGTAGTTGGGCCGTGCTTCGTCGGCATCGCCGTACGCAGCCCAGAGCGCATGCCAGTCGGCGAGGAAGTTGCGTACTGCAAGGGCCGTTGCCGAGGGCAGGTCGTCGCCGAGATCGCGCAGCAGTCCGTCAGCCATCACTCGCTGCTGCCACGGTGGCGTGATCGCCAGCGGTGCCGCCGCTTCGAACACCGGCTCTCCGACGCCCGAGACCATGTCGCCGTCACCCGGCCCATCGATTCCCGCAAGACGCCCGCGATCCACCAGCCGCCACAGGTGCGACGAGCCGACGGAGTCGATCACCAGATGGATGCGCGGGTGGTCGGCGGGGTTGACGACACCATGGCTCTCCCACGTGTCGAACACCCACACCTCACCTGCAGCCATGTGGACGGTGTCGCCGCTGGTGTCGAACCGCACCGACGGATGAGTGAGGACCGGCACGTGGATGCGGAAGTGATCCTGCCAGTACCGGTTGGTGTCGACGTGGTGGCCGAGCTGCCCCTCACGCTCGATCCGCATGAGTCGCGTGCGCCCGATCGGTGCGCCCAGCGCCGCCATCACCGCCCGCGTGTACGGCATGGTCGCCAGCGCCGGCGTGGGAGCCATCGCGGCGATGGTGGCGTGGTCGGCGGGGTCGCCGGCAGCGGCAACGAGCGGGACCGCCGTGTTGCCCGGCGCGCCTTCCGGATGGCCTACCCACGCCTCGTCGGGCAGCGACGCGACCTCCGCCGCCAGCCGTGCGGCATCCACGCGGAGCGCGAGGCGGATGAACTTGACGTCGAGTCGCATAGGTCAGTCGCCGAGCCTAACCATCGGCGGCCGCACCCCGCCCATCCTGCGGTGATGCTGCCGGACATCCTTGAACGCCACACAGTGCGCAGCTATGGTGACTCCGGGCACAGGCCATTGAAGCCTGTTGAGACGGGAGACGAACATGTCAAGGAAGCAGCGCAAGATCGTCGCGCTCGGCGGCGGAGCCGCGATCGTGGCCGCAGGGCCGCTGGTCGGCACGGGTGACGTGCAGGCGGCCGGCTTCGAGGTCACCAACCTCAATGACGATGGTGCCGGCTCGCTGCGGCAGGCCGTCGCCGATGCGAATGCGCTCGCCGGCCCGGACACGATCACGTTCCAGTCGGGCCTCACCGGCACGATCGTGCTCACCACCGGCCAACTGAACATCACCGACTCGGTCACCGTCACCGGCCCCGGCGCTGCCGTGCTCTCGGTCAGCGGCAACGACGCCAGCCGTGTGTTCTACCTCTACAACCCAGCTGTCACCCCGATCGACGTCACGATCACCGACCTCACGGTCACCGACGGCAACGCCGCCGCCGGCCTCGGCGGGGGCATCGTGGTGATGGACGAGAACCTCACCCTGTCGCACGTGGTCGTCAAGGACAGCGCTGCCAGCAAGGGCGGTGGGCTCAGCGCCGACGGCTTCAACATGGCGCTCACGATCAGCGATTCGCAGATCACCGGCAACACCTCCGCCGCCAACGGAGGCGGCATGTACGTCGAAGACACCGGGGCCCCGCTGCTGATCGAGCGCACCGTCATCTCCGGCAACAGCACCGCCGCCAAGGGCGGCGGCATCTACTTCTACGACCCCGACGACGATGTCACGATCATCGACTCCACGATCAGCGGCAACAGCGCCGCCAGCGACGGCGGCGGCATCTACCTCTACAGCATGGACGCTGGCATCTTCACGATCGACCGCACCACCGTCTCGGGCAACACCGCAGGCGGCGACGGCGGAGGCATCTACCTCTACGGCCCCGACCTGCCGACGTACATCACCAACAGCACCATCTCGGGCAACACCGCCGACGGCCTCGGTGGCGGCGTGTTCCTGTACGACTCCTACAACGGCGTCACCATCGCCCACAGCACCATCGTCGGCAACAGTGCCTACTACGACGGCGGCGGCCTGGCCGTGGGCAACGGCACCGTCGCCATCGATCACGTGATCATCGCCGACAACACCGTCACCGGTGCACCGCAGCAACCGGTGGAGGTGCGCATCACCGAGGCCGGCGACGACCTGGCCACCAACCTCGCCACCATCGACGCCGACTTCTCGCTCGTCGAAGCCACCGACGTACCCCTCGACGCCGACAACATCCTCGGCACCGACCCCACCCTCGGCGCCCTCGCCAACAACGGCGGCCCCACCCAAACCCACCTGCCCCAGGCGGGCAGCCCCGCCATCGATGCCGGCGACCCCGCCATCGCGACGCCTCCCGCCACCGATCAGCGCGGCCTCACCCGCATCGTCAACAGCATCATCGACATCGGCGCCGTCGAAGTGGCGCTGCCCCCGGTCAACAACCCGCCCGTCGCACTCAACGACACCGCCACCGCCACCGCCGGCGGCAGCGTCACGATCACCGTGCTCACCAACGACAGCGACCCCGACAGCGATGCACTCACCATCACCGCCGTCACCCAGGGCGCCAAGGGCACCGTCACCATCAACGGCATCACCGTCGTCTACCAAGCCAACGCCAACGCCAGCGGCACCGACAGCTTCACCTACACCATCAGCGACGGCATCAACAGCGTCACTGCCACCGTCGTCGTCACCATCACCGCGCGCGCCACCCTGCCCGCGACCGGCGACGACCACACCCCCACCGCACTGCTCGCCACCGGCCTCCTCGCCGCCGGCGCAGCACTCACCACCACCGCCAAGCGCCGCCGCCCTCAGCACAGCTGAGCCGCGAACGCACAGCACCTCGAGCCACGGCCCGGGTGCCGGACCACCTCGGTTCGGCCACCCGGGCCGTTGCCGTTCCACCACCCGCGTCGCGTCATGCCACGGTGGCGTTCACCGTGGTCGGGCCATGACTTGAACGGTGGTGCACACCGATCACATGCCGGCGCCGGCGCCGCTTCCGCAGACGGCGGGTCGGTCAGGACCAGGCGATGGGGAGGGTGGTGTAGCCGCGGATCGGCGAGCCGGCGGGGGTCGGCTGCGCGGGGCCGGCCAGCCGCAGCACCGGCAGCCGTGCGCTCAGCTCGGCGAGCGCCTCGGTCAGCTCCAGACGCGCCAGATTGGCGCCGAGGCAGTGGTGAATGCCACCACCGAACGTCAGCAGGTGCCAGCCTGCAGGCACCTCCCGCTCGATGTCGAAGCGGTCGGCCCCGGGCATCGCGACCGTGTCGTGGTTGGCCGACATCGACATCAGCAGCACCATGGTCCCGGCGGGCACCGCGTGGCCCCCGATCTCGATGTCCTCGATCACGAAGCGGGGCACGGCCTCGGTGGCCGGCTCCCAACGGATGGCCTCCTCCACCGCACGTGCCACCAGCTCGGGGCGCGAGCGCAGCAGCACCCACTGCTGCGGTTGCTCGGCGAACGTGTGGATCATGTTGGAGAGCTGGTTGCGGGTGGTGTCGGTGCCCGCCACCAGCATCATCGCCACCACCGCCAGCAGCTCCGACGCCGACAGCCGGTCGCCTTCCTCCTCCACCGCGATCAGGTTCGACAGCATGTCGTCGCGCGGGGCCACCCGCCGCTGCTCGATCAGCTCGGTGATGAACTCGTGAGCTCCGCCTGCGCCTGCTCGATCTCGTCGATGTGGCCGCCGGCGTCGATGCGCAACGACTTGAGGATCGATGTGGCCCACCGGCTCATGTCCTCCCACCGGTCGACGTCGACGCCCACCAACGCGCAGATCACCGGGATGGGAAAGGGGTCGCACAAGGCGGGCACCACGTCGCAGCCACCCTCATCGATCACGGTGTCGAGCAGGCGGGCGATGGTGGTGCGGGTGAACGGCCGCAACGCCTCGACCGCCTTCGGCGTGAACGCCTTCGACACCAGGCGTCGTAGACGGTGGTGATCGTCGCCCTCCATGAACAGCAGGATCTGCTCCTGACGTTGCCAGGCCCGGCCGCCCACCGGGATGCCCGCCATGCGCGCGAAGTCCATCCCAGGGCCGCGCAGACGACGATCGCGCAGCAGTTCGGTGACATCGCTGTGATGGATGGCGATCGGCCCGAACACGCCCTTGGCGATGGTGCCCCCGGCACGGGCCGCGGCCAGCATCTCTCGCGTGGCCGCGGACGTCTCGGACATGCCGGGGAACAGCACCGGCAGATCGGCGTCGGCGTATGTGGTCATCGTGGGCCCCCTCTCGGGTCGATGCACGAACCCGTGGATGGGTACGGTAGCCCTGCGGCGGGATACCCCCGAGCAGGAGGCTGTGATGAAGAACACCGTCACCGAGATGCTGGGCATCGACGTGCCCATCCTCGCGTTCACCCACTGCCGCGACGTGGTCGCGGCAGTCACGAAGGCGGGCGGCATGGGGGTGCTGGGGGCGGTCGCGCACTCGCCCCAGCAGCTGGAGATCGACCTCGCATGGATCGAGCAGGAGGTGGGCGGGCGCCCCTACGGCATCGACCTGATCGTGCCCGCCAAGTACGCCGGCTCCGACGAGGGCGGCTTCACGCTCGACGACATCCGCCGCCTGATCCCGGCCGAGCACATTGCGTTCGTCGACGACATCCTGCGCCGCTACGACGTGCCGCCGCTGGCCGACGACGACCGGCGGGGCGCCCTCGGCCGCGGCGATGACACCGCCAACTCCAACGACAGCGAGAAGGCCGCCCCGTTCAGCGCCAACCAGGCGGCGCCGCTGCTCGACATCGCGCTGGCCCACCGTCCGTCGCTGGTGGTGAACGCGCTCGGCCCACCCCCCGAGCACATGATCCAGCGAGCCAAGCAGGAGGGCCGGTTGGTGGGCGCGTTGGCCGGTAAGGCGCAGCACGCCGAGCGCCACGTCAACGTGGGCGTCGACCTGATCATCGCCCAGGGCAGCGAGGCCGGCGGCCACACCGGCGAGGTGGGCTCGATGGTGCTGATCCCCGAGATCGTCGATGCGGTCGCGCCCGTTCCCGTGCTGGGTGCGGGCGGCATCGGCCGTGGCCGGCAGATGGCCGCGGCGATGGCGTTGGGTGCGCAGGGCGTGTGGTGCGGCTCGGTGTGGCTGACCACAGAGGAGGCCGAGACGCACCCGGCCGTGAAGCAGAAGTTCCTGACCGCCACGTCCAGCGACACCGTGCGGTCGCGGTCACGCACGGGCAAGCCCGCCCGCCAGCTGCGCACCGCCTGGACCGACGAATGGTACGACCCCTCGCACCCGCAGCCGCTGGGCATGCCGTTGCAGCCGATCCTGGTCGGTGAGGCGCTGGCCCGCATCGACCGCGCCGCGTTCAAACCGGGCACCGGCGCCGAACAGCTGAGCAACTACTTCGTCGGCCAGATCGTCGGCTCGATGAACTCGATCAAGCCCGCGGCGCAAGTCGTGTACGAGATGATCGACGAGTTCATCGAAGCCGTACAAGCCCTCGGCCGCCAGCTGGAGTCCTGACGCACCCCATCCGAGTGCCACCACGCCATCCGAGTACCACCACGCCATCCCAGTGGTCACTCGCACCCAGGGTGCGAGTGA
>JAUSLQ010000035.1 GCA_030645675.1 Actinomycetota bacterium | reverse complement strand
GAAGAGCACGCCAACCTGATCCAGACGGTGCGCAGCGTGGGCTACCGCTTCGGCCAGAGCCGCTGGGGCAACTAGATGATCAACACCCATTAGCGCTCACCGGCGCTACAGCTGTTGCAGCGCCTGGATGACCAGCAGCGTCAGCGCTTGCTCGCCGTTGTCGTTCGGGTGCAGGTTGTCGGCGCGCAGCACCGACTGATCCGGGCCCGACGCGACGGAGTACCAGTCGGCCACCACCGCGTTGCCCCGTGCGGCCATGCGCTGGGCCAGCACGTCGTTGAACATCACCGTGTGCTCTGGGTACTGCGGGCGGTACACGTTCACCCACGCCAGCGGTGTGGGCGGCGGCAGCATCGTGGTGATCTTGTCGATCAGATCGCCGTAGGCGTCGGCGTCGGCGTAGCTGCCCACGTCGTTGGTGCCCAGCTCGATCACCCATGCGCCGGGCTGCAACCCTTCGGCCAGCAGGCTGAACACCACCTTCACGCCGCTGAGCGGCTCGCTACCGCGGCCGCTGCCCACGTCGATGCGGCGGCTGGCCTCGCCCTCGATGCGCAGCGACTCCACGCCGGCAGCAGTCAGCCCGGTGGTCAGCGCGGGCGCGCTGCCTGCGGTGATGGAGTCGCCCACCATCGCCAGCGAGGTGATCGCACTGTTCGGCTGCAGGGTGGGCCCCGGCCGGGGGGCCAGCGGCTGGCTCTGGCGGGCGGCCGTGTTGGTGCAGCCCACCAGCGCCGCTGCCCCGAGGGCCAGGAACGAGCGGCGGCCGAGCGTGGTCACGGCCGCCATGGTAGGGGCCGCCGCCCGAACGGTGGCGGCAGCGCGCCGCGCGCCCGGGCCGGCACATACGAGTGGAAGACCCACGTCACGACAGCCGTGACCACCGTCTTCCACTCGGGCGTGACGGGCGGGCTCGGCTCTGTCAGTCGTCGGCGACGGCGCTGTCGGCGCGCGGGTCGCCACCGACGTCGCTCAGCGCGGTCTCCCCGGCGAGCCCGGGCGCGTCGTCGTGGACGTGCAGCACGGCCTCCAGGCGGCGGATCGACGACTCGGGCAGCGTGGTGTGCACCAGGCGGGCGAACGGGAACCGCTGCAGCTCGGTGGCCAGCGCGCCCACATCCAGGTTCTCCAGCAGCAGCACCACGGTGGTGGTGTTCGGTTGCACCGCATCGCGGAACCACTGCACCCACTCGTCGGGCACGCCCAGGTCGATCACCTTCGCCGCGCCGGCGCCCACGCCGGCGCCCACGGCACCACCGACCAACCAGCCCACCGGCCCGCCGAACATCAGCCCCAACAGGCCGGTCCAGACGGCGCTGGACAGCGCCGTGCGGCCCGGCTGCGGGTCGATCGTCTCGCGCACCGCGGTGTGGCCGTGCTCGTCCTTGGTGACGATCACGGCGTCGCGCAGCTTCAGCGACCCCTTCACCGACAGGCCGGTGGCGGCAGTGAGGAACTCCTGCGCCCTGAGCGCGTCGGGCAACGACACCCCGACGAGGTACTGATCCAGCTGTTCGGCCATGCATGCACGGTACCCCCGATCGGCACGCTCCGTACCCGCGCCGGGCCGGCTGTGTCTGCTGAACGTCGTGTCAGGCGAACGCGGAGATGGCCGTCAGCACACCGAACACGATGAACACGCCACCGGCGATGCGTTGCACCAGCGACAGCGGCACGTGCTGCACGATCCAGCGCCCGGCAGTGACCGCCAACGCGGCCACCGTCGCCAGCGCGCACCAGGCGCCGAGCGCCACTGCGATCGGGGCGGAGTAGCGGGTGGCGATGCCGGCCGTCGCCAGCTGGGTGAGGTCGCCGAACTCGGCCAGGCCCACCACCGACGCGGCGGTCAATGCCACCCGCCCGAACGGCACGTCGGCGGCGGCCGCGCCTTCGTCGTCATCCTCCTCGGCGTGACCGCGCAGCAGCACTGCCCCGCCCACCAGGAACAGCACCGCTACCGCCACCTTCACGGGCGTGTCGGGCAGCCGGCGCAGCAGCGAGCCGATGCTGACCGCCAACACCACGTGCAGCACGAACGCGCCCGAGACACCCACCCACACCGCCAGCGGGCGGCGGAAGCGGGTGGTGAGCACCAGCGACGCCACCATCGTCTTGTCAGGGAGCTCGGCCAGGAACACCGTGCCGAAGGCGACGAAGAACGCTGCGATCATGCAGTCAGCTGCTGGATGCGCGCCGCGTGGCGGGCATGTTGCTGCAGCGCCCGGGGCAGATCGGGGTGGGCGATCAGGCCGTCGCGCACCACGAACGCTCCGTTGACGATGGTGTGCCACGCGCTCACGGGACCGCACCGTAGCCAGGCCTCGACGGGGTCGGCCAATGCGCCGGCGAACGAGGGGCCGGTCAGTCGCCACACCGCGATGTCGGCCACTGCGCCGGGCGCGATCACTCCGATCTCGCCCTCACGGCCGAGGCAGCCGGCGCCGCCGAGGGTGGCCATCTCCAGTGCCATCCGGGCAGTGCCGGCCTGGGCCCCGTCGCGCAACTTGGCCAGCAACATCGCCTGCCTGGCCTCCATCCACACCGACGCGCTGTCGGCCGACGACGAGCCGTCGACACCAAGGCCCACCTTCACGCCCGCGGCGCGCATGGGCACCACCGGCGAGATGCCCGAGCCCAGGATCATGTTGCTGCTGGGGCAGTGCGCCACTCCGATGCCGGCGGCGCCCAGACGGTGGATCTCGTCGTGGTTCGGCATCACGCAGTGGGCCACCCACGTGCGGTCGGTGCACCAGCCGGTGCGCTCGAGGTACTCCATCGGGCGGCAACCGAACGTGGCCAGCGAGAACGCGTCGTCCTCGGCGTTCTCGGCGAAGTGGGTGTGCAGGCGCACGTCGAGCCGCTCGGCCAGCTCGGCGCTGCGCACCATCGCGCCGTGGCTGCGGTCGTGGTGGCGCAGCACCGCGGCCTCGCTGGCGGCCAGGATCTCGTCGTCGTCGGCCACCACGTCGTCGGGCGGCAGGCCGCCGTCCTTCACGCTGAGGCTCATCGAGCCGCGCGTCGGGTGGAAGCGCATGCCCAGTTCCTGTGCGGCCGCGATCTCTGCGGTCAGCAGGTCGCCGGCGCCTTTCGGGTGCACGTACAAGTGGTCGGTGCTGGTGGTGCAGCCGCTGAGCGCCAGCTCGGCCAAGCCCACGAACGTGCTGGCGAACACGGCCTCCTCGTCGATCGCCCGCCACAGCGGGTACAGCGACTGCAGCCAGCCGAACAGCGGCTTGTCGGTCATGCCCGGGTTGGCGCGGGTGAGGTTCTGGTACATGTGGTGATGACTGTTCACCAGCCCAGGGGTGACCAGGCAGTCGGCTGCGTCCAGCGTGTGCGTGGCGGCCGGCGCGGGGTCGGTGGCCCCACCGACCGCTTCGATCAGGTTGCCGGTGATGGCCACCCAGCCGCCTGGCAGCTCGCGGCGCTGCTGGTCGACGGTCGCGACGAGTAGAGCGTTGCGGATCAGTAGATCGGCCATGGTGGCTCCCTAAGGGGTGTCGGGGGTGCTGTCGGTGTCGGGGGTGGTGACGAGCGAGTCGAGAATGATCTTGATGTCGGCCACCGTGGTGCGCGGGTTGACCACGCAGATGCGCAGCACCGTCTCGCCTGCCCAGGCGGTTGGCACCACGAACCCGACGCCGGTGGCCAGCAGCCGGTCGCTCCAGGCCTGGTACTGGGCGGGCGACCAGCCGATGCGGCGGAACAGCACCACGCTGAGCTCGGGCTCCATGATCAGCTGCAGGTGCGGCGCGGCGTCGATCAGGCGGGCCGCCTCGTGCACGACCGTCAGCGTGGTCTCCACCGCGTCGCGGTACGCGGCCGTGCCGTAGGTGGCGAGGCTGAACCAGAACGGCAGGCCGCGAGCGCGGCGCGACAGGTGGTGGGCGAAGTCGCTGGGGTTCCACTCGCCGTGCGCCTGCTGGTGCTCGTCGGCATGTAGTACGTCGAGGTACTCGGCGTGCTGGGCGTGCGCCTCGCGGGCCGCGTAGGGGTCGCGGTAGAGCAGCGCGCAGCAGTCGAACGGGGCGAACAGCCACTTGTGCGGGTCGACGATGAAGCTGTCGGCGCGCTCGATGCCGTGGTAGCGCGGGCGCACGCTGGGCGCGGCCAGGCCGGCCCCGCCGTAGGCGCCGTCGACGTGGAACCACACGCCCAGCTCCTGCGCCACGTCGGCCGCGGCGTCGAGGTCGTCGATGACGCCGGCGTTGGTGGTGCCGCAGGTGGCGACCACCGCGAACACCCGCTCGCGGTCTGCGGCGCTCAGCGCATCCACCGCCTCGCGCAGGTTCTCCGGGTGCAGCCGGCCTTCGTCGTCGGCGGTGACCGACACCTCGTCGGTGTCCATCGCCCGGCAGGCCTGGGCGATGCTGCTGTGTGCGCCCTTCGACGAGATGATCAGGCCGCGCGTGCGGTCGAAGCGGCCGCCGGCGCGCTGCCGCCAACGATGGCGGGCGGCGATGAGCGCGCTGAGGTTGCCGGCTGTACCGCCACTGACGAACACTCCCCCGGCCTCGGCGGGCAGGCCGGCCAGGTCGGCCAGGTAGCGCAGCGCCTCGTTCTCGGCGAACACCGCGCCGCCGCCTTCCATCCACGAGCCGCCGTAGATGCTGGAGGCGCCGACCACCAGATCGAACAGGATGCTGGCCTCGGTGGGCGCGGCCGGCACGAACGACAGGAAGCGCGGATGGTCGACGGAGATGCACGCTGGGGCCAGCACGTCGGCGAACACCCGCAGCGCCTCCAGGCCGCCAAGGCCGCGCTCGTTGATGGTGCCACCGGCCATCGCCTTCAGCTCGGCCAGCGTGCGCGGCCCGTCGAGCGGCGGCTCCATGCGCACCCGGTCGACCGAGTAGCGGACGATCGCTTGCGTGAGCACCTCGGTGGAGGTGTCGTGCTGGTGCATGCGGATCAGTCTGCCAGAGCGCCGCGGCAGTACCGGCGACGCGCGGCGAGGGACACCGACCCTGTAGGGCGCTGCCGGCTCAGGTGCTCAGGTGCTCAGGTGTTGCCGTGCTCCGCGGGTGACGTGCTCAGGTGTTGACGTCGAGCAGCTCGCTGCCCTCGTGGCGCTGCTGACCGTCGCGGTTGAGCAGGAACCCGAGCAGGCCGGCGATGGTGACCGAACCCATGATGGCGATCACGGGGAAGACCAGCAGGGCGATGATGATGGCGATGGCACCGGGCACGGGTTCAGCCTACTCGCTCGCTGCCAGCGGCTTGAAAGCCCACGCCTCGATCTCCACCGCGGCGCCGGCCGGCAATGCCGCCACGCCGATGGTGCTGCGGGCCGGGCGGCTCTCGCCGAAACCGGCGACGTAGGCCTCGTTGAACGTCGCGAACGTCTCGATGTCGGTGAGGAAGCACAGGGTCTTGGCCACGTCGTCGATGGTGGCGCCCATCGAGGCCAGCTGGGCCTTCAGGTTCGCCACGGCCTGCGCCGTCTGGGCGTGCACACCGCCCTCCACGAGCACGCCGTCGAGCACGCCGAGCTGCCCGCTGACGATGATCCAGTCGCCGGCGCGGACTGCAGGGGTGTAGGGGCCGAGGGGTTTGGTCATGCCCGCATCGTAGGCCAGCGGGCCGCCACGCCACCTGTGCGCCACACGTCGTGCATCGTTGCCGCCATCGCGACGGCAGCGAAGACGGCATCGCTGCCATTGACGGGCGGCGCGCCCGACGGACGGAGGAGCACCTCGATGGGTGGCGTGTCGACGGCGCGCAGCACGCCGAAGCTGCGGATGGTGAGGTCCAGCGGCTCGCCGTCGTCGCCGACGCAGATGCCCTCGTGGCGCACCCATCCCAACGCCATGTGTGCGGCCCCGATGCAGTAGCTGCGCAGCACCGTCTCGTCGAGCACCTCCCCGCACTCCACCTCCACCAGCACCCCGCCGTCGGCGGCCAGCTCGGCGCGCGCCCGGGCGCCGTTGGGCGCCACCACCCAGCCGTCGGCGGGGGCCAGCAGCACCAGCGCCTCGGCCCAGCCGGCCGCGCGCACGTGTGCGGAGGTGGGCGGCCCGGCGATGTCGATCTCTTCCACCACCAGTCCCGGGGCCACGGCGGCGATGGCCGCGGCGATGCCCGGTGTGCGGGCGACACGCACCACGCCCGTGCCGTCAGCGCGTACCCCGGCCGCCAGCGGGGGCCGCTTGGAGCCGAGGCGCACCACGTCTTCCCGGCTGTACGCGGCCAGCACCGCCCGGCCGTGCTGGTCGGCCAACCGCCGAGCGACAGCAGCGACGCCGACGGCAGCGCCTACCGCATGGGTCTCGGCCTTGCCACCGAACGCCCCGCCGTTCGTCAGCGGGCCCACCGGTTCGCAGCCGGGCAGGCACCATGCAGCGTCGGGCTCGAGGTACGCAGGCTCCACCCATGTGGTCTGCAGCGTGCGCACCCATTCGCCGGGGGGCAGCTCGATCGGCCAGCGCAACGGCTCGGTGGTGCGCCGGCCCTGCACCTTCCCGGCCGCTCGGCGGGCGGCCGTCAGCGTGTCGGCCACCACCCACTCGCCGTCGGCGCG
>JAUSLQ010000066.1 GCA_030645675.1 Actinomycetota bacterium | reverse complement strand
CGCGACCACCCTGATGTGTGGCCGACCGCGGTGGAAGAAATGCTTCGGGTCTACGCGCCGGTCACGATGGCTCGAATCGTCGCGCACGACACAGAGTTCGAGGGGTGCCCGATGCAGGCAGGTGACCGGATATTGATGGCGTTTCCGGCAGCGAACCGCGACCCGCGCGTGTTCGAGAGCCCCGATCAGGTGCTCCTCGATCGCGAGAACAATCGTCATGTGGCATTCGGTGCCGGCATCCACCGCTGTGCCGGGTCGAACCTCGCCCGACTCGAACTTCGGGTGGCGCTCCAGGTCTGGATGGAACGCATCCCGGAGTTCGAGCTCATCGATCCCGCCGACGTCACATGGAAGGGCGGCCAGGTCCGCGGCCCCCGACGCTGCATGGTCCGCTTCTGACATTGGATACGGCAATGGGGTCGGTCGAAGCCATCGGCTCCGACCACCGCACAAAGCGCGAGCGCCCCCGCCACCCCTACCAGAACGCTTCTTCAGCTCGAATGATATGCATTCTTGTCGTACAGGCGTCGCTGGTGTACCAGTCGGGACGGTCCCCGGCGACTCCCCGAGCTGTCCATCCCCCTTCTCCCTCCGAGGATCAACCATGACTTCCGTTCACCCCGCCGTTCTCGTCGACCGAATCTGGTCGCGACCGTCCGAGCGCAACCTCGCCGCGGTGCGTGCCATCGTTGTCGTGGTTGCGTTCGCGCTGCTCACCGCTGCCCTTGCCCAATGGGAGTTGAAGCTCAGCTTCACGCCCGTGCCGATCACCGGCCAGACCTTGGGTGTGTTGCTGGCCGGCGGCGCGTTGGGTTGGCGCTCCGGCGCAGCGTCGCAGTTGCTGTACTGGATGTTCGGTTTGGTTGGCCTACCGTTCTATGCGGGCGGCGCGGGAGGCTGGACCAACGGCACCGGCGCGACGATGGGTTACTTCGTCGGCTTCGTCGTCGCTGCCGGTGTCATCGGCTACCTCGCCGAACGCAAGCACGACCGCAACCTGGCCTCGTCATGGTCGGCGATGGCGTTGGGCTCGATCATCATCTACGCGTTCGGCGCGGCATGGCTGGCCCACGAGCTGAACGTGCCCGTCGCCACCGGCGACACCAACGCTCTGTCGCTCGGCGTCACCCCGTTCCTCATCGGTGACGCCATCAAGCTGGTCCTGGCCGGCACGCTGCTGCCCGGCGCATGGGCACTGGCCAACCGAAAGTCCTCATAGCACCCTGCTTGCCCGCGGACTCGGACCGTCGTCGTGCGGCCTACGCCCACCGAATCGGCCGGTAACCGTAGAACCAGTGTTGGCGAGCGTGTGGTGCGGCGCCCCCGACCTCCATCATC
This sequence comes from Actinomycetota bacterium, assembly GCA_030645675.1. Taxonomy (GTDB): domain Bacteria; phylum Actinomycetota; class Acidimicrobiia; order Acidimicrobiales; family Ilumatobacteraceae; genus UBA668. The sequence continues at coordinate 1,354 of JAUSLQ010000066.1, read as the reverse complement.
CGTGTCCGTGTCCGTGTCCGTGTCGTGGAGTCACGGCGACGAAAGAAGGCGACGTGAAGCGCCCGCGAGCCCGCCGAACCCGGGACACATCACGCCGGTCATCGGCGACGCCCTCTGCCGACCATCCGAACCTGTCCCCACAACTCGCTCCAAACGCCCTGGATGGACCGGATCCCAAGGTTCGAGTTCATCGATCCCGCCGACGTTACGTGGAATGGCGGTCAGGTTCGGGGTCCCCGTCGCTGCATGGTCCGCTTCTGAGCGAGACGAGGCGCCGGCCAGCGAGCGGAATGAGACAAACAGGTAAGGATGTAGTATCAACTCTATTGTGAAATCGTCTCAAGGTCAGATCGCCGTTTCTCCAAGTCGAGTCGCGTGTGCGACGGCTCTGCGTGAGTTGGGCCACTCGATTGTCGGTCACGCCGTCGACGACGACGTGCTTGACCGCATCACTGCACTCGTCCGCGACGTGTTCCCCGACGTCGAGTCCGCTGCGTTGCGGTCGCGTCCGGTCGACGACATGAAGCGGCGTTTGTTCGAGGTGGCCCCACTCGACGGTGACAGCATGGTGCACTATCCCGATTGTGTCGTCTCGGGTCCGGCGAACCCGATGGGAATTGCCATCACCTGCCACCGCGACGGTGATGATGCGGTGGCACAGGTGTCGTTCGGTGCAGCGTTCGAGGGCGCCCCGGGCCGTGTCCACGGCGGCATCGTCGCCGCCGTGTTCGACGACGTGATGGGTTTCGTGTTGTCGATGCTCCAGACGCCCGCCTACACCGGCCGCCTGACCGTGAGCTACCTCGCGCCGACTCCGCTGGCTGTCGGCCTCGAGTTTCGTGCTCGGTTACGAGTGCGCGACGGCCGCAAGCTGTGGATCGACGGCGAAGCCATCGTGGCCGGCAAGCGTTTCGCGGAGGCGGAGGGACTGTTCATCGCGATTCCGTACGAGGAGTTCGGTTCGCTCGACCCGACGTCATGACGACACGTCCCGCAGTTGCCGCTGCGACGAGACATCTGGCATAGTATGTCTTATGACTCCAGATGTAGCTGCGGTGCTCGACGACGATGAGTCCCGAGCGGTCGCTGACGAAGCTCGGGCCTGGTTCGAAGCGAACTGGGACCCCGAGATGTCGCTCGGCGACTGGTGGGCTGTCCTCGCCGAGTCCGGGTGGGGTTTCCCAACCTGGCCGACACACCGTTACGGGCGCGGTGTCGACCCGCACCTGGCCCCGTTGGTGAACGTCGCTCGTCGAGCGGTCGGGGCGTTGGGGCCACCGGCCGGTATCGGGCCGAACCTTGCAGGTCCGACGCTGCTGGCTCACGGCTCCGAGGTCCAGCAGGATCGCTTCTT
>JAUSLQ010000058.1 GCA_030645675.1 Actinomycetota bacterium | reverse complement strand
AGGTTGGTGCCGTCGCGGCCGCCGTACTGCTTCGGGAACGGGTAGCGATAGACGCCCGCGGCATCGGCCAGCCGCTTGGCCGTGTGCAGCAGAGCCTCCCACTCGTGGTTCGGCAGGCCACCGCGCTCCCAGTCGGTGCGGGCGTCTTCGCGCCGATGGTCGAAGAACCGGACGTTGTCGTCCTTGGCCTCCAAGGGCTTGATCACCTGCTCGATGAAGTCGTCCAGTTCGGCCAGCATGTCGACGAGTTCGGGCGGCAGATCGAAGTTCATCCGCAGAGCTTCCCCGGCCGGCCCAGCCGACGACGAACCGGGCGAGCGCCGCTGCCGGGGGCGCCGTTGCTCCGAGAACGGGCAAGGCCCCGGCCACGAGGGCCGAGGCCTTGCCACCATGCGGGGAGAACCGCAGGATCAGCTGGGACCGTTGGGGAACTTCAGCAGCGAACCGGCGTCGACGCGGATCTGCTGGCCGGTGATGTACCGAGAGTCGTCGGAGGCGAGGAAGGCCGCCAGGTTGGCGATGTCGCGCGGCTCCACGTACGGGATGGGCATGGCCTGGAAGTGCATGAAGGCGGGCATGCAGTCCTCGCGCGTCGGGTTCTCCAGGTCGGGACGGAACACGGAGTACAGACCGTCGTTGTGCAGCAGGTGGGTGTTGCAGTTCGTCGGGTGCATCGCGTTGACACGGATGAAGCGCGGCGCCAGCTGCAGGGCGAGCTGCTCGGTGTACTCGATGACCACGCGCTTCGACCAGCCGTAGCCGGCGCTACCCGGGCCCATGGCCGGGTTGTCGGTTGTGTTCGGCATCATGCCCGCAGTGGAGCCGGTGATGATGATCGATGCGCCGTCGGGAAGATACGGGTAGGCGGCCGCCACCGCGTTCATCACGCCCACCAGGTCGACGTCGACGGCATCGATGAAGTCCATCGGGTCGGGGTCGCCCATCGCCATCGGCAGGATGCCGGCGTTGGCCACCACGATGTCGATCTTGCCCAGCTCGCGCACGCCCGCCGCCGTAGCCTCGGCCAGGGCCGGGCGGCTGCGCACGTCGGCCTCGATGGCCACCATCTTGCGACCGAGCGCCTTCACCAGGCTGGCAGTCTCGGCCAGATCCTCGGGGGACGACAGCGGGTACGGGTTCGAGTCGATCTGGCGGCAGATGTCGACACCGATGATGTCGGCGCCCTCTTCCGCCATCTTCACCGCGTGTGCGCGGCCCTGGCCACGGCCGACGCCCGTGATGAACGCGACCTTGCCTTCCAAACTTGCTGCCATGTGGTGTGCTCCTTGTGTTGAGTGCTCGTTGGTCGAGTGAGTGAAGGTGGGACTGGTGCGAGTGCGGTGAGGGCTAGGCGGCGGCGAAACCACGTGCGAGGACGTCGAGTTGCTGCGCGAGCGAGGCGATGGGGTCGAGCGAGGGGTTCCTCTGGGCAGTGAACCAGGCCGCCGTGATCGCGGCATCGGCCACGTGCACCAGCAGGCGGGGCCTCGGGTCCACGAGAGGATCCACCGACATGCGCAGCGCGACCAGATCGACCAGCGGCTCCAGCATCAGCACCCGCTCGCCGATCAAGCGCGCGGCGAGCGCCGAGTTCGACGACTCGATGTGCCGGTACAGCGCGCGGGCTTCGAGCAGCCCGATCGCCAGCTCAGGGTCGGCCGGGTGGTACAGCAGCCGCACCGATTCCAGCGCCGCCCCCGCTACCGCGACGTCGGCGCGCTCTTGTGGCGGACGAGCCCGCAGGGCCTGGAGGAACAGATCGAAGCCGCGCCGTGTCTCCAGCAGCAGCACGCCCTCCTTGCCCTCCGGGAAGTAGCGATAGAACGTGCGCACGGAGATCCCGGCGGAACTGGCGATCTGCTCGGCCGTGACCACGTCGAATCCGCGTTCGAGGAACAGCCCCAGCGCGACACGCTCGATGCCGTACAGCGTCGATTCGCGTCGAGTAGCCCGTGCCCCGACGGCGACATCCCCCACGGGCGGCGACCGTAGCGGCGGTGTCACACTGTGTCAAGGTTCGCGGCGCACAGTGCCATGACTCGTCGTTGTCGTGTTCGTTGTCGTGTTCGTTGTCGTGCTCGTTGTCGTGTTCGTTGTCGTGTTCGTTGTCGTTTTCGTTGTCGTTGTCGTTGTCGTTGTCGCAGGCGGGCTGGCCGGCCCGGGGAGCGTGTGGTCTGGCGGATGGCCGCTGCAGGTCGAGCGACGCCGAGCAACTCCTTCAACGAACTGGCGTACTGGGGTTGCAACCCGTACACCCGTTCGATAGGATGTCAGGTGTGGAGGCGGCACTCGATCTTGGCGACACAGCAGCCGACGCCTTGGCGGCGGTCGATGTGCAGGTGCTGTCGCGTGTGCAGCTTGCCGCTGGTGTGGTGCGAGTGCAACAGCTGATCGATCGGTTCACGCTCGCGCATTCACGGTTGGTGACAGCGGCGGATCAGGCTGGCGTGTGGCGCGACGCGGGGTGTCGCGACATGGCCGATTGGATCACCAACGCCACCAAGACGTCGTATGGCACGGCGTGTGGGTTGGTCGCCTTGGGTGAAACGGTGAACGCGGCACCCGAGGTCGCGCGGGCGGTGGTGGCGGGTGAGTTGTCGGCCGCGTCGGCGGCGACGTTGCACGATGCGGTCACCCGCGCACCCGCCGATGCCGATGTCGGGTCGCTGGTCGACGCGGTCAAGGGCGCCAAGCCCAAGGCCGCCCGTCAGGCCGCCGAGCGGTGGAAGGAACTGAACACCCCGACTGCCGAGTCGGAAGAGGAGCGTGAGGACCGCCGGTATCAGCGGCGTTCGGTGCGTACCGCACCGCCGGTGGATGGAATGGCGACCACGACGGTGACGTTGCCGGTGCTGCAGTCGCGGCAGTTCATCAACGCGCTCAACGCGGTCGCCGGCAAGCCCTACGAGGGCGACACCCGCACAACGGAGCAGCGGTTGGCCGATGGGCTGACCCTGCTCTGCGACGCGTTCGCGAAGGGCGAAGTCAAGGGTGGTCGCGAGCGCCCGACGGTGCTGCTCGTGTTCGACGCCGCCGCCTACACCGGTGCCACCGATACGCCGGCGCGGACCGCGAATGGTGACCGGATCCCGGCCTGTGTCGCACGGCTTCTGGCCGAGAACGCCCACCTCCAACGGGTGCTGCAGGCCGGGTCACGGATCCTCGATCTCGGGGTGACGGTGCGGCTGGCGTCCGAGGATCAGTATCGGGCGCTGGTCGTACGCGATGGCGGCTGCCGGTGGCCCGGGTGCGAGATCCCCGCTGCCTGGTGCGAAGCCGATCATCTGGTGCCGTTCCCTGCCGGGCCGAGCGCGCTGGACAACTTGGTGCTGTGGTGCTCGCATCACCACCACGAGAAGCACCGCCCGGGCGTGCACGTGTTCGGCGATGCCCACTCACTGCGGCTCGTGCTGGCCAACGGAACCACCATCGACTGCACAACCCGACCAGCACAGGCGGCGGCCTGACGCCCACACGACTGAGCCCCATCATCGGTAGCTGACGCACTCACCTGTCCGCACAGCACCAAGCACAACTCAACCTGTGGGCGGAGAGCGCCGAGGCGCTCTCATCGGCGCGCCGGCGGCCACGGGCCCTCACGACGTCATGCTTCGAGTCGCGGAGGTGATGACGCGTCATGGGTTCGCTTTCGCGATGGCGCGTCATGGTTCGCTTCGTGATGGCGCGTCATGGGTTCGCTTCGTGATGACACGTCGTGCGTGCGAATGCTGACGCAGCCGCCGAAACGCCCGAGGGGTGAGCGTCGCGTCTATGGTCTGCTGCCATGACCGAACCGGCACGCGGGGCCAGCCGCAGCGCAATGTTGGTGGCGGCATGCCGGATGCTGGCCGCCGAACTGCCCGAGAGCGAGCGCCTGATCGACGACCCGTTCGCCGCCCGCGTGGTCGACGAGCGGGCCACCGCCGCGGCACGCAACGACGTCGCGCTGCAGAACGTGATCCGGTTGCGCACCCGCTACATCGACGACGCGGTTCGGTCGTTCGTGCAGGCACACCCGGCCGGCCGGCCGCAGGTGCTGCTGCTGGGCGCCGGGCTGGACGCCCGAGCGTTCCGAATGACCGTCGCGGCCGACTTCTACGAGATCGACTTCCCCACCACCCTGGAGCTGAAGGCCGAGCTGCTGGCCGGCGTCCAGCCGCTGTCACCGCGCACCCTGGTGCCGGTCGACATGGCCACCACGAGCTTCGTCCAGCCGTTGCTGGCGGCGGGCTTCGACCCGGCGCGGCCGACGATCGTTGTCTGGGAGGGCGTCATCAACTACCTCTCGGCGGCAGCCGCGGAGGCCGTGGTCGCGCAGGTGGGCGGCCTGCTCGCCCCCGGTGGGCAGCTGGTCGCCGACTATGTCGAGATGGCCTGGTTCCGCGGGGCCGACTTCGAGCGTTCCACCCAGCAGGTGTCGCAGCAGCTCAGCGAGGGTGGCGAGCCGTTGCGCGCGGGCCTGCCCGACGCCCATGGCACCCTGCGTGCGGCAGGATTCGATGTCGTCGACGACGAAGCCGTGGAGCTGCTGTCAGCCCGCTACGGCGCGACCAGCCATCCGCGCCACTACCCCGCCCGCATGTTCACGGCCGTCCGCCGCGACTGACCGGAACCACCTGAAATGTCTCCGAAAGGTGACGGTCGTGTTAGATACCTACAGACCGCTGCGGGATCGGCCGCGACGGCAGCCTGAGGGGGCGACAGCATGACCGGTTGTCCAGTTGCACACGGATACGACCCACTCGATCCGTCCACCGTGCTCGATCCACACACGGCCTTGCGGTCGGTGCGCGAGCAGAGCGCTGTGGCCTACCTGCCCGAGTTCGACCACTACATCGTCACCCGCTACGACGACATCGAGAGCATCCTGCTGAACCGCGACTCGTGGTCGGCGTCGATCGCCTCGTCGCCGCTGGTGCCGGTGTGCCCGGCCGCACAGGCCGTGCTCGACACGGGCTACAAGCGGGTGCCCACGCTGAACAACGCCGATCCGCCCCGGCACCCGAAGATGCGCAAGGCGGTGCTGGCGTGCATGACGCCCCGCCGCCTGCTGGCGCTGGAGCCCGTGCTGCGCGAGGCAGCGCGCGAGCTGGTGCTCAGCATGCGCGAACACGACCGGATCGACTTCGTCGACAGCGTGGCCTTCCCGTTCCCCGGGTTCGCCGCCTTCAGCCTGCTCGGCTTCCCGCAGAGCGACACCGACCAGCTGAAGGCCTGGAGCGGCACCCGCGTGCTGCTCACCTACGGACGCCTCACCGAGGAGCAGCAGGTGATGGTGGCACGCGACATCGTCGCCATGTGGCAGTACGTCGAGCGCTACGTGGAGTCGCGAGTGCACGACCGCGGCGACGACCTCACCTCCGACCTGCTCACCTACAGCGAGCAGAAGCCCGACCAGATCAACCAGTTCGACATCGTCAACATGGTGTACTCCATGGCCCTGGCCGGTCATGAGACCACCTGCAACACCATCGGCAACGGCGTGCTCGCACTGCTCACCCACCGTGACCAGTGGGACGCAATGGTCGCCGATCGCTCGCTCATCCCGAATGCGGTGGAGGAGATCCTGCGCTTCGACGGCCCGGTGATCAACCACCGCCGGCTCGCCACGGAAGACGTCGAGATCGACGGCATCGCCATTGCCGCCGGCAGCAAGGTGATGATGGGCTTCGCCTCCGGCGATCGCGACCCCGATGTGTTCCCCGAGCCCGACGCCTTCGACATCCGCCGCGAGAACGCCGAACTCCACCTGCAGTTCGGCAAGGGCGCACACCTGTGCCTGGGCATCGCGCTCGGCCGGCTGGAGACCCGCATCGTGCTGGAGCTGCTGGCCGAGCTGACACCGAACCTGGAGCTGGTGCCCGGCAAGGAGCTGAAGTACAGCGCCAATGCGCTGTTCCGCAGCCTGCAAGAGTTGTGGGTGGCCCCCAACGGCCTCGGCGCAGGAGCCAACTGAGCGATGGTGGAACCGATCGTCGACGAGGAGAAGTTCAACCAGTCGCAGCGGCTGATCCGCCTCACTGCGCTGCGCGGCACGCCGATGGAGGGCGATTCCTGCGGAAACTGCCTCTACTACCTCGAGCCGGGTGCGCCGCTGGCGTTCTGCTGGCAAGAGAAGTTCCAGACGCTGGTCAGCACCGAGTGGTGGTGCCACTTCTGGGAGATGACCGAGGACTAGCCCGCCGAGTACGGTTCCCCGGTGCGGACGCGTCGCCCTGACTGCCGTCCGGAACAGAGGAGCTCGCAATGGTTGGTGGCGCACTGAGGATGTCCAGCATGGACGACCTCGACCTTCGGATGTCGGAGGGCGTGCGGCCGCTCTACGAAGCGGTCAAGGCGTTCGTTCGCGACGAGGTCGACCCGATCTCCGAGCAGTTCCACCACATGGGTGAGGGTCGCGCCGACCGCTGGGCCTACGCACCTGGGCAGCTCGAACTGCTGCAGACGGTGAAGGACAAGGCCAAGTCGATGGGACTGTGGAACTTCTTCCTGCCCAACGCCGAGACCGGTGTCGGCCTCAGCAACCTCGACTACGCGTACATCGCCAACGAGCTGGGCAAGAACCGCTTGGCCTCGGAGGCGCTGAACTGCTCGGCCCCCGACACCGGCAACATGGAAGTGCTCGAGCGGGTCGGCACCCCTGAGCAGAAGGCCCAGTGGCTCGAGCCGCTGCTGCGCGGCGAGATCCGCTCCGGCTACGCGATGACCGAGCCGGGCCTGATGAGCAGCGACGCCAAGCAGATCGACACTCGCGCCGTCCTCGACGGCGACGAGTGGATCATCAACGGCGAGAAGTTCTTCACCTCCGGCGCCGGCGACCCGCGCTGCAAGGTGCTGATCACGATGGTGCGCAGCAACACCACTGCCGATACCTACAAGCAGCACTCGCAGATCCTGATCCCGATGGACACCCCCGGCGTCGAGGTGGTCGGGCCGATGATCGTGTTCGGCAACGATGAAGCGCCGCACGGCCACATGCACATCCGCTTCCACGACGTGCGCGTGCCGAAGAGCAACATCCTCTGGGACGAGGGCAAGGGTTTCGAGATCTCGCAGCTGCGCCTCGGGCCCGGCCGCATCCACCACTGCATGCGCAGCATCGGTTCGGCCGAGCGGGCCATCGAGATGATGGTCGATCGCGGTGTCAGCCGCGAGGGCTTCGGCAAGAAGCTGATCAACCTCGGCAAGAACATGGAAGTGCTGTCGCGTGCCCGCATCGAGGTGGAAGCGATGCGCCTGATGGTGCTGCGCGCCGCCAAGGCGATGGACGTGCTGGGCAACGCCGAGGCCCGCGTCTGGGTCAGCGCCGTCAAGGCGATGGTGCCGGAGAAGTGCGCCATCATCATCGACCAGGCCATCCAGATGCACGGCGCCGCCGGCGTCACACAGTGGTTCCCGCTGGCCGAGATGTACCACAGCCAGCGCACCCTGCGCCTGGCCGACGGCCCCGACGAGGTGCACCACCAGGTGGTGGCCCGCGCCGAGGTGAAGTCCCGCGAGGCCGATCGCGCCGCCGGGCAGACCGCCGAGTACCGCAACACCGGCCGCCTGTTCACCGGCCCCTGATCACACCCGCCTCCATCAAGTCGGCGCTGGCACCACGCACAAGGTGGGCTCAGCGCCGACTTTGGCGCGCCGCGAACCACCCCCAACCCAAGTCGGCGCTGGCACCACGCACAAGGTGGGCTGAACGCCAACTTGGCGCGCTCGGCGGGCGGGGTCAGGAAGGGGTGAACCTGGGGATCGCGTCGGCGTCGCCGGCGGGATCGAACACCACGCGCACTGCCTGGCCGACGTGCACCTGATCGACGGGCACACCGACGATGTTGGTCATCACCCGCGGGCCTTCGGCCAGCTCGACGTAGGCAGCGACGTAGGGCGAGAACTCTCGGTACGCGCCGGCACCCTTGCGCACGACCGTGAAGCTGTAGACGGTGCCGGTGCCGCTGACCTCGGTGTACGTCACCCGCGGCGACGAGCAGTGCGGGCAGAACAGGCGCGGATACCAGATGTAGGCATGGCAGTCGTCGCAGCGTGGCAGCAGCAGCCGGCCGGCAGCGCAGCCGTCCCAGAACTCGGCGGTCTCGTGGGTGCGCCGGGGCGGTCGGGTGGGCAGGAACGGGTCGTCAGGCATCGGGCTGCCCCAGGATCAGGGTGCTGCTCATCATGCGGGTGGACAGCGAGCCGCCGGTGCCGTGGGCCAGCGCGATCTGGCAGTCCGGCACCTGCACCGCCGGGTGGGCCTCGCCGCGCAGCTGGCGCACGGCCTCGATCACCTTGGTCATGCCTCCGCGGTTGGCCGGGTGGTTGTTGCACAGGCCGCCGCCGTCAGTGTTGAACGGCAGTCGCCCGAACGGCGCGACCAGCCCACCATCCATCACGAAGCGGCCACCCTCGCCCTTGTGGCAGAACCCGAGGTCTTCCAGGGTCATCAGCACGGTGATCGTGAAGCTGTCGTAGATGGATGCGTAATCGATGTCGGCCGGCGTGACACCTGCCTCCTCGAACGCCCTCGGGCCCGACCACACGGCACCCGTGTGAGTGAGGTCGATGCGACCGCGGTTGGTGTCCTTCGCTGCCTCGCCCTGGCCGAGCACCTTCACCGCCCGCCGCGGCAGGGACGCAGCGACGGCCGGGCTGACCACCACCAGCGCTCCCCCGCCGTCGGTGACCACGCAGCAGTCCATGCGGTGCAGCGGGTCGGCCACCATCGGCGAGGCGAGCACCTCTTCGACCGTGACCACGTCGCGCAGGAAGGCGTGCGGGTTGTGCTGCGCGTGCAGCGAGGCGGCCACCTTGATCTCCGCCAGCTGGGCGCTGGTGGTGCCGAACTCGTACATGTGCCGCTGCGCCGCAAGCGCGTAGTTGGCTGCGATGGGCACGCCGAACAGGTTCTCGAACTCGCTCTCCGGGGCAGGCGCGGCGGCCGACGAGCCCGGCTGCGCGCCCCCGTTGCGAGGCGTGCCTGCCAAGGTGATCAGGGCCACTGACGCGTGCCCGGCCTTGATCATCGCGGCCGCATGGCCGACGTGCACGAGGTACGACGAACCTCCCGTCTCCGTGCTGTCGTAGGTGCGGCAGCGCAGGCCGAGGTACTCGGCCATCGAGACGGCTCCGAACCCCGGCGCGTCGCCCGCGCAGTAGAAGCCGTCGACGTCGGCCATCGAGAGCCCGGCGTCGGCGAGCGCCCCGACCGCGACCTCCGCATGGATCTGCGGAACGGTGCGGTCGGGGATGTCTCGGCGTGGGTGCTCGTACGCGCCGGCGATGAACGCCGCACCGCGCAGCGACACGGGAGGTGCCTAGATCCGCTCGATGACGATCGCCGGGGCCATTCCGCCGGCGGCGCACATCGTGACCAGGCCGAACTGCAGGTCGCGGCGCTCGAGTTCGTCGAGCAGGGTGCCGATCAGCAGCGCACCGGTGGCACCGATCGGGTGACCCAGGGCGATCGCGCCGCCGTTCACGTTGATCTTCTCGCGGTCGATGCCGAGGTCGCGGATGAACTTCTCCGGCACGACGGCGAACGCCTCGTTGACCTCGAACAGGTCGATGTCGTCGAGCGTGAGGCCGGCCTTGGCGACGGCCTTGCGGGCGGCCGGCCCGGGGGCGTTCAGCATCAACGTGGCGTCGTCGCCCATGTTGACGGCGGCGCGCACGCGGGCGCGGGGCTTCATGCCGTGCGCCTTGGAAGAGTCGGGGCTGGTCATCAGGATGGCAGCGGCGCCGTCGACCACACCGCTGGAGTTGCCGGCGTGATGCACGTGCGTGATCTCCAGGCCGGGGAAGCGGCGCAGCACCATGCTGCGGTAGGTGTCGCCGGCGTCGTTGAGCACCATGTCGGCGATGGCCTCGAACGACGGCTTGAGCCCGGCGAGCGACTCGATGGTGGTGTTGGGGCGGGGAAACTCTTCACGGTCGAGCGCGAGGGTGCCGTCGGGGC
>JAUSLQ010000054.1 GCA_030645675.1 Actinomycetota bacterium | reverse complement strand
AGGCGCTGTACTGGGGCACCAGCGAGTGGACCGCCGACGAGATCCGCGCGGCCTGGGAGATCGCCGAGCGGCACCACCTGCACAAGCCGGTCATGGAGCAGCCGCAGTACAACCTGCTCACCCGCCGCAAGGTGGAGACGGAGTACGCCCGCCTGTACGACGACATCGGGCTGGGCACCACCATCTGGAGCCCGCTGGCCAGCGGCCTGCTCACCGGCAAGTACAAAGACGGTGTGCCGCAGGACAGCCGCGGCGCGCTGCCGGGCTACGAATGGCTGGCCGAGCGCGTCACCGACGCGGCATCCATCGCCAAGGTCGAGCAGCTGCGGCCGATCGCCGAGGAACTGGGCTGCACGCTCGCTCAGCTGTCCATCGCCTGGTGTGCGGCCAACCCGCACGTGTCCACCGTGATCACCGGTGCCAGCCGGGCCAGCCAGGTGCTGGAGAACTTCGCCGCGCTCGACGTGCTGGAGCTGCTGACCCCTGAGGTGATGGCTCGCATCGAGAAGGTAGTGGCCTGAGCCATGCGCACGTCGCTCTCCGAACAGCTGGCCACCGGCCGCGTGCTGCTGGCCGACGGCGCCACCGGCACCAACTACTTCGCCGCCGGCCTCGCCGCCGGCGAGCCGCCCGAGTTCTGGACAGTCGAACGCCCTGAGGAGGTCATGGGCCTGCACCAGCGCTTCGTCGATGCCGGCGCCGACATCATCCTCACCAACACGTTCGGCTGCAATCCGCACCGCTTGAAGCTGCACAAGGCACAAGACCGCACGTTCGAGCTGGCCAAGGCGGCCGCCGAGCTGGCGCGCCGCGTGGCCGATGCGTGCCCGCGCCCCGTGGTGGTGGGTGGCTCGGTCGGCCCCACCGGCGAACTGTTCGAGCCGATGGGTGCGCTCACCCACGAGGCCGCAGTCGCGTCGTTCAGCGAGGAGATCCGCGGCCTGAAGGCGGGCGGCGCCGACGTGGCCTGGATCGAGACGATGTCCTCGGCGGAGGAAGTGCACGCCGCTGCTACCGCCGCCATCGAGCAGGGCATGCCCTACGTGGTCACCTGCTCGTTCGACACGGCGGGCCGCACGATGATGGGCCTGCTGCCCGGCGGGCTGGCCGAGGTCGTGGCGGTCGAGCCGCAAGCCCCACTGGCGATCGGCGCCAACTGCGGTGTCGGCGCGCCCGACATCCTGGTCACGCTGCTGGAGATGGGCTCGCCCGAGCACGGCGGCTGCCCGCACGCGCTGATCAGCAAGGGCAACTGTGGCGTGCCGCAGTTCGTCGGCACCGAGATCGTCTACTCGGGCACCCCCGAGCTGATGGCGAAGTACGCCGCGATGGCGATCGACGGCGGCGCCCGCATCATCGGCGGTTGCTGCGGTACCTCGCCCGAGCACCTGGCCGCGATGCGCGGTGCGATCGATGCGCACACGCCGGGCGATCGCCCCACGCTGGAGGCCATCGTCGAGCGCATCGGCCCGCTCACCAACTCGGCGCCGGCGGCCACGGCCGAGCGCCGCAGCCGCCGCACCCGCGGCGAGGGCTGACCCTGCTGGATGGGGCCCCGGCCCTGGGCTGGTCGGGCCCTGCTACTGGGGCAACCAGAGGCGCAGGATCGCTGCCGAGATCAGGGCCTGGTCGGCAGGCGGAGAGTCGTTCACCGACGTGTAGACCACGTAGATCCCGCCGTTGGCCACGAGGTACAACCCGTTGTCGACGCCCAGCACCGCGCCGGGCAGCGTGGGGTCGTTCAGCGGTGTGCCCGCACCCAGCGAGGCCTGCAGGTCGGTGAACGCGGCCTGGTCGCCGGGGTCGGTGAACAGGCTCAGCGTCAGGACGCGCGACTGGTCGTTGAGGCCCAGGTACTGGCAGCTACCGGCGGACACGACCTGGCCGACGTCGAGCGGGATGCCGGCCGTCGCCGACAGATCTGCCACGGCCGGCATCTGCGCGCAGTCGACGATGAACGTCGTGGTGGGGCCCAGCGTGGGCCGCACGGTGTCGCCAGGGGCCAAGGTGCTGCCGCCAGGGAGGGTGGTGCCGGTGGCGCCGCCCGCCTCGTCGTCGCTGCAGGAGGCGAACACGGCCAGCGAGGCGAGGGCGACGCTGACGGCGACGACGGTACGACGGTTCACGAGTGGTCCTTTCTCGACCCCGTTGGGGTCAGATCGCCTCTGACGGTACCCTGCCGCACGTGGCGTTGGATGAACAGAAGCTCCCGATCAAGATGCTCAATGATCGGCTGTTGGTACGCATACCTGAGCGCGACGGCGAACGTCGTTCCTCCGGTGGCATCCTCATCCCTGCCACCGCCCAGATCTCCAAGCGGCTGGTGTGGGCCGAGGTCGTGGCCCTGGGCCAGAACGTGCGCACTGCCGAGGTGGGCGACCGCGTGCTGTTCAGCCCGGAAGACCGGTACGAGGTGGAGGTCGGCGGGGCCGACTACATCATGCTGCGCGAGCGCGACATCCACGCCGTCGCCGCCAGCCGCATCGAAGCCAGCACCGGCCTGTACCTGTAGGGGCCTTTTGTCAGGGCCGCGGCGGCGCGCAACTCGTAGGCTGTCGGCCATGCCCGACACCGTGTCGATCCTCGCCAGCCCGCAACAGCTCGCCGCCATCAAGTACGACGCGAACGGGCTGGTCCCCGTGATCGCACAAGACGTGCACACCAGGGCGGTGCTGATGATGGCCTGGATGAACGCAGAGACGTTGGCCACCACCCTGGCCGAGGGCCGGATGGTGTACTGGAGCCGCAGCCGGCAGGAGGTGTGGCGCAAGGGCGACACCAGCGGCGACCGACAGTTCGTGCGCCAGGCGTTCTACGACTGCGACGGCGACACCCTGCTGTTCCTGGTCGAACAGGAGGGCAAGGGCGCGTGCCACACGGGCGAGTACTCGTGCTTCTACCGGGCGTTCGGTGAGGGGCAGTGA
>JAUSLQ010000050.1 GCA_030645675.1 Actinomycetota bacterium | reverse complement strand
AGCTTGATGATCTTGTGGCCCTCTTCCTCCATCTCGCGAGCTCGGTCCAGCACGGGACCGCGGATGTCGTAGCAGACGTTGGCGAGCTTGGTGGACTTCGCGACGGGTTTCACAGGTCTCCTCGAAGAGGCGGGGCCCCGTCATGCTAAAGCCGACGGTCGGCGCCCGACGATCCGATTTCCGCGCCCGGCAACGCCCTGCGTCAGCCCAACGACTCGACGATCGTGCCCAGCACCCGGAACTCGTCGCGTTCACGGGCGTGGAACACCCGGCCGGCACGACCGCAGGCCAGCGCCGCACCCAGCCTCGGCATGCGGGTCCACACCAGGTCGCCGGGGGTGTGCTCGTGGTCGCCGTTGTCCTCCGAGCCGTCGTCGAGGTGTTCGCTGCCCATCAGGAACGCCCGCAGCCACTCGATGTCGGGTGGCTCCCCGCACTGCGCGATCGCCACCGCATCTGCGTTCGACAGGACCACCGCCCAGTCGGCGTCGAGCAGGGTGCGCAGCTGGCGGCAGACGGTGCCCATCCGCTCGTCGGGCGTTGCGCCGACGATGGCGGCGGCGGTCGCCAGCGCGGCCATCCCACCGTCGGGCCGATCGGCCGCGACCCGGCGCACGTCTTCCACGGCCACGCCGTCCACCTGGCGGATCTCCGCCACCAGCAGGTCGACCAGGCTCGCGTCGGGCAGTGCCACCGTCAGGTCGTCGATCGCACTACCGCCGCCCCGTTCGAGGATCTCGATGCCCACCACGTCGCCGTGCACGGCACCGATGCGGCTGGCCACCTGCCCCAGCGCACCTGGGCGGTCGGGCAGCCAGACTCGAACGACGAAGGTGTCCATCGCCTGGCGACGCTACCGACGCCCCATTCGCGGCTCGTCTCCGGCAGGTGACGGCTGTGTGAACGCTGCAGGCGGCTACCCAGGCGGCAGGCGCGGCCCGAAACGCGTGTGCACGCCCTCGGAGTACAGCACGCTGTCGGGGGCCCGGCCGGCGAGCCCGGGGAACCCGGCCGCATCCAGCAGATGGTCGTCCAGCCGCAGCAACGAGGCCGAGCACAGCGGCCACTCGAGGTGCTCGTTGGGCCAGTAGCGGGTGCGCCCACGGCGATCGGGCAGGAACAGCCCCCAGCGCGCCGACAGGAACCGCTCCAGCGATGTGGCTTGCACGGGCGCACCCACCTGCACTTCGACCGTCGAGGCGGCGCCACGCGGGCCGGGCCACCGGCGACGCGACGTGTACGTCAGCCGGTCGCCGTTGCGTTCGATGCTCATGCCCGCCCACATGTACGGCAGGCCGGTGCCCAACCTGGCCACTGCGACGGTGGCCAGGCGCGACGCCTCCAGCGAGCGGAACACCACGCCCCGGCGGCCCGCCTGATCGACGCCGTACAGCCGCACGTTCGTCTCCGGGAAGGTGCCGAAGTACGGAAACGGCGGCAACCGGGACAGCCCGATGCGTTCCATCGAGAACGGCACCAGCGCCACGTAAGTGGCGCCATCGAACACGTCGGCACGGACCCCGGGCGGGAGCAGCGGCTGCACCAACGCCGGGTCGACCGCCCAGTGCAGGAACGTCAGGCTCATCCAGCGCTGTGTGAACACGGTGCGCCCCGCCGACCGAGGTGCCGTTGCGGTGATCGGTTCTGCCTCCACACCGCCACGCTACGCGGCGCACGTGGGGAATCGCGGCAGAGTGTGCCAGCATGCGGTCATGTCGAAAGAGCTACCCGACGATTGCATCCACGTCGTCATCGAGATCCCCCGCGGCAGCCGCAACAAGTACGAGATCGACCACGAGACCGGCCGGGTGTTCCTCGACCGCCGGCTGTTCACCGCCACCACCTACCCCGCCGACTACGGCTTCGTGCCGGAGACGCTCAGCGGCGACGGCGATCCGTTGGACGCGCTGGTGCTGCTGGAAGACCCCGTGTACCCGGGCATCTGGGTGCAGGCCCGCCCGGTGGGCGTGCTGTACATGCACGACGAGGCCGGCGAGGACGCCAAGCTGCTGTGCGTGCCACCGAAAGAACCGCGTTGGCAGGACGTGCACGAACTGGAAGACCTCACCCCGCAGTTGGTGGAGGAGATCCAGCACTTCTTCGAGGTGTACAAGGCGCTCGAGCCGGGCAAGACCTCGTCCACCGCCGGCCTCGCCGGCCGTGAAGCCGCCTGGGAAGAGATCCGCCAGTCGCGAGCGAACTACAAGCCCCATCACTGAACGGAACTGACGCAATCACGAAATCTCTCACCGGAGAAGCCGAGATTCCGTACCTGCGTGCGGACCACTTGGCGTTTGAGGATGTCTCTGCTGTGCAGCGTGGTCGCTTCGCCGCAGGTCGTGGCAAGACTCCCTGAGATCCCTCGCAGCGCCAGAACGGGGGCGCAATCGGTCCCGGGTTCCGAGACGATTCAGCCCCCGAAGCCGGAGTGGGATGAGCTGTAGGGGAACGAGACACTGGCCGACGATCTCGGTGACGACGGCGAGGTCGTCGGTGTCGACGTCTCCGCGGAGATGCTGCGCGTTGCCACATCGAGGGCCGGCGCCCATCGATGCCAGGTGCGTTTCACCGTTGGCGACGCGTGTTCGCTCGCCGCAGAGCCTCGCCGATGATCTCGTCGCCACCGATCAACTCGCGCCCGCAGCGCGGGATCGATTCGTGTCGAAGGTCCAGCAGGCAGCCCGCGAAGATCGGTTCTCGATGCATCTCACCATGTACGCCGTCGTAGCCGCAGCTCCGACACCGTAGGGCCAGTGGGTGACCACTGTTCCGAGTCGAGTCATGCCTCAAGCGCGGCGGATGGATCAGTAGAAGGCGATCGCCTCGCTACCGTGAGTCGCGATGTCGATGGCGCAACGCGGTCGCCGCACAAGGAAGCCGACGATGGAAGACGTCGCGGCCGAAGCAGGCGTGTCTCGCGCGCTCGTGTCGCTGGTGATGCGCGAGTCGCCGCAGGCCAGTGCGAAAGCGCGGCTGGCGGTGCACGCCGCCGCCAGCCGGCTGGGGTATCGCCGCAACCTGGCGGCCAGCAACCTCGCCGCCCGGCGCACGATGACGATCGGCCTGCTGCTGAACGACCTGCACAACCCCTGGTACGCGGAGGTCGCCGACGGTGTGCACCAGGTGGCCGAGCGCGCCGGCTTCCAGGTGGTGCTGGCCACCGGCCGCCGCTCGCCGTCGGTGGAATCGCGGGCCGTCGACCACTTCTTGGCGTCGCGTGTGGACGGCATCCTCGTGGCCGGCTGCCGCATGCCCCTGGCCCGCCTGCAGGCCGCCGCGCACGAGGTACCGCTGGTCTCGGCGGGGCGCACGCTGGCCGGGGCGGCAATGGGGTCGGTGAGCGCCGACGACGCGCTGGGCGCCCGCCTGGCCGTGCAACACCTGGTCGAACTGGGGCACCGGCACATCGCGCACATCGACGGCGGGCGCGGTGCAGGCTCGGCACCGAGGCGAGCGGGCTACCTGGCGGCGATGGAGGCCGTCGGCCTGGCCGCACAGGCACGGGTGATCGCCGGCGACTTCACCGAGGAAGCGGGCAACCGTGCCGGTCAGAAGCTGCTGCGCGAGGCCGTGCTGCCCACCGCCGTCTTCGCCGCCAACGATCTGTCGGCGGTGGGCCTCATCGACGCGCTCGGCGACGCCGGTGTACACGTGCCCGGCCAGGTGTCGGTGGTCGGCTACGACAACACGTCGTTCGCCGGCCTGCATCACATCGGCCTCAGCACCATCGACCAACCCCGCCATCGCATTGGCCAGATGGCAGCCACCATGCTGGTCACCGCCCTGCAGGGCGACGACGGGCTGACTCATGTGCACCTGCGGCCGCACCTGGTGACGCGCTCGTCCAGCGGGGCCTGCCGTGCCGACGGCTGAGCGTTGCCGCCGGGGTGCAGGGGCGACGGCGGCCGCCGTCGTGCTGCTCGCTGCAGCGCTGCTCGCGGCGTGTGGCGACGCACCTCACTCGTCCGGCCAGAGCGAGATGGTCGCCCTGGCCGCCGCCGTCCGGGTCACGGCCACCGGCTGCCAGACAACGGCCACCGCGGGCGCGGGCTCGTTCGTGGCCGACGGGTTGGTGCTGACGGTGGCCCACGTGGTGGCCGGCAGCGACGACGTACAGGTGGTGCTGGCCGACGGGAGCACGGTGGACGCAACGATCGTGGCGATCGACCGGCGCACCGACCTGGCACTGCTGCACGTCGACGCCGCCGTGACGCCGCTCCCGCGCGGCACGATGCGGCGCAACGCCCAGGGGGTGTTCATCGCCTACCGCGACGGCGTGGCCACGGCCCTGTCGTTCAAGGCGCTCGCATTCGTCGACATCGAGAGCCCGGGTCTGGACGAGTCTCACGGCAACGACCACGAAGGCGCCGGCGACAGCGATCGACGCGGCTACGAACTGCGCGCCGATGTGGAGCCGGGCGACTCGGGCTCAGTGCTGGTCACCGACGGCGTGGCGACCGGCGTCGTGTTCGCCCGCAGCACCTCCAGCGGCAGGCGGGCGTGGGCGGTGGACATCGCCGAGGCCGCACCCCTGTTCGCCCTCGCCACCGACGAAGCGGTCGACACCGGCCCCTGCGTCTGACCCGCCGTCGGACCGGGCTCAACGGCTCAACGGCTCAACGGCTCAATGGCTCAACGGCTCGGCTGCTCAATCGTTCGTCGCTCAATGCACTTCCGGCAACAGCGCCGCCCCGACGGCACCGGCGTGCTGGCCCAGCCGGGCGAACGCCAGCGTCGGGCTGGGGCGCAGTTCGGGGGCGTACAGCATGCGCCCGAACCAGCGCTGGATGGGGCCGAGGTACAGGTCGGCAGAGGCTGCCAGCCCGCCGCCCAGCACGAACAGCGCGGGGTCGAGCAGGTTGGTGAGGTTCACCAGCCCCAGCGCCACCCAGCGGCAGAACTCGTCGACGAGCTCGAGCGCGTCGACGTCACCCTCGCGGGCAGCGACCTGCACGGCTTCACCGCGCACCCCTTCGACGTCGCCTCCGGCCAGCTCCACCACCCTTCGCAGGCGCCCGGCATCCGCCGCCTCGCGGGCCAGGCGGCCGAGGCCCGAGCCCGACGCGTAGCGCTCCCAGCAGCCACGTCGGCCGCAGGGGCACGGTGGCCCGCCGGGGTCGACGATCATGTGCCCGATCTCGCCCGTGAAGCCATTGGCGCCGCGGATCAGCACGCCGCCGGCAACGATGCCGCCGCCGATGCCCGTGCCAAGCGTGACCATGACGAAGTCGTCGGCACCGCGGGCCGCGCCCACCTTCCACTCGGCGGCCGCCGCGCAGGTGGCGTCGTTGTCGACCTCCACCGTCAGGCCCAGCCTGCTACCCAGCAGCGCCGACACCTCGAAGTTGTTGATGTCGACCAGGTTCGGTGCCGCCCGCAACACGCCGTGACGGGTGACCAGGCCGGGCACGCCGATGCCCACCGTGTCGAACGGGGCGAGCGCTTCGGCCACCTCCACCAGGGTGTCGATGATCGCGGCCGGCCCCTTGGGCGTGGGCAGCCGGTGCTCGCGCAACACCTCACCAGCGCCGTCGAGCACCACCCCAAGGCACTTGGTACCCCCGACGTCGATGCCCAAGCGCTGGGCCGTGGTCATGCCTCGGCGCGGGTCTTCAGTTCGCGCACGGTGTTGAGGATGCGCACCTCGGCGCGCCGCTTCACGAAGCCGGGCAGCGGAACGACCAGCTCGATGGCCAGGTCGTAGCGCACTTCGGTGCTGCCCTCGGTGCCCACGGAGAAGTTGTAGGCGCCGTCGATCGTGCGCATGATGTCGCCCCGCAGCATGCGCCAGGCCAGCACGTTGGGCGCCTGCGAGTAGTCGTAGGCCAACGTGTAGTGGGTGCTGCGGCCCAGCGCCGACGCGCGGTACTCGACCTCGTTCGGCCGACCCTCGGCGTCGCGCCCGCGCACGATGACGTCTTTCACGTCTTTCGCCCATTCGGGGTAGCGCTCGAAGTCGGTGGCGATGGACCACACGCGCTCCGGCGCGGCGGCGATGGAGATGGTCTGGGACGCCGATTCAGCCATGGAGATGTTCTACCCGATCTTGCGGTTGGAGGGTTTCGCCGTGGGATTGATCCGCGGCCCGTACGAACCGTACCTCGCGGCCCAGGCACCATTCATGCCAATGCCGAACATCGGGACGAGCACACCGAACGCCAACGCGTTCAGCTGGCTCTCCTGCAGCCCGGCCACACCCACGCTGGCGCCCACCAGTGCTGCCACCACCTGCACGGCCAGCGCGCCCGACATGCGCACCTTCACCGGCTTCGGGGCGGTGGGGCCGGTGAGCAGGTACAGGTTGGCCACGCCCACCTCACGCTCGCGCGACAACTCGAGGGCGGTCGTGTACGCCCACAGCCCGGTGGCGATGCCGATCGCGAACAGCACCAGCGACACGGCGGCGATCAGCACCTGGGCCGGGCGATCTTCGCGGAAGGGGATGGCGACCGCGAGCGCGAGCAGGAACGCGGACGTGCCGATGAGGTTGGCACGCACCAGACGGGATTTCACCGGGTCAGTCTGCCAGGGCGCCGAGCGAGGCACCCAGGCGGTGGGCCAACACGTCGTACGAGAACTCGCGCACGGCCCGCTCGCGGCCGGCCGCGCCCATGGAACGCGCCAGTGCAGGGTCGTCGAGCAGGCGCTCGATGGCCGCTGCCACTTCGCGCGGGTCGTCGGGGCGCTTCACCACGAAACCGGTGACGCCGTCGTCGACCGCCTCCGCCGCCCCGCCCGAATCGCCGGCCACCTGCGGCACACCGCAGGCCGCGGCTTCCAGGAACACGATGCCGAAGCCCTCTTGCTCCAGCCCGGCCCAACGGTTGCGGCAGAGCATGGTGTACACGTCGGCGCAGCCGTACAGCAGTGGCAGCTCGTCGTTGCCGACGCGGCCGAGGAAGCGCACCGGGGCCTTCAGCGACGCGGCCAGCCCCTGCAGGCGATCCGCGTCGCGGCCACCGCCGGCGATGGCCAGCACCAGGTTCGGGCGGGAGGTTCGCAGCAGGGCAGCGGCCCGCACCGCCGTGTCGAAGCCCTTGCGCGGCACCAGCCGGCTGATGCCCACCACCAGCTCCGCATCCTCGGCGAACTGGAAGTGCGCACGCGCCGAGGTGCGCTGGGCAGCGGCGAGCGGGCGAAACCGCTCGGTGTCGACGCCAGGGGGCACCACCGTGATCGGCAGCGAACGCCCGGCGGCGTGCTCGGCCTCGGCCGCCGGGTAGCCGCCGGCGGCGACGATGTGGCGTGCACGGCGCAACACGTAGGCCAACGTCTGCTTGCTGAGCGGCAGCCGACCCGGCACGGTGACCTCGGCGCCGTGCAGCACCACGTCGTACGGCAGCTCCAGCGACGGCCCGACGAGGCCGAGCGGCAGCGCGGGGTCGAGCACCACCAGGTCGGCGCCCACCTCACGGGCCATGGCATTGATGCGGCGCACCATCCACGGGTGCGGCAGCAGCACCGGCTCGCGAGTGCGCTCGATCTGGAACGGTTGGGCGGCATCGAACTCGGCGGCGCCCGCGTAGGGGCTGGTGAGGACGGCGAACGACTCCGGGGGCAGTCGCCGCCACCACTCCCACAGCAGTGATTGGATGCCGCCGATCTTCGGCGGGAAGTCGTTGGTGACCAGCAGGTGCTTCATCGCACGGCTTGCAGTTCGGACTGGACGTCGGGGTGCGGATCGGTGGCAGGCATCAGATGGTGCAGCCCAAGCTGCTGGGCCGCCCACACGGCGTGGGCGCGCAGCATCGGGTCGCTGTGGGCAAGGTAGTCGGCCAGCACCCGCTGCACCCGCGCGTCGGGCGTGGCATCGGTCGCAGGTGCCACGGCGCCCCCGGTTGTGCCCAGGCCCGCGCCGCCTGTCGCTGGGCCACCCAGGCCGGTGTTGCCGAGCACGATCAGCGCGTTGCGGCGCACCCACCGCGGGTCGCGGTCGGCCAGGTACCAGCGGCCCCACGTGGCCAAGAGCTCGTCGTCGGTGGCGGACAGCAGCTGCAGCACGGGCAGCCAGGCGGCTGGCTGCTGGTCGGTGGCCGGCATGTGGCGCGGGCCGAAGCGCACGCTGGGCGGGCACACCTCCTGGCAGTCGTCACACCCGTACAGCCGGTCGCCCACGGCCGCCCGCAGATGGCGCGGGATGATGCCCGGCCGTTGCAGCGCCCAGGCCAGGCATTGCCCGGCATCGACCACCCCGGGCGCCAGGATCGCTCCCGTCGGACACGCGTCGAGGCAGCGGCGGCAGGTGCCGCAGCCGTCGGCCACGGGCGCAGCAGCTACTGGCAACGGCGCGGTTGTGACCACGCACCCCAGCACGAACCAGCTGCCGGCGCCCGGCAGCAGCAGGTTGGCGTTCTTGCCGAACCAGCCCAGCCCGGCCAGGTGAGCCACCTCACGGTCGACGATGCTGTTGTCGTCGGCGAACGGCACCGCCTTCCACCCGTCGGCACGGAGACGGCGAGTGACGGCCCACAGCCCCTCGCGGAGTGGGGCATAGTGGTCGAGCCAGGCGTAGCGGGCGATGCGGCCGGGCAGCTCGGCCGGTGCCGGCGGCGGGGGCTCGGCCAGCAAGTACGGGCGAGCTGCGACGAACACCGACTGCGCCCCACGAACGGCCTGGCCCGGGTCGGTGGAGCGCTCGGGGTGCTTGAACGTGAACTGCATGTCTGCGACCAGCCCGTCGGCCAGGCGCTGGTGGATGGCTTCCCGGGCACGGGTGAGCACGGCCGCAGGCGCCACCCCCGTGTGCGTGATGCCGTACGGATGAGCCAGTGCTGCCAGCCGCGCCACGTACGCGGCGTCGGCCGAGGCGGCAGACGGGGGTGGATCAGCTGGCCTCACGGTGCCGAAGCGTAGGCACCATCCCGGCTGCTGCGAGCAGCCGCACCGCGTTCAGTTCGGCATCGTCGAACTCCAGCCGCTCGCGACGGGCCGGCGAGAGCAGATGGGTGACGACGCAATCGGCACATGAGGCAGTGCCGCTCATCACGCAGGTGTCGCAGGAGATGATGAAAGTGGACATGTTCGCAGCATGCACGCGGGGTGTGACAGGGATACCTCCGGGATGCTCCTCGGGTCGGCTGTGCTGCCCGGGCAACTCGCCGCCGGTCCGGTGTCTGCGGCACACCCACAGAAGTACGTCGCTCTGTGCCGTGCCGCGGATTCGGCGCTGTGCCGCCGCGACCCCACGACGCCGCCAAGTTGGCGTTCAAGCGCCCTCCTGCGGGGCCTGACCGCCGACTTGTGGACCAGCTCAGCGGCGGGCGAGCTCCAGGAACGTGTCACTGGCGACCGTGTTGGCCCCGGCCGCGCGCACGTCGGCCAGCACGGCCTGGTCGTTGGTGACCACCACCACCGGGCGGTCGCTGTCCAGCGCGGCCACCTCCGCACGCAACACGTCGTCGGCCAACACACCTTCCGGCGAGTAGCTGACGCGCACCAGGCGGCGGCGTTCGGCGTTGGCGCCCACCACGCTGGCGCCGTCGAACACGATGTGCACGAGCGTGCCCCACCGGCGGGCCATGTTCTCCGCCGCTTCGATGCACGCCGCCCGCTGTTGCTCCAGCGTCAGGCGCGGCCACCCCAGCTTGGCCACGTTGTAGCCGTCGATCAGCACCACGACATCGGCCGAGCGCAGCAGGTGCTCGGCTGCCGCGGCCGTGTGGCCGTACAGCCCGCCCGGCACAGCCAGCGGCTTGCGCACGCGCCGGCGCGCCTTCGGCTCGGTGGCCCGAGTGAGCATCAGCGCTTCGGTCAGCAAGGCCCGCACCCGCTCGAGATCGCCGACGCCGCCACCGTGCAGCGCGGCGCGATCAGCCAGTGCTGCATCGCGGGCCGCGACGGCGTCGGCCAGCTCGGCGCGCACCGCTGCCAGCTGGGCTTCGGCGGCGTCGGCCTTCGCCCCCACCACAGAGGCACCGGCGGCACGCTTGTGCACCGCCCGCTCCATCTCCGCCAGCCGGGTGCGGGTGGCGGCCAGCTCCACCACCAGGCGCTCGGCGTCGGCCTCCGCCGCTGCCCGGGCCGCAACGGCCGCGTCGAGCTGGTCGCGCATGCCGGCCAGTTCCAGCCGCGAGCGGGCGGCGGTGGCCTCGG
>JAUSLQ010000038.1 GCA_030645675.1 Actinomycetota bacterium | reverse complement strand
CCGAGGGCAACCACCAACTGCACGAGACCAACGTGTACACCAGCCACGAGGCCCTGCTGCTGGGCTACGAAGAGTCGCTGACGCGGGAAGACTCGCTGACCGGAAGCTGGTACGACTGCTCGGCGCACATGCTCTGGATCGGCGAGCGCACCCGCCAGCTCGACGGAGCCCACATCGAGTTCCTGCGCGGCGTGGGCAACCCCGTCGGTTGCAAGGTGGGCCCCACCACCGACGCCGACTACGTGCTCGAGCTGTGCGAGAAGCTGAACCCCGCCCGCATCCCTGGCCGGCTGACCCTGATCAGCCGCATGGGTGCCGACAAGGTCGAAGACTCGTTGCGCCCCCTGCTGCGGGCCGTTCGCGAGTCGGGCCACCCGGTGGTGTGGGCGTGCGACCCGATGCACGGCAACACCATCACCAGCGTCGGCGGGCGCAAGACCCGCGAGTTCACCGCCATCTGCGACGAGATCGACGGCTTCGTGCGGGCGCACAAGGCCGAGGGCACATGGCCGGGCGGCATCCACGTGGAGCTCACCGGCGACAACGTCACCGAGTGAACCGGTGGTGCCGACAAGATCCTCGACAGCCAGCTCGACGATCGCTACCAGACGGTGTGCGACCCACGGCTGAACGGCCGCCAGGGCCTCGACCTGGCGTTCCACGTGGCCGAGAACCTGCGCAGCACCGGCCTCGCCTGAGCCCCGCACCGCCGGCCCGACCTCGCGACGACAGCGCCAGACCGACACCGACCAGATGAAGGCCCTGCAGCTGACCGCCCGCTGGCCGGTGCCGAACGTCGCCGCGGCGGTGGTGCTGCCTGACGGCACCGTGGCCACCACCGGCGACACCCAACGCTCCTTCCGGCTGGCATCGATCTCGAAGATGTTGGTCGGCTGGACGCTGCTGGTGGCGTGCGAGGAAGGCACGATGCACCTCGACCAGCCCTTGGGCCGGCCCGAGTGCACCCTGCGCCACCTGCTGGCCCACGCCGGGGGTTACCCGTTCGACGGTCCCGAGCCGATTTCTCGCGTGGGCGCTCGCCGGATCTACAGCAACACCGGCATCGAGCTGGCGGCAGCCGCGCTCGCGGAGGCCGCCGGCATGCCGTTCGCCGACTACCAGCACGAAGCCGTGCTGCTTCCACTGCGGATGACCTCCACCGTGTTGCGCGGCTCACCCGCCTGGGGCGTGCACAGCACGGTGGCGGATCTGCTGCGGTTCGTCACCGAGCTGCGCCGACCCACGCTGGTCGGTGCCGCCAGCGCGGAGGCGTTCTGCACCGTTCAGTTCCCCGGTCTGCCGGGCGTGGTGCCCGGTGTCGGCCGCTACCGCGACTGCCCCTGGGGCCTCGGCACCGAGATCCGCGGCCACAAGCAGCCACACTGGACCGGCACCTCCAATTCCCCGGCCACGTACGGACACTTCGGCGGAGCGGGTACCCTCCTGTGGGTGGATCCGGGGGCTTCCGTCGCATGTCTCGCGCTCACCGACCGCCTGTTCGACGAGTGGGCGGCGGAGGCGCTGCAGCTGTGGCCGCAGCTCGCCGATGCTGTCCTGGCCGAGGCCGTGCTCGGTGGTGCCACACGATGATCTTCTCCCCCGGCGACCGCATCCGCTACGAGTGCACCGGCGACGACGGGCTGCCGTTGGTGCGGTACGGCTTCATCGGCGCGCTGTCGGCCAGCGGGGGGCCGGTGGTGGTGATGCTCGACGGCGAACTTGCCGGTGATGTGGTGAACCTCTCCCAGGTGCAACCGGTGACCATCACCACCGTCGAGCTGTGCCTGCACGGCACCGATCTGGTCGACGAGCCCGAGCTGCGCCGCGGCCTGGTGTCGCTGTGGCACGCCGAGGCCGACACCGCCGGCCTCGACATCGACTCGTTGCACGCGGTCGGCGACGGCGAGTGCGACGCACCCGGCGGGTGGTGCCTGGCCTGGCTCAGCGCCGGCGGCGAGACGTACGTGCTGCGGGCCGTGCAACTGCCGCACGAGCCGGAGATGGTCCGCATCCGCGCCGAGGTGTCGCGGCAGGCCGAGGCGTGAGCCACCGGCCACCCGGCTGGTACCCGCTGCTCGTCGCCACCGCCAGCATCGGCGTCGCCAACAGCGTCATCTTCTCGCTGCTCGGCAACCTGCAGGAGCGATACGGGTTCAGCGACATCGGCCTCGGGTTGATCGCCGGCTGCGGCTTCCTGGTGGGCCTGATCGGGCAAGTGCTGCTGGCTCCGCTGGCCGACCGAGGGCACTCGAAGACGTTGCTGCTGGCCGGCCTCGGCATGGCCGTGGCGGGCAGCGTGCTGTTCAGCCTGTCCGGCTCACTGCTGACGCTGATGCTGTCGCGTGCCGTCGTCGGCCTTTCCAACAGCCTGTTCCTGCCGGCCGCGCGGGCCATCGCGATCAGCATCAGCGACGACGACGTGGCCAAGCGGCTGGGCACGATGAGCGGGGTCGAGTTGGCCGGGTTCGTCACCGGCCCGGTGATCGGCGGTGTGCTGGTCGGGCCGTTCGGCCTCAAGGTGCCGTTCTTGGTCGCCGGAGCCTTCGCGCTGGCCGCCGCGGCGATGCTGGCGCCGCGTTCGTTGCCCGAACCCCCGATCGGCGAGCACCACCGCTTGGCGTTCGACCTGCTGCGCATCCCGCGCATCCGAGCCGGCGTGGCGATGAGCATCGCCCTGTTCGTGCCCGTCGGGTTCTACGACGCCACGCTCGACCGCTACATGACCGACCTCGGCGCCAGCGACGTGCTGACGGGGCTCAGCTTCATGGCCTACGGCATTCCGTTCGCCCTGCTGGCCACCACCGGTGGCCGTCTCGCCGACCGTCGCGGCGCATTCCCGGTGGCGCTCTTCGGCACGCTCGCCGTGGTGCCGCTGACAGCCAGCTACGGGTTCATCGGAGTCGCCGGTGTCATCGTCGGGGTCAGCGCGCTGGAGGGCTCGTTGCAGGCCCTGGGCGTGCCGGCGTCGCAGTCGATGGTGGCGTCGGCCGCGCCCCTGGGGCGCGCCGCTGCGGCCCAGGGGTTGGCCGGTGCCGGCAACCTGCTGGTGGCCACGATCACGGCGTTCTTCGCCGGCGGAATCTACGAGTCGCTGGGCGCCGAGTGGATGTTCTGCATCGCCGCCTCCGGCGTGCTGCTGTTCGTGCTGTGGGCCGTGGTGGAGAACGCGCGAGGCACGGCGGGTAGTCAGCCGAGGGTCGGCGCCCTCAGGTGAGGCGCTCGATCACCATCGCCAGGCCCTGGCCGCCGCCCACGCACATGCTCTCCAGGCCGTAGGTCTTGTCCTCCCACTGCAGACCGTTGATCAGGGTGGTCATGATGCGGGCGCCGGTCATGCCGAACGGATGGCCGAGCGCGATCGCGCCGCCGTGCACGTTGAGCTGGCGGTCGATGTCGATGCCGAGGTGCTTGGCCGAGCCGATCACCTGGCAGGCGAACGCCTCGTTGATCTCCACCAGGTCGATCTGGTCGATGGTCATCTTGGCCCGGCCCAGGGCTTGGCGGATGGCTTCGATCGGGCCCAGGCCCATGATCTCCGGGTTCAGGCCGGAGACGCCGGTGGAGACCACTCGTGCCAACGGGGTGAGGCCCAGCTCCTTGGCCTTCGTGTCGCTCATCACCAGCACGGCGGCGGCGCCGTCGTTCAGCGGGCAGGCGTTGCCGGCAGTGATCGTGCCATCGGGGCGGAACACGGGCTTCAGCTGGCTGACGGCCTCGTAGTTGGTGCCCGGGCGGGGACCGTCGTCCTTGCTGACGACCGTGCCGTCCTCCAGGGTGAGCGGGGTGATCTCCCGCTCGAAGAAGCCGTTGTCGACGAACTCGCAGGCCAGGTTCTGGCTACGCACTCCGAAGCGATCCATCTCCTCGCGGGTGATGCCTTCCTGCTCGACCACGTTCTCGGCGGTCTGGCCCATCGCGATGTACACGTCGGAGAGGCCTTCGGCGGGCGGGGTCCAGGGGCCCTGGCCTCCCTGCGCACGCAGCTTGGTGCGCTCGCCGGCGGGCTTGAACACCGCGTTCGGGGCGGTGTCGCTGGCACCGTGCATGTAGCGGCTGACGGTCTCCACGCCACCGGCGATGAAGCAGTCGCCCTCGCCGGCCTTGATCGCGTGGAACGCCATGCGGATGGTCTGCAGGCTGGACGAGCAGTAGCGGTTCACCTGCACGCCGGGCACGTTGTCCAGCCCGGCCAGCAACGCCACCACGCGGGCGATGTTGAAGCCACCCTCGCCGGCCGGCTGGCCGATGCCCCACATCACGTCGTCGACGTTCTGGCCGACCTGCGGCACCTTCGCCATCAGCGCCTTGATGATCTGGGCGCTCATGTCGTCGGGGCGCATGCTGGCCAGCGAGCCCTTGTTGGCCCGGCCGATCGGGCTGCGGGCGGTCGCGACGATCACTGCTTCGGTCATGGATAACTCCCCCTCGGGCTACGGATGCGAGACCGCGAAGCGTAGCTACCCGTCGGTAGCTTGCGGGAATCGGAGGCCCTCGCGGCACTCGCGGCCGGCGAGGCCGGCCGGCGAGGCCACTGCCGGCCAGCTCCTGGCCGGCCGGCGCAGACCACCGGTCAGGCGGTCTGGACCACCCGATACGCCTCAGCGGCGCGCCCTTCCGCCAGGCCGAAGTGCTGGGCGGTGGCCTCCATCCACTGGCGCACACGGACCCGCACGCCCGACGGGTCGGGCAGCTGGCTGGCATGGCACAGCAGCGCGTCCAGCTTCCGCTCCACGTGGTCGGTCACGTCGATGAAGTCGGTGGGCACCGCATGGCCGGACAACCACAGCTGGGGCACGGTCCAGGGTTCGAGCCCCTCCTCCAGCAGCTCGGGGAACGCGAACGGGTTGCGACTGTCGGGGTACACCGCGCACATCGTCGCCTCGCCGGCGGCCAGGTGGTCGGGGTGGCTGGCGAAGATGCGATCGAGGTTGCGTTCCGGCGACTGGCCCAGCACCACCGTCGGCCGCACCTGCCGGATCACCCGGCTGACGTCGCGGCGCAGTGCCAAGTCGGCCTGCACGCGGCCGTCGGGGTGGCCCAGAAATCGCAGGTCGTGCACACCCACGACGGCAGCGGCCGCGGTTTGCTCCTTGCGCCGCAGCGAGGCCACCTCGGTGCGGGTGATCGTGCGGTCGCTGCCCCCGGCGTCGCCATCGGTGACCAGGCAGTACGTGACGTGCACGCCCTGATCGGTGAGCGTGGCGATGGTGCCTGCGGAACCGAAGTCGACGTCGTCGGGGTGGGCCATGACGACGAGGAGGCGCTCGATCTCGGCGGGTTGCAGCACGCCGCCAGCCTAGGTCTTCCCGTCCGGCGGTTGGCGTGCCGTGCCGGCGCTGTG
>JAUSLQ010000027.1 GCA_030645675.1 Actinomycetota bacterium | reverse complement strand
CGCGACTGCCTCGGCGAGAACATGCTCACCCTCGACGGCGCCGCGCACGACCGTCTCGCCGACGGTATGCGTCCGCCGTTCGTCTCGTCCAGCGCGCTCCCCATCGTGCGTGAGGGCCTCCCCGCGCTCTACGACGAGCCGATCGACCAGTTCGCCGCCGACGCAGCCGGGGGAGCGGAGATCGAGTTGATGACCGCGTACGCCGAACCGCTCGCCAACCTGTCGCTCGCCGCCGCGCTCGGCTGGACGGTCGACTGGCGCGCCCTCGCCGACTGGAACCGTGGCGTGTGCACCGGCATCGCCAACTTCGAGAACGACCCCGAGCGTGCCGCCGTCGCATCGGTCGCGCACGCTCGCCTGGCGGACTCCATCGACGCCGCGCTGGCCCGCGGCGAGCTCGCCACGTACGTGCAGCGCGGCTTCACGCGTGACGAGATCGTCAACAACATCCGGCTGATGGTGTCGGGTGGCATCAACGAACCGCGCGACGGGGTGGCGCTCGTGACGTGGGTGCTGCTCACCATGCCCGACGTGATGGCCGCCGTGCGCGCCGACCGCGGCGTGCTGCGCAAGGTGGTGGAGGAGACGTTCCGCTGGATGTCGCCGGTGGGCACGGCGACTCGCCAGGCCGTGGCCGACGTCGAGCTGGCCGGGGCGCACATCCCCGCCGGGTCACTGGTGGCCGCCTGCCTCGGTGCGGCGAACCGCGACCCGCGGCGGTGGTCGCAGCCCGACACGTTCTCGCTGGATCGCCGCGAGGGCGCCCACCTGGCGTTCGCGCTGGGCGAGCACCGCTGCCTCGGCGAGTGGCTGGGCCGGCAGTCGGTGCGCCTCGCCGTCGATCGGCTGCTGGATCGCTTCCCGACGATGCGGCTGACGCAACCGGTGCAGCTGAACGGCTTCGAGTTCCGCGGGCCGTTGGCCCTGCACGTGAACATCACCCCCGAGGAGACCTGATGCGACGTTCCATCGACGACTACCCGTTCGCCCCCGGCGACCTCCCCGAGGGCGCCGAGGATGCGTGCCGCCTGTCGTGGGCGGTGGCGATCTGCGACGACTACGACGATGCCGAGCCGCGAGTGGTGCTGACCGTGGAAGAGGTCGGTCGCCCTGGTGCCGGCTTGGTGGGCCACTTCACTCCCGACATGGCTCGCCGGCTGCGGGTGGCGCTGGCCGATGCGCTGCGCGAGATCGGCGAGAACGCAGGAACGTAGTGCTCGCCGGCCTGGCCCAGGCCTGCGCTCACGTCCGGGCAGGTCACGAGGGGTTGGCGAGCGGGTGAATTCCCCCTATTGTTGATGGAGTTAGTCGGAATTCGTCTGGAGGCCCCGCCCATGGGAGTTACCCCTGTCATCGCTGCACCTCGCGACCTCGATGCCGAGCAGCAGCGCGACATCGAGCGCTTCGAACGGGCGATCGCGCAGTACCTCTCCGGCGAGATCGGCGAAGACGTGTTCCGCGTGCTGCGCTTGAACAACGGCATCTACGGTCAGCGGCAGGGCGGCACCAATCAGATGGTGCGCATCAAGCTGCCCGCCGGCACCATCACGCCCGAGCAGCTCGATGTGATGGCCCAGATCAGCGAGGAGTTCTCCCGGGGGTGGGGCCACATCACCACCCGCCAGAACGTGCAGGTCCACTACGTCGAGCTCACCCGGGTGCCCGAGGTCATGCGCCGCATTGCCGCCGTCGGGCTCACGTCGCGCGAGGCCTGCGGCGACACCGTGCGCAACGTGATGGCCTGCCACCTCGCCGGTGCCTGCCCCCACGAGCAGCTCGACGTCACCCCCTGGGCCGAGGCCGCGTTCGAACACTTCGTGCGCAACCCGCTGGGCCAGCGCCTGCCGCGCAAGTTCAAGATCAACTTCAGCGGCTGCAGCACCGACTGCGGCCAGGCGATGTTCAACGACGCCGGCGTCATCGCCGTCACCCGCACCCTGCCCGACGGCAGCACCGAGGCCGGCTTCCGCGTGTACCTGGCCGGTGGCCTGGGGGCCAACCCGCACCCGGCACTCGCGCTGGAGGAGTTCACCACTCGCGAGGAGCTGCTGCCCACGATCGAGGCCATCCTGCGGGTGTTCGAACAGACCGGCAACCGCGACAACAAGCTGCGCGCACGATTGAAGTGGGTGGTCGACCAGCTGGGCATCGACGAGCTTCGCCGCCGCGTGCTGAAGGTGCGCCACACACTGCCGGCTTCGTCGTCGTGGCCGGGCGGCATCCCCGAGTACGTGCAGAAGATGGGCGACGCACCCGCCGGCGTCGCCTCCAGCGGCGAGGTCACTGTCGTGGGTCAGGGCATCGATCAGTTCAGCGTGGTGCCCGTGTCGCTCACGCCGCGCGACGCGTATGGCCGGTGGGTGGCGACGTCCGTCATCCGCGGCACCGCCAACGGCACCGTCTCGGCCGTGGCTTACGCGGCCCTCGGTGATGTCACCGCTGCCCAGTTCCGTGCGCTCGCCTCGATCCAGCGCGAGCTCGGCGCCGACGTGCGCCTGTCGAACCGGCAGAACGTGGTCTACCGCGGTCTCACCGAGGCGCAGCTGCCGGTGCTGTTCGAGCGGCTGGAGGCAATCGGCATGGCCCGCCCCGGCGCCGAGCTGGCGCGCGACGTCGTCGCCTGCCCGGGTGCCGACACGTGCAACATCGCGGTCACCCAGTCGCGTGGCCTCGCCGCTGCGATCGGCGAAGAGCTCGAGGCCGAGGGCCTGGCCGAGGTCGGCGGCGTGCGCATCAACATCAGCGGCTGCACCAACTCGTGCGGGCAGCACCACATCTCCGACATCGGCTTCTTCGGTGCCGAGCGCCGCGCCCACGGGCAGTCCGCGCCGGGGTACCAGATGCTGCTCGGCGGCTACGTGGGGCAGGAGCAGATCCACTTCGGCGACAAGGCGCTGCGCCTGCCGGCGAAGGCCGCTCCGAAGGCAGCCGCCCGTGTCATCCGCCGCTTCCACGAAGAACGCACGGCCGGCGAGGCGTTCCGCAGCTGGATGGACCGCGTCGGCGGCGCCACTGCGGTGGCCGCAGGCCTGAAGGATCTCGACGTGTTCCCGTCGCCGGCCGAGGCACCCGAGTTCTACGTCGACTACGGCGAGACCGGGCCGTTCGTCGCCGAAGTTGGCGACTCGGAGTGTGCGGTCTGAGCAGTGCGCGGTTCGAAGCCGCAATCGCCGCGATCGACGCAGCGAACTCGGCCGATCCGACAGCGGTGGTGGTGCGCGGCGCCACCCGGCCGCTGGCGCTCGCGCACGGCGAGCTGGCCACCCAGTGGGTGGCGCGGCTGCACCCCGACTGCGACGATTCGTGGCTGCTCGCGGCGCGAGCGCATCACCTTCGCCGGTGGGAGCTGCCGCGAGCGCGCTACCCGGAGGGCAAGGCGGGTTACCTGCGCTGGAAGCGCGATCAACGCCGGCGCCACGCGCACGATGTGGGCGAGTTGCTGGCAGAGGTGGGGTACAGCCATGGCGAGATCGAGCGCGTGCAGTCGCTCGTGCGCCGCGACCACCTCGCGTTCGATGCCGGCTCGCAGGCCGTGGAAGATGCCGCCTGCCTGGTGTTCATCGAGACCCAGCTGGCCGAGGTGTCGGGCCGGCTGGCCCACGATCACCTCGTCGACGTCATCCGCAAGACCGCGAAGAAGATGACCCCGGCCGCACTGGCCGCCGTGGCGCAGATCCCTCTCGCCGCCCCCGAACAAGCCCTCCTCGCGACCGCCCTCACCTAACGCGAACTTAAGTTCGCGGAGGGTGGGCTAGAAGGTGGTGGCGTCGGCGATGATCGGGTCGAGCGTCAGCTCGGGCTCGTCGCTCATCAGGCGCTGCAGACGGTAGCGGTTCTCGAACAGCGCGCACAGGGCGCCGTCGCCGCGGGTGAGGATGCGGATGCCACCGATCTGGCGCAGGCGATCGGCCGACTGCTTGTCGGTCAGCCGGATGGCCTGGTACGGGGCCGAGACGATCTCCGTGGGGGCGCCGAACTCGCTGCCCAGCCGGTACGCGAACACCTCGAACTGCAGCTGGCCGACAGCGGCCAGCACGTTCTCCACGTCGCCCATGTCGGGGTCGCGCAGCACCTGCACCACACCCTCCTCGTCGAGCTGCTCGAGGCCCTTTCGGAACTGCTTGAACTTGCCGTTGTCCAGCGGCCGGGCACGGGCGAACACCTCGGGCGCGAAGCGGGGGATGGGTGGGTAGCTGACCGCCGAGCCGGCGGCGCCGGCCTCGAACAGGGTGTCGCCCAACTGCACGCCGGTGGCGTTGACCAGGCCCACGACGTCGCCCGGGTAGGCGTCGTCGACGGTCTCGCGGTCGGGCCCGAAGGCGGTGGTGGCGTACTTGGTGGTCATGTCGCGGCCGGTGCGCGAGTTGGTGACCGACATGCCGCGCTGGAAGTGGCCCGAGCAGATGCGGGCGAACGCGATGCGGTCGCGATGCGACGGATCCATGTTGGCCTGCACCTTGAACACGAACGCGCTGAACGGGGCGTTCAGCGGCCGCGGCCGGCCGTCGCGATCATCGCGGGGTGCAGGGGCAGGCGCCAGCTCGACCACGGCATCCAGCAGGGTGCGCACGCCGAAGTTGGTCAGCGCCGAGCCGACGAACAGGGGAGTGGACTCGCCGGCCAGGAACGACGGCAGGTCGAGGTCGCCGCCGATCGCATCGAGCAGGCCGATCTCGTCGAGCGCGGCCTTCCACACGCGTGCCTCGCCGGGGCCGGCGGCCGCCGCTGCGGCCAGCATGTCGGACTCCTCTTCCAGTGCGGCCGAGGCGCCGCGGGCCGTGCGGGTGAAGCGCGTGTAGCGCCCCGTGCGGCGATCGACCAGGCCCTGGAACTCGTCGCCGCTGCCCACCGGCCAGGTGACCGGTGTGGGGCGCAGCTTGATCTGCTGCTCGATCTCGTCGAGCAGCTCCAGCGGGTCGCGGCCCGGCCGGTCGTACTTGTTGAGGAACGTGATGACGGGCAGGTTGCGCGAGCGGCACACCTGGAACAGCTTCAGCGTCTGGCTCTCGATGCCCTTCGCCGCGTCGAGCACCATCACCACTGCGTCGACGGCGGAGAGCACTCGGTAGGTGTCTTCGCTGAAGTCGCGGTGGCCGGGCGTGTCGAGCAGGTTCATCACGTACTCGCCCGTGCTCGGGACGACGTAGGGAAACTGCATGACGGTGCTGCTGATGGAGATGCCGCGCTGCTGCTCCAGCTCCATCCAGTCGCTGCGGGCGCTGCGACGGCCCTCGCGGGCATGCACCGCGCCGGCCTCCTGGACGGCACCGGAGTACAGCAGGAACTTCTCGGTCAGCGTCGTCTTGCCCGCGTCGGGGTGGCTGATGATCGCGAACGTGCGTCGTTGTTGGCTTTCGGCGGTCACGTCCATGGCCAGTCGAGGCTATCGGCCCGCTCGTGGCCAGCTGCCGTCGTCGAGTTGAGCCGGCGAGTTGCGCTGTCCCGGACAGGATGTTAGGCTTACCTACCAATGTTCGCTAACTTTCTCATCGGGCTTCGTGAAGGTCTGGAAGCGGCACTGGTCGTCGGGATCCTCGTGGCCTACCTGGTGCGCACCGATCGCCGCCACCTGCTGCGCTGGGTGTGGGCTGGAGTCGGCGTGGCCGTGGTCGTCTCCATCGCGTTCGGCGCGGCCCTCACCTATGGGCCGAAAGGGCTCAGCTTCGAGGCGCAGGAGATGATCGGCGGCCTGCTGTCCGTCGCCGCCGTCGGCCTGATCACCTGGATGGTGTTCTGGATGGCGCGCACGGCCCGCACCCTGCGCAGCGATCTGCACGCCCGTCTCGACACCGCCGCCACTGCGGGGCCCGTGGCCGTGGGCCTGATGGCACTGCTGGCCGTCGGTCGTGAGGGCCTGGAGACCGCACTGTTCCTATGGGCCGGTGTGCGAGCAACCGGGGAGAGCACCGACCCGCTGGTGGGCGCCCTGCTCGGCATCGTGGTCGCCGTCGTGTTGGGCGCGCTGATCACCGAGGGAGCGGTGCGGCTGGACCTGGCCAAGTTCTTCACGTGGACCGCCGTGCTGCTGGTCGTCGTCGCGGCCGGCGTGCTGGGCTACGGCATCCACGACCTGCAGGAGGCCCGCTTCCTGCCGGGCCTGAACAACCTCGCGTTCGACGTCAGCAGGCAGATCCCGCCCGGCAGCTGGTACGGCACGCTGCTGAAGGGCACCATCAACTTCTCGCCGGCCACCACCTGGCTGGAGGCGACCGCCTGGTTCGCGTACCTCGCGGTGGTGCTGCCCCTGTTCCTGCGCACGGTCGGCGCGCAGCGGCGGCCGGCAGCAGCGGCGGTGCCACCGCGCGCCGATACGGCCGCGGGCGACCTGGCCGCTCTCCGTTCCGAGTCCATCACCACCCAACCCACTGCCGAGGTCCCTTCGTGAATCGTCGTTTCGTTCCCGCTCTCGTGCTCGTGCCGTTCGGCCTGCTGGCCGCATGCACCGAGAACGACCCGGCCTCGGCCGGGGGTTCGATCTCCGTCGTCAGCACCGACAGCGCGTGCACCGTCAGCCGCACCGAGGCCGTCGCCGGCAACCTGGTGTTCGACGTGAAGAACGCCGGCTCGCAGGTCACCGAGTTCTACCTGCTGGCCGGCGACGGTCTGCGCATCGTCGGTGAGGTGGAGAACATCGGCCCCGGCCTCACCCGCCAGATGGTCGTGGCGGCAGGACCCGGCGAGTACCTGACCGCCTGCAAGCCCGGCATGGTCGGCGACGGCATCCGCGCCCCATTCTCCGTCACCGGCGAAGCCGTGGTCGCTCCGGCCGGCCAGCTGGGCGAGCTGTTGGCCACGGCCACCGAGCAGTACGCCCTCTACGTGGAGGAGCAGGCCGAGGAGCTGATCGAGAAGACCACCGAGTTCGCCGCGCTCTACGTGGCCGGCGACGACGGCGCAGCGCGGGCGCTGTACGCGGATGCCCGCACCCATTGGGAGCGCATCGAACCGGTGGCCGAGTCGTTCGGCGACCTCGACCCGCGGCTCGACCTGCGCGAGGCCGACCTCGCCGAAGGCGAGGCCTGGACCGGCTGGCACCGCATCGAGAAGGACCTGTGGCCCGAGGGCGACCCCGCGTACACGGCCGCCACGCAGGCCGAGCGCGAGGCGCTGGCCGAGCAGCTCGTTGCCGACACGAACGAGCTGGGCGAGCGGGTGGACGAGCTGACGTTCAGCGCCGATCAGCTGGGCAACGGCGCCAAGGAGCTGCTCGACGAGGTGGCCACCGGCAAGGTGACCGGAGAAGAAGAGATCTGGTCGCACACCGACCTGTGGGACTTCCAGGCCAACGTCGACGGCGCACGCATCGCCTTCGAAGTGCTGCAGCCGGCCCTGCTCACCAAGGATGCGGCACTCTCCGACCTCCTCGCCGAGCGGTTCGCCGAGCTGCAGGAGTTGCTCGACCAGTACCGCGACGGCGACGGGTTCGTGCTCTACACCGAGCTCACGGCCGACCAGGTGAAGGAGCTGTCCGACGCGGTGAATGCACTCAGCGAACCGCTGTCGAACCTGACTGCCGCAGTCGTGCTGTGAGCGGGTTCAGCCGGCGCAGCTTGCTGGTGGGCGGCGCCGGCGCGGTGGGTGCCGGTGCCGTCGGTGCCTTCGTCGCCGGCCGCGCAACGGCGGCCGACGTGCCAGCGCCCGCCGCCTCCGGCAGGGTGGTGCCCTTCTTCGGCCGGCACCAGGCGGGCATCGTCACCCCGGCGCAGGACAGGCTGTACTTCGCGGCGTTCGACGTGATCACCGACGATCGCGACGAGCTGCGCGAGCTGCTGGCCGCCTGGACCCTCGCTGCCGAGCGGATGACCCGCGGGCTGGAGGCGGCACCCGACGGTGCCGTCGGCGGGCCGTACGTGGCGCCGCCCGCCGATACCGGCGAAGCACTCGATCTGCCTGCCGCCTCGCTGACGCTGACGTTCGGTGTCGGCCCCAGCCTGTTCGCCGACGCCGCCGGGCGCGACCGGTTCGGCATCTCCGACCGGCGCCCTGCCGCCCTGGTCCACCTGCCGCACTTCGCAGGCGACAACCTCGACGCCGGCCGGTCTGGCGGCGACCTGTGCGTGCAGGCGTGTGCCGACGATCCGCAGGTGGCGTTCCACGCCGTGCGCAACCTGGCCCGCATCGGGTTCGGCGTGGTGTCGCTGCGCTGGTCGCAGCTGGGCTTCGGCCGCACGTCCAGCACGTCCACCGCGCAGTCGACGCCGCGCAACCTGTTCGGCTTCAAGGACGGCACGGCCAACCTCAAGGCGGAGGAGACCGACGAGCTGAATCGCCACGTGTGGGTGCAGCCCGGCGACGATGTCGACTGGATGACGGGCGGCAGCTACCTGGTGGCCCGCCGCATCAACATGCACATCGAGACGTGGGACCGTACGTCGCTGGGCGAGCAGGAGAACATCGTCGGGCGCACGAAGGGCACCGGTGCGCCGATGTCGGGTGGCACCGAGTTCACCGAACCCGACTTCGCGCTCACCGGCACGGGCGACGCCCCGCTGGTCGCGCTGGGTTCGCACGTGCGGCTGGCCCACCCTACCTCCCACGGCGGGGTCCGCATCTTGCGGCGCGGCTACAACTTCACCGACGGCAGCGACGGCCTCGGCCGGCTGGACGCCGGGCTGTTCTTCATCGCCTACATGCGCGACCCGGGCAACCAGTTCGTGCCCATGCAGCGCCTGCTGTCGGCCGGCGACCTGATGATGGAGTACCTCGAGCACACCGGCTCGGCGTTGTTCGCGGTGCTTCCCGGGGTTGGCGATGCAGGTGGGGAGACCGGGCGAGCGAGCCTGGGCGACGGACTGTTAGCGTGAAGGCGATGTCAGCGACGCTGCCCGGTCGAGTGCGTACCTCTGCCCCTGGCAAGTACTGCGAGGTCATCTTCGAGCTGCACGAAGACGACATCGACGCGCTGCAGGTGCGCATGGCCGAGCGCCTGGGCGTCAGCCGTCCCGCGGTCTCCGACATGGTGCAGCGGATGAGCACGATGGGCTTGGTCGACGTGCAGGACGGCCGTGTCGCCCTCACCCCCGCCGGGGTGGAGATGGCTGAGCAGCACGTGCGCCGCCACCGCCTGGCCGAGCGGCTGCTGGTCGATGTGCTGGGCCTGGGTTGGGCCGAGGCCCACGAACTGGCCGACAGCTGGCAGCAGGTGATCGACGACCGCACCGAGCAGGCCATCGACAGCCTGCTTGGCTCGCCGGCAACCTGCCCGCACGGCAACCCCATCCCCGGCGGTTCGCGCTCGCTGGCCGGTGCCGACCTCGGCGAGGTGTCGCCGCTGGCGGCACTGGCCAAGGGGCAACGAGCGCAGGTCGTGCGGGTCACCGAGCGCCTGGAGGTCGAGCCGGGCATGTTGGTGGAGCTGGAACGGGCGGGATTGGTGCCCGGCACCGCGGTGGAAGTGCTGTCGTTCGGCAGCGGCGCGATGGCCGTGCGGGCGTCGCGCGACGTGCTGGTGGTCAGCACCGAGACTGCTGCGGCCATCCTCGTGCGCGCCGGAGATCTGGTCTCGCTGCCTGTCGAGCCGCAGTAGCGTTCGCCCATGGCCGACTATCTGGTACTCACCCTCGACGTCGCCGACCTGGATGTGCAGACAGCGTTCTGGTGCGCTGCCCTCCGCTACGAGCACGTCGGTGGCGTGGCCCAGTACCGGGCGCTGGTCGACCCGCAGGGCAAGGGCCCGAAGATGCTGCTGCAACAGGTGGCCGAGCCGAAGCAGGCCAAGAACCGGCTGCACCTCGACCTGCACGTCGCCGACCAGGAGGGCGAGGCCGCCCGGTTGGAAGCCGCCGGCGCCACGCGCGTGCAGCGCATCGACGAGTTCGGCATCGCCTGGATCGTGATGCTCGACCCCGAGGGCAACGAGTTCTGCATCTGCCCCACTTGAGGCGCGCCGATCGCAGACGCACTTCCCGGCCGCGGTGTCAGGCGATGCTGCGCCAGGCCGCGAGGCGCTCGGCGCTGTCGTCGCCAGGTAGCGGCAGCTGGCACACGACCTTCAGCCCTGGCCACTCGCTGGGCGTCAGTTGCTGGTACTCGAACGCGAGGTCGCCGGCGCGCGGGTGGTGGTAGTGGCGAACCCGCGTCTGGAACTGGGCAACGTCGAGTTGGGCCCACCACTCGGCGAACTCGGGGCTGGTGGCGCGTAGCCGCTCGACCAGTTCGATCACCTTCGGGTCGGTGCGCAGGCCGGCCGTACCGGCGCGGAACTCGGCGAGGATGCGCCGTGCCTGGTCGGGCCAGTCGGCCACCAGCGCGCGTGCCGTGGGCTCGGCGAACACCACCCACAGCAGGTTGCGGTCGCCGGTCGTCAGGTGCTCGATCATCGGGTACAGCAATGACTGGGCGCGGTTCCAGGCCAGGAACTCCCACCGCGGCCCCAGTACGTAGGCGGGCGCCGGTTGCATGGCGTCGATCAGTCGCACCAGCGCATCTGGAGCGTCGTCGACCTCCGGCACGGGGTCGCCCGGTGAGCGGGTGGCCAGCGCCAGCAGGTGATGCCGTTCGGCGTCGTCCAGCCGCAGGCTGCGGGCCAGCGCTTCCAGCACGTCGACCGAGGCGTTGATCGGCCGCCCCTGCTCCAGCCAGGTGTACCACGTGACCGAGACGCCGGCCAGCAGCGCGATCTCCTCGCGGCGCAGACCGGGTGTGCGCCGGCCGCGCCCGGGTGGTAGCCCCACGTCCTCCGGCCGCAACGCCTCGCGCCGGGCGCGCAGGAAGGCGGCCAGCTCGTCGCGTCGGTGCATCCCCCCATTCGATCACGTGGTGGGCACACCTGCGTGGTGGCACCGCCACCACCCGGCCGGAGCGTGAGCAAAGGAATCGCGAAGTTTCTGCATCTGTGCCGCCGAGGCAGGCGTAGTACCCGGTGTTCCCCCAACACGATCGGAGATCACGGACATGAAGAGCAAGCGATTCGGTACCCAGATGATGGCAGGTGTGCTGGCCCTCGGGATGCTGGCTGCGGCCTGCAGCGACGACGAGGCCACCACCACGACGACGGTTGCCCCCACCACCCAGGCGCCCACCACCCAGGCTCCGACGACCGAGCCGGAGATGGCCGAGATGGACATCGTCGACACGGCAGTTGCCGCCGGCGACTTCACGGTGCTGGCCGAGGCGTTGCAGGCCGCCGGACTGGTGGATGCGCTGAAGGCGGAGGGCCCGTTCACGGTGTTCGCGCCGACCGACGAAGCATTTGCTGCTGCGCTGGAAGCGCTCGGGATGACGAAGGAAGAGCTGTTCGCGGACACGGAGCTGTTGACCGCGGTGCTGACCTACCACGTGGTGTCGGGTGCGGTGCTGGCTGCTGACGTGGTCGGTCTCGATGGTCAGTCGGCCACGACGTTGAACGGTGCCGGCATCGAGATCGCCGTCGTCGACGGTGGTGTGGTGCTGAACGGTGACACCAACGTGGTGACCACCGACATCATTGCCAGCAACGGTGTGATCCACGTGATCGACAAGGTCCTCCTGCCGCCGTCGGCGTGAGCACTCCCATCTGGCAAGCTGCGACCGTGCGCGAAGTACACCCCGTCGACGATCTCGAAGCGAGCTTCGTCGCGGGCGAACACGACGCCCTCCGTCGTGCGTACGACGCGCACGGTCGCCTCGTCTACACGCTGTGCCGCCGCAGCCTGGGCACCGATCTGGCCGGCGACGTCACCCAGGAGGTGTTCGCTGCCGGCTGGTTTGCCAGGACGCAGTACGACCCCAGTCGAGGCAGCCTGGCCGCATGGCTGGTGGGCATCGCCCGCAACAAGGTGATCGACCAGGTGCGGGCACAGAACCGCCGCCCGCAGATCTCCGACTCGGCGTCAGCATCGACAGCGCTGCTGACGCCGAGCGAGGTGGAGTCGTTGGCCGACCGGCTGCTGTTGGCCGAAGCGCTCGCCCAGCTGCCCGGCCGTTCGAAGAAGATGATCGAGCTCGCCTTCTACGAGGAGCTCACCCACCCAGAGATCGCCGAGCGCTGCGATCTGCCGATCGGTACTGTGAAGAGCGATATCCGCCGGGGTCTCGCCCGTCTGCGTCGCCACTTGGAGCGTGCGTCATGAGTCGCGACAATCCCCCTCACCGCAACCCGCCGGGCGGCGGCAACGCCGAAGGCGGGGCGGGCGACGAGCTCGACATCACCGGGCTGGCGGCGTTGGCCCGCACCCTGTCGGTGGCCGACACACATCTCGACAGCCCTCCCGAGTCGGTGTGGGCCGGCATCGAGGCACTGGTCGCCGCCGGCGATTCGGCAGCGCAGGCCGACCCTTCGCACTCGAACGTGTCCGCTGCCCGGCCGGCCCAGTGGTTCCGCCGCCTGCCGCTGGTGGTCGGTGCGGCCGCCGCAGCCCTACTGGCGGTCGTTGCCGTGGCCGTGCTGGTGGGCCGCGACGGCGACGACGCCGACACGATCGTGGCAGTGCAGTTGTCGAACGCCGGCCTGTCGCCCGAG
Source organism: Actinomycetota bacterium (assembly GCA_030645675.1). Lineage (GTDB taxonomy): Bacteria > Actinomycetota > Acidimicrobiia > Acidimicrobiales > Ilumatobacteraceae > UBA668. Next base: position 462 of record JAUSLQ010000027.1, on the reverse strand, counting down.
GGTTCTGCCAGCGCAGCCACCGCCACGCTGGTGCGCCTGGCCGGCGGTGAGTACGCCCTCGACGTGCGCTTCACCGACCTTCCGACGGTGCCCGACGGCTTCATGGAGCTGTGGATCATCGACACCGACGTGCAGGGCATGTACTCGCTGGGCCCGCTGCACGGCGACGGCCGCTACCCGCTGCCCGAGCACGTCGATCCGGCCGGGTTCCCGGTGGTCGACGTCTCCATCGAGCCGCCCGACGGCACGCCCACCCACTCGGGCAAGAGCATCCTGCGCGGCCAGCTGAACGTGTGAACCGGGGCCGGTCGGGCTGGTCAGGGCTGGTCAGGTCGGGCTGGTCAGGTCGTAGAAGGTGATGCCGTCGACCACCACGGTCGTGAAGCTGGCCTGCACCCAGGTGGTGATCTGGCTGGACGTGCTGGTCGTGCCGCCCGCCGGGCCGCCCACCTGACCGCCGGG